>OZ244943.1:326388-652777 GCA_965222305.1 Reichenbachiella sp.
CACGCTGACCGTAGATGAAGGAATATATAATGGGGGTGTTGCGGCTAATGGTGGTACCGCCATTGGATCTGAGGAACTGACATACGTCGGAGGAGCAACATTTGAAGATTTAGCCGGTAACAATGCTGCAGCCACCGGAACAATTACTGAAAATGATGCTGCTGCGCCTGTGATTGCGGATTTCTCTCCAGCCAATGGAGACCCGGCCGTCGATCCAAATTCCATATTTGTGTTCACGTTCAGTGAAGATGTTCAGGCCCAGGCGGTGGATGGCGTGGAAATCCTCTTCGTGGATGATGATGTACCGCCTAACTTTATCCAGATCGATGTGACCGACCCTACCAAAGTGTCTGTCTCAGGAAATGATGTTACCGTAAACTTTCCTGAGTCACTTCTGGAAGGTAGGGACTATTATGTTGTTATAGACGCAGGTTCATTCACAGAAGATCCTGCCGCTGTGAATAGTTTTGCAGGCCTCCTGAATAGTACAGATTATACATTCACTGTAGGTGGTGATACCAATGGACCGCTGATGCTGAGTGCAGCTGCTACCAGCACCACACAAATTGAAGTCACGTTTAACGAAGGGGTAGCTATTACCTCTGGTCTTCCCGCTACGGATTTCATTTTAACTGATGGAATAGGAAATGTCTTAGCTACTCAATCCATAGTAAATGGTACTGCCAATGACAACAAGCTATTGTTGAACTTCACAGACCTGGATCTTGGCGTAGGTGATTTTGTTTTGACCTATTCCGCCACAGGATCTATCATCACGGATTTGGCAGCCATACCCAACCCTATGGTCGATGATGCGGTAGGAGTACCGGTGAATTATGATGTGACTCCTCCGGCTTTATCAAGCGGTGTGGCAGTGGGTACCACCCAGATCGATGTGACGTTCACGGATAGAGTTCAGATAACCAATCTGGAGCCGGGAGACTTCACTGTAGAAGATGGAATAGGCAATACCTACAACGTCACCAATGTGGTTGATGCCACGATCGAAGATGCGATCTTGGAGTTGACTGTAGATGATTTTACACTGGCAGTCGGTGATTTGACGGTGACCTATGATGATGACGATGATACAGGGGATATTGAAGACTTTGGAGGCAACTTCCTTTTGGATGATGCGACGGGTATAATTATAGACATTGATGTCACAGTTCCTGCATTGCTGTCAGCTTCAGAGAATACTTCTACTCAGTTGTATGTGTTCTTTGATGATGCGGTACAAATCCTGAACGCGGCACCTTCCGGGGATTTCATCGTTCGGGATGGTATCAACAACGCCTATGCTGTTACTGCTATTCTGGATGGCACCCCTAATGACAACAGGATTGAGTTGACGGTAACCGACGTAAGTGCGGCAGTGGGTGATTTGACTATTACTTACAGCAAGTCTACGACCAATATTGAAGACTTTGGTTCGAATGGCTTGGCAACCGACCTCACGGGAGTGGTTATCGACAAGGATGCGATAGCACCTCTGATGACCAGTGTAGCAGCACGACCAAACAATGTAGAGGTGGTGATCACTTTTAACGATCGTGTTCAGTTTGCTACCCCTGTTGCTACTGATTTTGTGGTGGCTGATGGTATCAATACCGGATTTACCGTAACAGCGATCAACGATGAGACACCTAACGATAATGAACTTGTACTTACCGTAAACGATTTCTCAAGCGCAATAGGTGACATCACGGTTACCTATGCTTCTACAGGTACAGTGGTTTCAGATTTTGGATCCAATATTCTGGCCGATGATGCTGTCGGTCAGGTGATAGATTATGATCAAACAGATCCTGCCTTTGCCAGCGGTGTGCCTAATGGCACAACACAAATTGATGTGACTTTCACTGATGCTGTTCAGATCAGTACTCTGGAAGCAGCTGACTTTACCGTAGTGGATGGAATAGGTACATCATTCAACGTAACCAATGTTCTCGACGGGACGATTAATAATGCTACTCTGGAATTGATCGTAGCTGATTTTGCGTCGGCAGTGGGTGATTTGACTTTGACGTATGATGATGACGATGATGCCGGAGATATTGAAGACTTTGGAGGCAACTTCCTCAAGGATGATGCGGTGGGTATCAATATTGATACTGATAATACCGATCCCGGTTTTAACGCATTGGTAAGAAACAGTACATCCAACGGAACTCCTGACAACACCAATGACGTCACCATTAGCTACAACATTGAATTTGACGAACGTATTGATCCGGCCGAGTTTACTTTGGATGATGTCCTGGTACTTTTTGTTCCTACAGGAGCCGCAGTGAACGGCGTTGGAGCGAGTGGACTTACCGCCGGCAACTCAGCATTTGGAGGGGCCATTTCACTTAGCGGACCCACAGGCCCTGGACTAAACATTTATACAATCACATTGAACAATGTTTCCGGAAACGGGGATATTGGTATGAGGCTATTGGGTTCTGGTATTTCGGATTACGGTGGAAACCAGTTTTTGGGTGGAGCAACTACCGATTTACCTGAATTTGTAATAGATAATGATCTGCCTACCCTGTCATCGATATCATTGTCGACAAGCGGAGTGGCAGGACATGCCTCAGATGGACAAACGATATCATTGACTTTTACTGCCAGTGATGACTTAGTGACGGATCCTTCTGTAGCATTCTCCAGCGGAGGAAATGGAGTCTTTAACGGGGTGTCAATTGACAATTCATCAGCTCCTACATATACGGCTTCTTATGTGGTGAATGCATTAAACGACACAGAAGGTGATGTGACTTTCACCATTGACTTTACTGACGATGCAGGCAATGCTGGAGCACAAGTCACTGCGGTATCCGATGCGAGTGAAGTAGAAGTAGATTTTGTCGTACCATCTATTGAAGCCCTTGAAATCATAAGTGACAACATGACGGATGATCAGTACGCCGTATTGGGTGATGAGGTGACCATTCTGGTTGATTTTAATGACGAATTATTGGCTGCTCCGTCTCTTACTCAATTGTATAGTGGAGGTGCTGCTATCAATGATCCGAGCCCATCGATTACAGAAGTAGATGCCGCCAACAATATTTGGGAAATATCCTATATAGTGAATGCGCTGGATACTGATGGTGCTGTTACTTTCCTAATAGACTTTACGGATGACGCAGGCAATGTCGGAACGCAGATTTCGCAGGCCAACATCACTAATGGATCGTCGATGATGGTGGATAAGGGTGATCCGACTCTTGATGACCTGACGCTTGATGCGCCTGGTACAAATGATTACTATGCCAAAGAAAATGACATTGTAACGATTGATTTAGACTTTAATGAAGATTTAATCGAAGCTCCTGATGTAACGATTTTTGTGGGTGGAGCACCGTCTTTTGGTACGGTCAATGTTTTGGATCTATCGGACGGAGACGAGTCTACCTGGCAGGTGACTTATCAGGTACATCCTTTTGATACAGAAGGGGTGATTGCCTACAACATAGGGTTTATAGACCTGGCTGGCAACATGCCTGCCGATGTATCCGGAAGTACGGAAATCGTGTCCGGAGTAAACAATACCAATTCTATTACAGTCGATAAAACTGTGCCGGTCATCAGCAGCATCGCTCGCAAAACACCTGCTGCAGAACGCAACAAAGCAACTTCGGTCGTATTTGAAGTCACTTTCGATTCCTACGTCTATGATGTTGCGACCGGAGATTTTAGCACGACGATAGGTGCAGTAGGAAGCATGGTAGCCACTACTCCTGGTTTTGTATTTGATGTGACCATTACAGGCGTAAGCGGAGACGGGCTATTGGATCTGGATGTTGTTGGAGGTATTGTAGATATCGCTGACAATCCTGTGAACATCACCCCACTGTCTGAGGAAACCTATACCATTGACAACACCGCTCCGGTTATTGCCAGTGAGTCTGTGTTTGTCGAGGACAGTGACGTAACCATTTCAGCCCAGCTCAGCAATGAGGTAGGGGTTATTCACTACCTGATCGTAGAGCGTACAAACGATTTGGTTAAATCCGGCGATCCTTTAGTCGCTGATGTAGCAGACTCTGGTGCTGATGATGACTATGCAGGAACAGGTGGAATATTCGTAGTGGACGGAAGCATCAATGTGACCAGTACAGGGTCAACCTTCAGTGTACTGGAAACACTAAATCCTAACAATGTATATGACATATATCTGGTAGCTGAAGATGTAGCCCTTGGAAACCTGTCTGCTCTTAATAATACGTTGATAGACGTTCAGACGGGGGGTACTTTGATTACCGCACCTGTCAGAAGTGATGTATGTATCGCTGGTGATGCCTATCCATTGACGGATATTGTAATTACCGAGCAGATAGAAAATGACTTTAAAACCGGTACAAACAGGACGTTGCGACTGGAGTTGCCTGACGGCTTTACCTTCAACACATCTGTGGGTAGCGTGTCCGGACCATCCAATAACATCAGTGCGATATCTATGAGCGTACTGAATACCTACGTTCAGGTGACATATACCATTAACGGTTCGAATTTGATAGATCAAATTACGGTTTCCGGATTGGAGGTATATGGTACGGGATCTAGCGAACAGTCCAATGTAAGCATTACCCGTTCCGGATCAGGGGATATGTATTTGGCCAATGAATCGGATGGAAGAGTATTTGGAGATTTGAGCAACTTGTTGCCATTCAATGCGCCACAAATCGCACTTGCTAATCCGGCCGACGGACACCCATTCATTATGGAGGCAGATCATACGAATGATACAAATAACCTGGATGAGGGTAATACACAAGGGAATGCAGTAGGATCTTATACAGTCAACAAGATTACGGGTAACCTAACCACAACACGTCCATTTGCTGGATTTACGATGAATGCGACGGACGATCTGACTATTTATAGTGATGAGGGACTGAGCTCAGTATTGAATACTTTCGATGGAGCAACTTCTCACCCTGTAAGTCTGGATGATTTAGGGCTTACTGTAGGAGACTTGGGTGTTACAAATTTCTGGATTACAGTGACAGATGGAAATTCTTGTGAAAGTGCCGCTACCAAGTATTCTGTAGCTATCGTAAATGGCGACAACAGTGCCGGTGAGACGGTTTTTACGGAAGAGGAAACTGCCGGAACTACGATTACATTGAGTAAACCAGCGGGCCATACTGCGGTATTTGTGGGTAATGGTCTTGTGGATCAGGTCTACGGGGCCACTGAGTCATCTGCGCGATTTGTGCCAAGTATTGCAGGTAGTGGAGGTGCAATGGACCTAAGTGAAGATCATACCATTGAGTACTTCCTGACCGCTTCAGATGGAGTTCAGGCCAAGTACAGTACAACCTTTACAGTAACCAAGGTTCAGACGGTATTGACTGCTGGCTCTGATGTTACTTTTTGCTATGTGAATACTCCGAATGTGTTTGTAATCGACCAACACAATCCGACGGATCTTGATGATACTACGGACGATGGTATCCCGGATTTTTACAATGTGCAGGCATGGTTTAATGGTGAAAATATATCTGCTCATGTATTGTCAGGGCCTACTCCAATGAGCGGTACACCTACTGCTACAACAGGTTGGACTTTCAATCCGGTTTATGATGATGGTGATGCACTTAACAACACAGATTCCCTACTGGCTGCAGCTGGAGGAACCATTACCCTTCGTAAGATTGTGCAAAACGAGAGCACCCTGGCTTTGACGACTTTTGCCACGGAAGAAATCTTTATTTATCCAATGCCTATTGTGACGAACTTCGCCAATGGAGACGGGGATGGCAACTTCGATGGATACTATTGTGAAGATGGCTCAGTGTTTGACATTACACGTGATTTGGAGGCTTCTACCGGGGATAAAACAGGTGTAATTACTGAAGGCTATACGCTCTACTATGATCAGGATGGAAACGGAAACTATATCGATGACGGTCTGATTTATGATTTCACGGCAACAGGAACACTTAAAAACAACTTCGATCCAAAAGATCCGGATAACGACGGATTAACCTATGAAGATGAATCTGAATATGGACTCTATCGATTGGAGTACACCACAGGAGTACTTCCTTCCTCTGCAGAAGGATGTGAGGTGATCATTCAGGCAAATTTCGAAATCAGGCCTAAGCCAGCCATGCCGGCTTTGACCAATGACTTTGCAGGGACACAGTCAGGTATATCTGATGGAGTCAGTGGAGATGAAAACTTCTTCCTTGAGTTTTGCGCCGGCAATGACGTTATTCCTGATTTGGAGACCAACGGTGCCGGACTTCAGTTTGACTGGTATGACAACAGCGCATTGAATACACTGCTGCACACCGGTACCACCTATGACATGAGCGACGATGATGGGGGTATTACCAATACAAGAGCCGCTCAAACTGCAGATTATTATCTGGTTGCCACGGCGGACATCAATATTGACGGCATGGGCTTTGAAGGATGTGCTTCACTAGCCAGAGGAGTAGATATTTCGATTTATGATGTACCGGCAGTGCCTGTCTTGACAAATGGGGCACTTACAGGATCAAACAAATTTGAGTTTGAATATTGTGTAGATGATGACACTCCGGCCACCTTGGATGTAATCCAATTGTCGGACAGCTATGATGATGATGAAGACACTGAATCTTACTTCGAGTTGTTTGCCAGTGATATGACCACTTCGTTGGCAACCATCACAGGAACGGATTTTCAGTTTGATCCAAATGCTTACCTGGCTACTGTGGGTTACAACCCGATTGACAGTACTTCATACACATTCTATATTTCACAGACTGATCATAATAACAATTTCCCGGCCGGTTCTCAGGAATTTGTTGGATGTGAAGGAGGTATGGTGTCAGTAACCTTTAATGTGAACCTTACTCCATCAGCACCGGATATTGATGATTTTGGAGGAGACTACTCTGATTCTGGAATTATTGCAGACACTGTAAAATACTTTATATGTGAAGGGGATGCCATTCGACAAATCGAGACTCCTTCGGAAACTGGTTCGGTGTATGAATGGGCATTGTCAGATGGTGCCGGTGGTTCTCCTGGAACATTAATAGATGATGTAACGACTGCTGACGATGACATTGATGCTTTTGGCAATCGCCTGGTGACAGAACAGGAGCTGGTAGATCATTTTGGATATGACAAAGATACCCCTGGTGATTATGTCTACTATGTCCGTCAATATACCAACGCCAATGAGGCAGCGGATTTTGTGGGATGCCCAAGTGAATGGACTACAGTTAAAATTACTGTATTCCCTGACCCTGAGGCCCCTGTTTTTGCAGCTCATACTGGAGATCTCGACGCAGGATTGGATATGGAACTCAGTGTTTGTGAAGGAGACCTTCTGTCCCTTACCACTGAAGTAGCCGGAAACGTAGGGCAGTATCTGTGGTACTCGACCGATGAAAATGGAAACATTCCTGTGGGTGCAGACCCGGTGTTTAGCAGTAGTACAGGAGTGACTTCCAGTGAGGTGACCGGTGATGACTTAAGGTTGACCACAGCTAATCCGAATGGTGGACCTCTGGGTGATGGTACCTACTACTTTAAAGTGTCTCAGGTAAATAATATTAATTCAGGGGGACTAACCTATGACGGTTGTGAAACAGAGGAAGCAGATATGGCTGTGCTTAGAATTCATGTATTGGATATTCCTTCGGCTCCTACAGAAGTCGACAATGACCCAATTATCTACTATTGTTTTGGAGATGAAGTTCAGCCCATTCAGGTGACTGATACCGGGGCGGATATTTTCTACTGGTATAATGACGAAGATGAAGTAGGAACTCCTTCGGAGAGATTGACTGTTGCTGATGCACGAGGGGTAACCATTCAGGCGTCAGAGCTGATCCCGAACGAAACAGGAGCTCCGGCTGACTTGACGGGTACCAGCGTTCCTGTAGGTACGTATACCTTCTATGTGACTCAGGTGACAGGACAGGACGGGTCTTCGTTTGTTGGATGTGAAAGCAACCCTCGTCAGGTGGTGGTTCAGATTCTGGAGACACCGGATGAAGTGATTGCTCCTCATCGTGACGCGGTGTGTGATGTAGACGCAATCCCGACATTGGTAATTACCAACCCGGGATCAGGAAGTACCTTTAGGTGGTATACCAGTTCGTCGGTGAATCCATTGACAGATACTCCGGTGATTACCACTACTTCCGGATCACCAAATTTCACTCCGAATCAAACACAAATTGATGCAGTGATTACGGACTATGTGGCTCCATTCTATGTGTTTAGGATTGAAGATATAGACATTGATGGGGAAGGATTCCTGGGTTGTACAAGTGTAATCACACAGGTTAATGATACAATTTATGACAAACCGGTGGCTCCAACCATTGTTGGTACTGATATAGCCAATGAATATGTATTCTGTGAGGATACAGAGGTATTAAGCGAACTGTTTGAGATATCTGGCCCGGGGGTTGATACGGTCTACACATGGTACACTTCAGGTCCGCCAAATAACCCATCAGGTTTGATCAGCACAGGGACATCGGTTTCTTTCAACCAGGTAGCCGCACTTACTGCGCTGAAAATTTCCAACGTTAACAATGCCTCACCAGAGACTACCAGGATTTTTGTTACACAGCTGACGAACAATACTTGCGAGAGTGATGCGCAACCTGTGGATGTCACTGTGAACCCACTTCCTGATCTGGACATAACTTATACTGATGAGCCAATCTCGCCTGAAACCAATGAGTTTTGTGTGAGTGATGGTGTTGGATTTACTATTACCGGACTTGATAATTTGGTCCCTGTCTCGAGCGGTATGTTCAAATCATATACCACCGATGCTGTAACATCTGCTAATTTGGAAAACGTAGGGTTAACAGATAATGGTAATGGATCAGCGAATTTCAATCCCAGTGTGGCCCATTTAAGCTCCAGTTATGAGGAATTTGGAGATGTTGAGTCAAGTCATGATATCGTGTTTATCTATACGAATACCTATTCTTGTACAGATAGCACTGCGTTAAATAATGATCCGAATGAAACAATTGAGGTCAATCCGCTTCCGGACTTGGAGATTTATAGTACGGATCTATTGGATGACTCACGTGATTTTCTGACTTCAGTATTAAATACAGGAAACTTTAGTACAGCTGTCTGTGAAAGTCATGAGGATTTTATTGTAACAGGGCAAAGAAACACTACTGCTGGCGGTGTTGGGCAAATCTACATCAATGGATCTCCTGTAAATACAACACGGATTGGTTCAGAAGATCGAGCGTTGTTCCAACCAAGAGATTTGGCTAGTGCCATTACTGGCGGATCACTAGTCCATCCGATTAGGTATGAATATACCAATGCGGCAACGGGCTGTTCTGCTTCTCTGGAAAAGGAGATCACGGTGCACGTATTACCCGAGGTTTTTGCAATTGTAAATGGAGGTTGTATTGATCCAAATGTGGCATTTGACGTACAGTTGTTATCAGATAATCCTGCTTTCAATCCTCCAAGAAACTCACCTTTTGGATTGGATGAGATGGATTACACCTGGAAATTTTATGAAGCTAAGGATGGTATCATTCAATTTGATTCTGAATTCCCTGGCGATGACTTCTCTCCAGTTAAAGAAGGTCAGCAAGTTCAGCACAATTTTGCGGGTTTTACAGGGTTGTCATCGCAATTTGG
Source organism: Reichenbachiella sp. (assembly GCA_965222305.1). Taxonomy (GTDB): domain Bacteria; phylum Bacteroidota; class Bacteroidia; order Cytophagales; family Cyclobacteriaceae; genus Reichenbachiella. The sequence goes on from OZ244943.1 coordinate 336,019, forward strand.
AATTGTATTGGAGGCTCAACACAGTACTACTGGCTGTATTAGCGATCAAGAAGTTGGAATAACGGAACGAACGCTACTTGTTAGAATTGATCCTAATACAAGCGCCGTATGGGAAGGTGGAACCGATGGTCAGATCACCTCTTTCTATGTGAATGAATTGCTTTTGAATCTTGATCAAATAGATAGTATTAAGATCACAGACATCACTGAGGGAACGGTCATTTATAATAGTGCAGATAGCACTGGCACTTTACCAATCTATGATTGGGAAGGAGATGATGTGTTTGGTCCCTTTAATCATAGATTTGACACTTTCGGACTACACGAATTGGAAATATTAGTAACCAATTCTAATGGCTGTGATGATTTTCTCCTAAGAGAGGTAAATGTACTACCACATATTGTGGTAGATCAGGACGGCTATACTCAAAGCTTTGATGGAGTTGATACAGACCAGGAGGGCTGGTATGTAGAAAAGCTTAAGGATGGAGTTTTATTTATCCCCCAAGCGGATAGTACCGATACGAACTGGCACGATGATTACGGTATTAATCAATTGAGAGAGTCTAGTTGGGCTTATCAGGCTCTTGATGCTACCTCAATAGGGGGAGCCGGTCTATCTGGGTCAGAAGGATGGATCACCGGATCTACGGGTACATATGGTGTGAGCGAGGATTCTTGGTTGTATTCTCCAGCATTCAATGTTTCGGACTTAGATCAGCCAATGGTAAGTTTTAGTATGATCCACAATTTTGATGGGGTTCGAGATGGTGTAGTAATGCAGTATTCACTGGACGATGGATTAAACTGGACAGTATTAGGTTCTTATGACGATGATGTAGCCAATATTACGGTTGTTACAGGTTTGAATTGGTACAATTCTGACCAGGTTGGCGCAGATCCCGGACAGGCATTTGCAAATGGTACAGTGGCTGATCCAATGGGATGGGCAGGGGCACCTGAAACTGTGGCTTGGGTTACCGCTAAGCATAAATTAGATGAAATCGATACGGCAGATAGAGAGTTTGTACGGTTTAGATTTGCTCTGGCATCGTCCTCTGAGCCTAAATCAGACGGCTATTTCGGCTTTGCCCTAGACGACTTCCGAATCTTCGAGCGCCAGAAACGAGTGTTGATCGAAAACTTTATCAGTACCTCCAATGAATCAACCACTCATTTAATTCCCTCGACTGATATCCATAGAGAGATCGATGAGATTCTAAATGGAGAAGAAGGCAACCCCAATAAGCCGGCTTTCAGCAGTGGGGATGAAATTGTAATTGATTATCATATCGACCTTGGAGAGTCTGATCCATTCAATGAAATCAACCCCAAAGATCCGGGAGCAAGAAGAACGTTCTACAACGTGGACAATGTGACTTCCGTACTGGATGGAGGTATCAGAAGCAGCGAGACGGATCAGAACGTCAGGCTCCCATGGACCAACAATGACTTCAACTTGAGTTCGCTGGAAGATCCGGGAGTTACGATCACTGTGGCGGACAATGGCAGCTCTTCTTCAGAAATAAGAGGCACAGTGAGCCTGGAAGCGCTGAAGGATTTTAATGTGAGCGACGAATTACTGGTCTATGTAGCCGTGATCGAAGAAGAAGTGATATATGAAGAAGGAGACCGATATTATATTAATGGATTGGCTTCGCACACTAATGTCCTAAGAAAAATGCTGCCTGATGCAGCCGGACATTTCATCAAGTTTGATGTGCCTATATCAGGTGATCCGGAAAATCCGGTAGCCATTCCGATGAATGGTCAAACAGGCGGTAGCGCTACCCTCGATATCCAGTGGGACATGGTCAATATCAAGGACGGTAGTGAGCTGGCTGTGGTGGTCTTTGTTCAGGACAATAAGACCAAACAGATTCTTCAAGCATTGAGGATACGATCTGGTGACGCTGATGTAGCAATTGCTAGAAACAAAGACGGCATGGATGATGGCTCATTGGTGACCGGTCTTGATGAACTACGCAATATGGATTTCACCCTGTATCCGAACCCATCGAATCAGCGGGTGACCGTATCATTTAGCGATCGGGTAGGAGAGCAGGTCGAGTGGGTGCTCTTTGACCAGTCAGGCAGGGTGTACTCACAAGGCTCTCAGATTGCAGGCTTCGAGACCTTCGAGATCAATACCAATGACTTCCCTATGGGTATGTATTATCTGTCTGTGAAGGGTGCCACACATGAATTCAGGTACAAAAAACTGATGATTGTGCACTAAGGGTACTAATGAATAGTATAAAAGGCCGGTTCAATATCTTATTGAACCGGCCTTTTTCTTTGGCTGTTAGTTAACAGATCATTTCAAAGTGTCCTCAATAACCAACATGTCTTGTGTGGTTCGTGAGGACAAGAACCATGGCAAGAAGATGCGTTTACCAATCCCTTTGCGATTTACCAAATGCTTTTGGGGACACCTGAAGCCGCCTCCCTCTTTGCAAAGGGGAAATGCAGTTTGTCTTGATCTGTAGGATTTTGAAAATGGGGGATTGATTACCTGTAGAAGGTTTGGAGCTTCACCAACCAAAAAGAGAGTTTCCCAACAGAAAAACTCGTCTCTCCTGATCACTGTAATCAATGAATAATCTTAAAGAATATTGATCCGGTCAAAAACCTTCTCTCGGTAGGATACACCGACAGGGATGTACTTGTCATTGATGACTACATTCATATCCTCAAAGTAGTCGATCTTAGCGTAGTTGATGATGTAGGATCGATGCACCCGACCAAACATACTACCCGGCAGCTTCTTTTCGATCCCCTTCATGGTGTGGTGTACGATATGCTTGCCTTTGGTGGTGTTGAAGATCACATAGTCCGCCATCGCTTCGATGAACAGGATGTTGTCCAATATGATCTTATAGGTACGGCTGTCGGACTTTACATAGATCTCATGAAAGCTCTCCGCCTTTTTCTTGATGTTTTCAATGGTCTCGTTGGCCTTTACGGCGGCTTTGAGGAAGCGACCGTAACTAAAAGGCTTGCCCCGACATCTCAGGCATTTCAATATCCAGAAAGATGATGTCTACATCAGGATTGTCTTTTTGTAAAAGAATATTTGACGCTTCGATCCCGTTGGAGAGTTCGTGGGTCATTTGCAGGAAGTCAGTCTTTTCTACATATTTTCTGATCATTAGCCTTGCCAGCTCATCATCATCCACGACCATACAGTTCAATGCCATAGCTTAGGGGAGTTTTAGATTACTTGATGGTTAATTTACCCTTTATTTAAAAGTTTCGAAACATATTTACCAATAATATCAAATTCGAGGTTGACTGTGTCGCCTTCTTTCAGATTTTGAAAATTGGTATGCTCAAGGGTATAGGGGATGATGGTCACGGTAAATTGTCCATCCCGGCAGTTGAAGCATGTCAGGCTCACGCCATTCACGCTTACAGAACCTTTTTCTACCGTGATGTTTCCGAGAGAATCATCATAGGTGAAAGTAAAATCCGTGCTTCCGTCTTTTACTACCTTTTCGGTACACTTTGCCGTTTGGTCTACGTGGCCCTGTACGATATGGCCATCCAGCCGGCCGTTCATCACCATGCATCGCTCCAGGTTTACCAGGGTTCCTTTCTCAAAATCCGATAAATTGGACTTCTTGAGGGTTTCTTCCACTGCGGTGACCGAATGGAGATTTTCTTCAACTTTTTCGACCGTCAGGCATACTCCATTGTGCGAAACACTCTGATCCACCTTGAGCTCAGGGCTAATTTCGCTTTCAATTTCGAAAGTGATATTACTTCCTGAGTGCTTGATATTACTTACTCGACCGGTTGCCTCAATGATCCCTGTAAACATGAATTGATTGTGTGTTTCCATTGCGAATTTATGTGCAACCAGTCAGATCAAAGTCAATTATTGGTATAATTTTGACCCTGACATGACATTTACAGATAGCTACAAGCACAAGGGAATGAGACGGTCTTTGGTAAGAAAGATCAAAGAGAAAGGGATTACTGATGAGGCGGTGCAGGAAGCCATTTTGAAGATTCCACGTCATTTTTTCTTCGATGATATCTTTGTGGAGCACGCCTACCAGGACAAGGCCTTTCCAATCGCCGAAGGGCAGACCATTTCTCAACCTTTTACGGTGGCTTTTCAGACGCAACTACTGGAAATCAAGCCCGGTGACAAAATACTGGAAATAGGGACTGGCTCCGGTTATCAATGCTGTGTGTTGGTAGAGCTGGGTGCAGAGGTCGTGACCATTGAGTACATCAAGAAACTATCCCTGCTGGCTCAGAAAATGCTGAAGGTCATGGGCTATACGCCAAAGTTTGTAATCGGGGATGGCTCGAAGGGATTTTCGCAGGACGCACCGTATGATGGAATACTGGTAACGGCCGGAGCACCTACCATACCGGAGGTGCTGATCTCACAACTCAAGGTGGGTGGGCGATTGGTTATCCCTGTGGGAGACCGAAAGACGCAAAAGATGGTGCGCATTACTAAAACATCAGAAAGTGAAATTGTGAAGGAGGAATTTTCTAATTTTAGCTTCGTGCCCCTCGTCGGGGATAAAGGCTGGAAATAAATGATGAAGAAGATAAAAACACCGAAAGATTCTGAGGTGATCATGAGCGAGCTGGTGCTCCCAAATGACACCAATACGCTCAACAACCTTATGGGAGGCAAGCTCCTGCATTGGATGGATATCGCTTCTGGGATTGCAGCGCAACGTCACTGTAACTGCCAGGCTGTGACAGCTTCGGTAGACAATGTATCTTTTGCAGCTCCGATCAGACTGGGACAGGTGGTAAGTCTCAAAGCAAGACTTACGCGTGCTTTCAATAGCTCGATGGAGATATTCACGGAAGTGAAGGCTGAAGACACTCACACGGGTGAAATCATATCCAGTAATTCCGCCTTTTACACCTTTGTGGCGGTGGATGACAAGGGCGGGACCCTGCCTGTGCCGGAGATAAAACCGGAAACGCCCGAAGAAACGGAACTATTCGATGGAGCCTTACGACGGAGACAGCTGAGACTGGTATTGGCCGGAAAAATGAAACCTGACGAAGCGACCGAACTAAAAATGATATTTACCCATGAGTGATTCTGATAGCAGCGCTTTTCTTCCTTTTTTGATGAATGAAAGCCTCTACCTTATTCCTGAGAAAGATCAAAATCAGACGGTGGAAGAACCCATTGTAGATATGGTTTCAGAGCCGGTTGGGGAATTTGAAGCTGCTGTACCCCGAAAGGGCGTGTTGGTCGTCACCTCGATAGATATTGAATCCAATGCCCCGCAGAAGGAATTTCTCGATAAGATTTTGCAAGCCGTAGGTTTGGGTATCGATCAGGTTGATTTGACCGGCGATATCCGAGATCTAAGCGGATATCCCAAAGCCATCTGTTTCGGTGCAAATCACAGTGCTGGCAAAAGCCCTTATACTGTACTCAAAGAGGGTAGTACTGATCTGATCACCGCTGATGAAATTGGTGAAATATCAGCCTCGAATGACCTTAAAAGGAAGCTTTGGACTGCCCTACAGGCACTGTTTGGTATTCAAAAATAGCCTATCCAAAAATCTCTCTCAACTTGTCCTCCAAGGACGGTCCGCGAAGGTTTTTCGCAACAATGATTCCATCCGGGTCAATGAGATAGGTTGCTGGAATGGCGTTGATCTGGTACGTACCGGCCGCTTCCGAACCAAAGTGTTTTAGGTCAGAGACATGCAGCCAGGTGAGGCCGTCCCGCTCGATGGCTTTTAGCCAGGCCTCTTTACTACGGTCGAGTGATACACCCAGGATTTCAAATCCTTTGTCGCTGTACATCTGGTAAAGTCTCACTACGTTGGGGTTTTCCTTTCGGCAAGGACCGCACCAGGCCGCCCAAAAGTCAATCAATACATACTTTCCTTTGAGTGAACTCAGCTTGATGTTGTAGCCATCAGGAGTAGGGAGGTCGATCTCCGGTGCGGGAGAGCCCACAGCCAGGAGCTTCCAACCATCCACGAGTTCGCGCAGATATTGCGTGTAGTAGGACTCCGGCATTTGTTCCTCGTACTTTTCTACGAGCTTCTCGATGAAGGCTATCTCAGCCTCCATGTCTTCGAAATAGGATATGGCCATAGCACCGGCAATAGAGCCATCCATTGTCCAAATTTTTTCCTTGAGCTCATCCTGATATGCTGTTTGCAGCTCCATGTATTCCTCTCTAAGACCTTCTACGCCCTCCATATCTCCTTGTCGCTGTAGCGCAATGAATCGCTCGTTAAGCGCGTCAGTCTTGATGGAAAATGAGTGCTCGAGTCTGGCAACATCTTGTAGAAAGTCCGTATCCCTGGAACCGGTCACGGAATACAGAGGCACGTTGCTCTCTGCGTTTTTGGCTATCACCACATCCTCGTCGTTCAGGATCATGTTGACAATGGCCCGGTTGTAAAAATTGAGTCGATAAAAGGCTGGCTCGGTGATTGGAAGCTCTCGTTCAAACTTTCCGTCTTCGGCCAGGTAAAAGGAATCCACCACGACTTTTTGGTTGTCCTTGATCATTTCAAGTTTCACCAATTGACCCTTGGCGGGTTTTTCGTAAGTTCCTGAAAGTGTGATTATTCCCTCTTTATCACAAGAGAAAAAAGCGAATGCAGCAAGTGCAAATAGAATCTTTTTCATAACTGATTTTTCTATGCAACGATCAAATCCAATTATTTGTTCAATACCTCTTCGATCAATTTGTTAGCAACTTTGGGGTTGGCTTTTCCACCTGATTTTTTCATGACTTCTCCCATGAATAGACCGATCAATCCTTTCTTTCCGTTCTTATAGGCTGTCACCTTTTCAGGCATCCCGTCGATCACGGTTTGGATGGTCTCCATAAGCTCAGACTCGTCGCTGGCCTGGAATAGTTCCAACTCTTTTGCCAGTTCTTCAGCCCCAGATTCTGGTTTTTCGATCATGGCAGGAAAGAGGCGGGTTGTAGCGGCGGTTCGGCTCAACTTGTTAGAGTCTATGAGCGCAATGATTTCAGCGAGCTTTTCCGGGGTGATTGAAATTTCTTCTATTCCCAACCCTGTCTCGTTGATATGTCCTTTTATTGGTCCTTGCATCCAGTTGGCAATGGCTTTATAGTTGTCGCAAATCTCAGATGTAGCGATGAAATATTCTGCCATTTCCCGGGACTCGGTGATGTTTTCAGCATCGTATAGGTTTAGGCCGTACTTTTCCTGCTTCTCACGTAGCATCTCCTGAGGTAGCCGTGGCATGGAGTCCTTGATCGACTGAAACCACTCCTCAGAAATCTCGATGGGTAGCAGATCAGGACAAGGGAAATACCGATAATCATTGGCTTCCTCCTTCGTTCGCTGGCCTGTAGTTTTTCCACTAGCATCGTCAAATCCGCGTGTTTCTTGCAAAATAGCCTTGCCTTCGTCCAGGAGTTTTGACTGTCGCTTTACCTCATATTGGATGGCTCGTTGGACGTTTCGGATGGAGTTCATGTTTTTGATCTCCACTTTTTGACCGAGCTCTGCGCTACCCTTAGGTTTCAATGAGATGTTTGCGTCACAGCGCAATGAGCCCTGCTCCATATTGCCGTCACTTACATCAATGTATCGGGCAATTTTTCTGATTTCAGTCAATAGGTTTCCTGCCTCCTCGGCATTGTAGATATCGGGTTCGGTCACCATTTCGATCAACGGTGTGCCGGCTCGGTTGAAGTCCAGCATAGAACCCTCATGCTCAGCATCGTGCATGGACTTGCCCGCATCCTCCTCTATATGGATTCTGTTGAATCGAATCTTTCTGTGCCCCTCACCGCTTTTTACCTCCAGGTAGCCACCTTTGCAGATAGGGTTTTCATCCTGGGTGGTTTGGTAGCCTTTCGGCAAATCAGGGTAGAAGTAGTTTTTTCTGTCAAAGGTCGTACGCTTCGCTATCTCACAGTGGCAGGCCAGCCCCATTTTGATGGCATATTCTATGGCCTTTTTGTTGGGTTTGGGTAATGTACCGGGGTGGGCAAGGGTGATTGGGCTTACATTGGAGTTGGGCTTATCGCCAAAGCTATTTTTGTCAGCAGCGAAGAGCTTGCTCTCAGTGCTCAATTGGACATGCACTTCCAGTCCGACAACCAGGTCGTATTTATCTAAGATGTTTTTCAAGACTCAATCAGTGATTGGTAATACTTTTTACTAATTCCTGGGCTTTAGTTACTACTTTGGGCAATCCGTCTATCTCTTTTCCTCCTGCAGTAGCAAAGAATGGTTGGCCTCCGCCGCCTCCTTTGATCTCCTTGGCCAACTCTCGAACGATGTTGCCTGCATTGAGATTTAGCGAAGTTACAAGGCTTTCTGATATCATCACAGAAATTTGGGGTTTACCACCGACGTTGGCTGCTAAAATCATGATGAGGTTGTCAAGCTCATTTTTCATTTCAAACGACAGCTTCTTCAGTGCCTCTCCATCAGGTAGGGAAGTTTCCGACACCAGGATGTTGTAGCCATTGACCGATTCCACGGATTTCAATAGCACATCCTTTTGTTCCTTTGACTTTTCGAGGTTTACCTCTTCCAGGGCTTTCAACAATGTGTTTTTTTCATTGACTAAGCTCTGAATGGCCTTGATAGGGTCTTTTGGGTTGTTGAGCAGTTCGTTGATTTCCTTGAGCAAATCATTTTGCTTTTCTGCCAGTTCTTCTGCCCGATCCGCTGTGATAGCTTCGATCCTACGTACACCAGCGGCCACTGAACTTTCTGAGGTGATCTTAAACTGACCAATCACCCCTGTTGAGGGTACATGGGTGCCTCCACAGAGTTCTACCGAGTAGTCCTTATCGAAGGTGATGACCCTTACAAAATCCCCATACTTCTCACCAAAAAGTGCCATTGCACCCATGTCTTTGGCTTTTTCAATAGGCACGTTGCGCTGCTCGTTGAGTTCTATATTTTCCCTGACTTTGGTGTTGACGATTCGCTCTACGCTTCGGATTTCATCGTCAGTCATTTTCGCAAAGTGGGAAAAATCAAACCTCAAGATCTTTTCGTTGACCAGCGAGCCCTTCTGCTGCACATGATCACCCAGTACACTACGCAGGGCCGCATGCAACAAGTGAGTCGCACTGTGGTTGTTTTCAGTCAGCTTCCGTTTTTGAGCATTCACCACACAGTCAAAGGCCGCATCCAGATTTTTTGGTAGCTCATTCGCAAAGTGAATGATCAGGTTGTTTTCTTTTTTGGTATCAATGATGCTCACTTTTTGAGTGCCATCAGAGATATAGCCGGTATCGCCGACCTGACCTCCACTCTCTGCATAAAAGGGCGTCTGATCCAGCACAATCTGATAGAGTTTTTTGCCCTTGCCTTCTACCTCACGGTATTTGATGATTTTGGACTGAGCAGTCAGGGACTCATAGCCCAGAAACTGCACCTCGTCAACATCCTGAAGTTCGATCCAGTCACCAGTAGAAGTTTCCGCGTCTTTTTTGGAGCGGTTTTTCTGTACCGCCATTTCTTCTTTAAAGGCTGACTCGTCTACCTCCAGTCCATTCTCCTTGGCGATGAGCGCAGTAAGGTCATATGGGAATCCATAGGTGTCGTACAGCTCAAATGCCGTGGCTCCGTCTATCGGACCTCCTTTGGTTTTTGTGTCTTTTGTGATGGACTCCAGTTTGCTCAGGCCCTTATCCAAAGTCCTTAGAAACGAGGATTCTTCCTCTTTGATCACCTTGGCGATAAACTCCTCCTGCTCCTTGAGCTCAGGGAAGATTTCGTCAAACTGGCCTGCAAGGGTAGGGAGCATCTGGTGCAAAAACGGCTCCTTAAGGTTGAGGAAAGTATATCCATAACGAACCGCCCGTCTCAATATCCTTCGGATTACATATCCTGCCTTATTATTAGACGGAAGCTGTCCGTCGGCAATGGCAAACGCTATGGCACGGATATGATCCGAAACCACACGAAGGGCTATATCAGTTTTTTCATCAGCGCCATACTTTACTCCGGCGAGATCAGATACGAACGAAATAAGTGGTGTAAATACGTCCGTATCGTAGTTGGACTGTTTGTTTTGGATGGCCATGGCCAATCGCTCAAAGCCCATGCCTGTGTCGACATGCTGCGCAGGTAGTTTTTCCAGTGATCCGTTGGCCAGCCGGTTAAACTGCATGAAGACCAAATTCCAGACCTCTACCACCTGAGGGTGATCCTGGTTTACCAGATCTTTCCCTGGCACTTTATCTACATCGGCTTGAGGTCTCAGGTCGATATGGATTTCAGAGCACGGCCCACAGGGTCCTGTATCGCCCATTTCCCAAAAATTGTCTTTTTTAGATCCTGAAATGATTCGGTCTTCAGGTATGATGGCTTTCCACAGGTCAAAGGCTTCCTGATCCAATTCCAGGCCATCTTTTTCATCTCCACCGAATACGGAAGCATACAACCGATCCTTGGGTAGCTTGAATTCTTCGGTGAGTAATTCCCAGGCCCATTCGATGGCTTCTTTTTTGAAATAGTCGCCAAATGACCAGTTGCCCAACATTTCAAACATGGTGTGATGGTAGGTGTCCATGCCTACTTCTTCCAGGTCGTTGTGTTTACCTGAGACACGGAGACACTTTTGTGTATCAGCGATTCTTGGGTGGCTGGCCTCCTCATTGCCCAGAAAATAGTCCTTAAACTGGTTCATTCCCGCATTGGTAAACATCAATGTGGGATCGTTTTGAAGGACCATAGGAGCGGATTTAACGATCTCATGCCCCTTTTTTGTAAAGAATTCTAAAAACCTCCTGCGTATTTCTTTCGATTCCATCAACTATTCGGATTGCAACTGCGTACAGCAGATTTGTTTATTTTTTTGGAAATTGTATTAAATTGCGAGTAAAATTGTAATATTTAAAGCCGTAAAAAAATATCAGCTACCATAAACAACCACTCAAAAACGAAGCACAAAGTTAGAATTTTCTAATTTATTATGGCTAGAATAAAATACTATTACGACACAGAGTCTTGTAAATATGAGCGTGTCAAAGTTTCCACCTGGGACATTGTACTGAACGCCTTAGGATTCCTGTCACTTTCGTTGATGTTGGCGTTTGCCATTTTCTATGTGTACAACACCAATTTCAAGTCGCCATTGCTCACGCAACTGGAGAAAGAAAACGAAGAATTGAAGTTTTATTATGACCTGCTGGAAAATGACATGCAGGATGTGTCCAAAATGCTGTCCTCCCTTCAGGAGCGTGATGATAATGTGTATAGGGTGATATTTGAAGCCGAGCCTATTCCTTCTTCGATCCGGAATGCTGGGGTAGGGGGTGTCAATCGCTACAAAGACCTTCTTGATAAAGGATTGGAACGGGAAGACTTACTGTTGAATGCTTATGAAAAAATCGACAAGCTCAAAAAGCAGATGTACATCCAGACCAAGTCCTATGACGAATTGATTGAGTTGGCCAGCAATAAGGATGAGTTTTTTGCGGCTTTACCAGCGATCCAACCCGTATCAAACAAAGAATTGAAGAGACTTTCGTCTGGCTTTGGCTACAGAACTGATCCTATCCTAAAAACACGAAAAATGCATTGGGGGGTTGATTTCTCCGCTACAGTGGGTACCCCGATTTATGCCACAGGTGATGGCGTAGTGAAAAGAGCACATAAAAGTTTTACAGGTTATGGCTGGCAAATAGAGATTGACCATGGATACGGGTACATCACCAAGTATGCACACATGAGCGGATTTAACGTAAAGAAAGGTCAGAAAGTAAAGAGGGGTGAATGCATCGGCTATGTAGGAAACTCTGGGAAGTCTACTGCGCCGCACCTGCACTACGAGGTAAGAAAAGACAATAAGAAAATTAACCCTGTTCATTTCTTCTATCAGGATCTGAACCCTACGGAATACGAAGAAATACTTCGTTTGGCTTCTATAGAAAACCAGGCACTCGGTTCTTATTAGATTAAGAGCTTCAAGGAAAAACAAAAAAATCTCATTCATGTCCGAATGAGATTTTTTTATGTGCTTGCATCAAAGTCCTATGATCTCAATTTGATCTGGTATTGGGCTACCCACATCAGCTTGCGTTCGGATTCCTTAAGCTGTAAGTCATTGTTCAATTTGAAAACGGGTCTGCTTTGAGCCCCGATCGAAAGCTTGGAGTTGTGACCGTCAAAGATGAAGTTCAATCCCAGATTGTACATGATCATTGGGTCATTCAGGGCTTCATAGTTAGCATATTGCAGGGAACCAAAGGGTTGGATCCCTTCCAGGGATTTTAACCTGTCTGTTTGCTGCATGAAACCCATTTCACCAAAAATAACCTGACCGGTACCGGTGGTCGGTAGTTTGTTTCCAAAACCATGGAACGTAGGTGACACTTGTCCGTTGGCAGGATTGTTTACACCAGCATTTCTAATGTAATTCTTACCAAAGTCATAGTCAAAATATCCAAGGTAGGTTGTGAACGATTGCTTTTCGCTCAGAGGCATGTCAATAAACAGATCAACGGCCAAATGGAGCATGTCATAGGTTACAGTGTCAGAAGTTGATATATCTAATCCAGCAAGTGCATCGGACTGGTACATAAATCCTGCACCAAGGTTAAGGACTTTTTTCTTTCCATGATAGGTCGAGGCGCGATAGGCACTCACATTGCTTTCTTTGTTAAAAAACTGGTAAGCAAAATAGGCCGAGTACTGTACGGCCGGGAGGTTTTTTCTAAAGCTAGACTGATCAGAAAGAGAGGACTCTGTTTTGAGTAGCTGCGGACGAGCCATTACGGCTCGGTAGGCCACCTTGCCGAGGTTTCCTTTCGCATAAATGCTAAGCTTTCTTAAAATCTCATCAGAAACACCCACTGTGGGCATGGCAAAGAACGCTAGGTCAAACCCAAGGGCAGAGAAGCTGGACGGCGAAGCGTATCGCGACAGCCCTACATGGCCGTTTTTACCACCACCTATGATGAATTCGTCTGAAAACTTATAGGAGGTCTCCAGGTCAAGAATTCTAAGGGGTGTCTGGCTATTGATGTGGTTGATGTTGTTACAACCAATCTGGAGCTTAAAGTACCATCGGTCGTTCAGATTCATACTGGAGAAAATCCTGAGCCTTCGGATGGATATGTCCGTGAATTGATCAGTAGGCTCTCCATTGATGGTGGTACCGGGATTCATATCCGTATGACGGAGCCAAAACTGCGACATAAGAATGAATTTGAATTTGGCATCCTTGTTCTGAACAAGGTTCAAAAACGGCTCCCCTGCATTGTCATCATCCGAGTCTTGCGAAAAGGATGTAAAATTGAACAAGAGAAAGCTGATTCCTAACGCGATGAGGAACTTAGACTGGGGTTTTCGCAAAAATGTGTTCATTTATTGTTTTAGTAATTCGAATAATCGGGGTTTGTTCAGGACAGATACAAGGGGCTGGTAGTCGATACCTTTTTTGACGACAAACTCAGTGAGCAGTACACTGACCTTTTCGATCAGTTCTTCTTTGGCCCAGGGTTTTTCGATGTATCTGTCTATGCTGGCAAGATTGATCGCCTGTATGGTATCCACATGGGTGGCCTGGCCCGTCAGCAATATCTTTTTGGTGGCTTTGAAGCGGTCGTCATCGTTTACTTCGGTCAGGAAGTCCACGCCTGTTTGATCCGGCATCACATGATCCGAGATCAATACGGCCACATAGTCGCCGCTATCGTCTATCTCTTCGAGGAGTTCCTTGGCCTCCAGGGCTGACTCGCATTCCTCGATGCTGAGAAATTCCTCAAAGAACGTCAAGTGGTCAACTACTGTGTTGAGTACCTCTCTTTGGTCTTCGATGCAGATGATGTATAGCTTTTCCATGTCTCTTTAGTTTGGGATCTGAATTTTGAATATTGTATTGCCGGGCTCTGAACTCACATCAATGGTGCCGTTTAGGTCATTGATGATTGTGTGAACAATCGGGAGTCCAAGCCCGAGCCCGAAGGATATGCCCTCGATCTTGGTGGTGACGTTAGGTTGGAAAATCGTCGGTAAAAGTTCTTTTTTAATGCCCGGACCATTGTCGATAATGTCGATCCCGGTCATGCCGTTGATCCGCTTCACCGATATGTTGATTTTTGGATCTTTGACTTTCGAATTGATCAGGCTTTCCACGGCGTTTTTCACCAGGTTGAGCCATACCTGCACGAGTTTGCCTTCGTTTGCATTGACAAACTGGCTGTCGTCCAGCTCCAGCACTAGTTCCACATGCTTGAGCATGGAGCCTAGCAGGGCCAGAGACTTGTTGATGGTATCGGACAGGTTGACACTGGTCAGACGATCCTGATGGGGTTTGCCGAGCTCCTTAATGGACGTGATCACATGTGTGGTATGGCTGGAAGCCACATTCATGTCATGCAGCGCCAGGCCTGTATCCCAAAAGTTGTTCACCTCATTGATAAAATCACCGCTCCGTCTTCTGGAGAGGAAGGTCAGCTCTTCTTCTGATAGGTCTATGCGTGCTAGCTTTCGGGCGTCAGACTCTTTGAGCTTGAGCTTATCCACCAGCTTTCGCTTTCGTTTTCTTATCTCCATGCTGGATAGGGTCTGACCTTTTTCCAGGCCATTTTCAAAGAAGCGAAAGGCTTCAAATTCCTTTTTCTTTCCAAATAAGGATTTGAAGTTCTCAGTCAGCCAGATGGTCTTGTTTTGGATGACTCCAATGGCATTGTTGAGTTCGTGGGCTAATCCTGCAGAAAGCTGACCGAGAGTGGCCAGTTTCTCACTTTGGATGAGCTTGTTCATGGCATTATGCTTCTCTCTGGTGCTTTGCATGAGCCGCATTTGGCGAAGGTAGATCTCATTAACGATCACCGGCATCATGTGCTTCATAAAGACCGGATACTCAGGGTCGCCTTCCTCGGGTACCTGGGATTTCTTTACAAAGTAGACAACAGAGTCCTCGTCTGCTTTCACGGTGGTGTAGCTTCGTTCATCTTGACTGAAAAAACTGTAGATCCCTGCAATCATTCCCGGACGGGTAGAAAAGAGCCTGATTTCTTCTCCGCCTTCCAGGCTATTATAACCTGATAGGATGCCTTCCTCAACGAAAAATATTCTGTCATTTTTCTTCCCTTGAGTCAGGACTTTGTCTCCTTTTTTGAGGGTCACTCTCTGATCGGGGCTAGAGAAATATTTCTTTCTCAGCCATTTCATGTCAGTCAGTTCTGCCAGTTCGATATGACGCATGTTTCGATCCATCAGAAGAAATTAACCTGTTTTAAAATAAACAATGTCGTAAATACCAGGGCCAGACCAATAATACCTATGATGATGCCCACTTTGGCCATTTGTCCTGTTTTGATCTCACCGGTCGCATGCGCCAACGCGTTGGGAGGGGTACTAATTGGTAGCGCCATACCCAAGGAAGCGGCCAAGGTAGTACCCAGTATGAGCATCTTAGCACCACCGAGAGGTTCGATACTGGCTACCGAGGTGCCTACCGCCATGATGATGGGTAGCAACAAGTTGGCAGTAGCAGTGTTGGACATAAAATTGGCCATCACAGTAGAAAGCAATGCAGCGAGCAGGATGATGACAAATGGAGAGAAGGTATCAAAGGGGATACTGCCCACTACATGCTCTGCCAGTCCGCTTTGTCCCAGGGCCAAGCCCAGTGCAATACCACCAGATACGAGCCACAATACATCCCAGCTCAATTTTTTAAGATCCTCCTTGGTAATGATGTCAAAGGAAAGGAACACAGCGACGGGGATCATCGCCACAATATATGAGTTCATGCCGTGGACGAAATCAAATAACCACATAAGGATGGTTAAAACGAAGGTCACATATACGATGATGGCCTTGCGAGTCTTCAGGAATTTTCCTTTGATCACCAGGTCGATCTCATTTGTGCTGGAGGGAAATAATTTGATCAATAAGAACCAGGCAATGGTCAATAATACGATGACGAACGGTACGCCAAATGACATCCATTCCCCAAACCCGATGGTGTTTTCTCCAACGAGGTATTTCAGGGCCAGGGCGTTGGGTGGGGTGCCGATGGGTGTGCCCAGGCCACCAATGTTGGCTGCTACAGGTATGCAGAGTGCCAGGCCGGTTTTGCCGGGATCGTTTTGTCCGAAATAAACGAGGACCGGTGCGATAATTGACAGCATCATGGCGGTAGTAGCCGTGTTGCTCATAAACATGGAGAAGATCGCTGTAATGGCCATCAGACCAAGCATGATCATGCTTGGTTTTTTGCCGAAAGGCTTTAATAGTACCCGGGCAAGGTTTTGATCTAGTCTGTATTTGGTAGAGGCCATCGCCAGGAAGAAACCTCCCAAAAACAACAGTATAATGGGAGATGCGAATGTCGCCATGATTGATTTGTAATTGATGATCTGACCAAAGGACTCTTCGCCCTTGTCCGCAATGAGTACGTTGAGGCCTTTATCAGAGATCATGATGAGCTCAAGTACTATAATCAGCACGGATGTAGCATAAATCGGAATGGGCTCCAGAATCCAGAATAATGCGGCCAATAAGAATAGCGCGATGACTCTTTGCTCCACTACGGTGAGGTTGTCCAACGGAAATGCAGAGGCCGGTAATATCAGTACGATGGCCGGAATTATGAGGCTGATTATCAGTTTGATGCTAGAATTTTTCAACGGATTGCTGTTTTAATGTCGAGAATTATCAGGGCGTAAAATTAGAATCGTGCCATACCCACGAATATGTCACAATTCTTGTTTTTTTATGATGCTAATCAGTGTTTTTTGATGTCTGATTCAGTCCCTTTGATAGCGAAAACTATTCGCAATTATTTAAATAAAATTATGGAATCGACAATGGAATTAAAAAAAACCGGGCTCGAGGTTTACGGCATTGAAGATGCAATAGTAAACTGGAACCTGACTCCTGAGGAACTCCAAAAAATCACAGTGGAGAAGGGATTGGGAGTTGAAACCAATAATGGCACCCTTGCAATTAATACCGGAAAGTTTACGGGTCGATCGCCACAAGATAGATTTCTTGTCAAAGATGAATACACAGAGGATCGTGTATGGTGGGGCAAAATCAACAAGCCAGTATCTCCTGAAAACTTTGACAGACTACAAGACGAGATCGTTGAGTATCTGTCAGGGAAGGAAATCTATGCACGTGACGGATACGTCTGTGCAGATCCAAAGTACAGACTCAACGTACGAACCATCACCCAGTATCCCTGGTCCAACTTCTTTATCAATAGCATGTTTTTGCGATTGAGCGAAGAGGAAAAAGAGAACTTTCAGGAAGATTGGTTGATCCTATGTGCTCCAGGGTATGAGTGTCCTGATCCTGCCGGCTATGGCATCAGACAGGCTAACTTCTCTATATTGAACTTCACCAAAAAAGTAGCTTTGGTTGGAGGCTCTGCTTATACAGGAGAGATGAAGAAGGGTATATTCTCTGCTTTGAACATGATCCTGCCTACAGACAAAGACGTGCTGCCAATGCACTGCTCAGCCAACGTTGGTGAGGATGGTGATACAGCCATATTCTTCGGACTATCCGGTACAGGTAAGACTACTCTCTCAGCTGATCCTAATCGTAAATTGATCGGTGATGATGAGCATGGATGGACTAAAGAGAATAGAATCTTCAACTTCGAAGGTGGATGCTATGCTAAGGTAATAGACTTGACAGAAGAAAAAGAGCCGGACATTTTCAGAGCGATCAAGCCCGGAGCATTGTTGGAGAATGTCATCATGAATGACAAAGGTGAGGTAGATTACGAAGACAGCACTATCACTCAAAACACAAGGGTAAGTTATCCGATTGAGCATATTGACAACATTCAGGTGCCATCTTATGCGGATAATCCTAAAAACATCTTCTTCCTTACTTGTGATGCTTTTGGTGTATTGCCTCCGGTAGCTAAGCTTACTCCGGGGCAGGCTGCGTACCACTTCATCTCTGGATATACCGCTAAGGTGGCAGGAACGGAAGCAGGAGTGACTGAGCCTGTGCCTTCTTTCTCTGCATGCTTTGGAGCTCCATTTATGCCACTGCACCCTACAGTGTATGCTGAAATGCTGAGCAAGAAAATGCAGGAAGCAGGAGTGAACGTCTGGTTGCTTAATACAGGCTGGTCCGGTGGCCCATATGGGGTTGGTTCCAGAATTAAGTTGAAATATACTAGAACGATGATCACAGAGATACTCGAAGGAAAACTTGATGATGTAGATTTTGAAGAACATCCAATATTCGGTCTTCATATGCCTAAGTACATCCACGGTATCCCTTCAGAGATCCTTGATCCTATGAATACATGGTTGCAAAAAGGTGCTTACATTCAGAAAGCGATCCAATTGGCTCATAGTTTCCATATCAACTTTGAGAAGTTTGAAAGCCAGGCATCTGAGGAAATCAAGAATGGTGGTCCATTAATCGACGAGCACCATCACCTTGAAGACCATGTCTAAAGATTACGTCCGAGGCTCGTAGAGCTTTGGATAAGAAAAGTGCTATTTGATTGGTTGCCAGCGCCTCGTCCTCCTTGCTTTCCTTGGACGGGGCGTTTCGGTTTTAGTTTGATTACACAAAACCCACTTCGATGTGTTTAGTTGAGGTGGGTTTTTTAATTACGAATAGTAAACCCAAAGTGGCATTTATGCTAATTTGCGAATAGCAATGGACTCAGTATCTAAACATTCGCTCATGGCACACTTCGAACGAAAAGTGGACCTTTCTGAAATAGAAAAGGAACAAATAGCCGATGCGTTTGATGAGGTTATCTTCCCTAAAAAAGAAAGACTGTTGACTGGAGGGGCTTCTTGCCGCTACATTTATTTTGTTTGTTCCGGCTGTCTTAGGAGTTTCAACATAGACGGAAAGGGAGAGGAGCACGTGACACAACTGGCCTTTGAAGATCACTGGATATCGGATCTGTATAGTTTTTTGACTCAAGAGCCCTCTGTGCTGTTCATTGAAACTATTGAGGAGACGATACTACTGAGAATATCGAAAGATCGACTTGATCGCTTGTTTGTTGAAGTGCCAGTGTTGGAGCGGTTCTTTCGTTTACTCTTTCAGGCTGCCTATGTAGCTGCCACACAGCGCCTCAGCAGGACCCTTGCAGAACCGGCCGATATAAGGTATCAAAACCTGATCGCCAATAACCCGGACATCAACCAGCGGGTGCCACTTATTCATATCGCGTCTTTTTTGGGTATTAAGCCTGAGAGCCTCAGCAGGATCAGAAAGCAGTTGCAGAGATAATAGTTGTTTTCTTAACATAGGTCAAGTTTATTGACGATCTCATAGGTCATTTTTGTTATGACATTAACAAACAACACCCCAAACAATTGCAAAAATTGATTCTTTCAAAGAACAAGCAGTAACCCTGAATAAAATGATACTAAATGCTCAAAACCAGTGAGGCAAAGGAGATTTGCGATATTGTTTTAGCCACTGGTGAAAAAATCAATGCGCAGCCTTTGGCTGTAGTAGTGTTGGATAGGGGCGGACATCCTTTGTGCGCTTATCGACACGAAGAGGCAGGCATCCTAAGGTACGACGTAGCATACGGCAAGGCCTGGGGTGCTTTGGGGATGGGTTTTGGAACCCGGGGCTTTGCTGAAATGGTCGAGTCCTCTAATAGATTTCAGTCGTTCGTCGGCGCATTGACCAACCTGGCGGATGGAAAAGTCGTCCCCACTCCGGGAGGCGTACTTATCAGGAATTCCAATGGAGATTTGCTGGGAGCTGTGGGTGTAAGCGGGGATACATCTGATCGCGACGAGTATTGCATATTGGAGGCGCTCAAGAAGATGAAGATGATTGCACAGCCGTAGAATGAGAAGAAAGGAATTTATCAAAACTTTAGGAATGACTTCACTGACTGCTTTTGGGTTAAAAGGATTGGCAAAAATGTCCGAAGGATGGGAAGGGCAGGATAAAATGCCGGTACTCTTCGTAGGACATGGCAACCCCATGAATGCCCTATACGAAAATGACATCACCAAGGGCTGGCGGAATATGGCTGGCGACCTTCAGCCACGAGCGATACTTTGTATCTCTGCTCACTGGGAGACCAGGGGTACCTATGTAACTATGGCTCCAAACCCCCGGACGATTCATGATTTTGGTGGTTTCCCAAAGGCGCTGTTTGATGTGCAGTACCCGGCACCTGGTGCGCCCGAGGTGGCTCGTGAGGTGATCGATGTGGTGACTTCACGCAGTGTGGAGGAAGACCATGAATGGGGCCTGGATCACGGGACTTGGAGCGTATTGATCAAGATGTTTCCCGAGGCAGATGTGCCGGTGTTTCAGATGAGCCTGGATCATTACATAGGTCCCAGGGAGCACTTTGAGCTTGGAGAACAACTGAGCAAGTTGAGAAGAAGAGGAGTACTCATTGTAGGTAGCGGCAACATTGTTCACAACCTTGGTATGGCAAAATGGGATTCTAACGAGCCCTATGATTGGGCTGTGTCCTTCGATCAAAAGGTGAAGGAAAAGATAGAAGGTGGAGATTTGAAATCGCTGGCCGATATTGGTCGGATGGGCCGGGAGGCTCAGTTGTCCATCCCCACAGCGGAGCACTATCTGCCCATGATGTACACGCTCGGCCTCAAGGATGAGCAGGATGAGGTGCGGTTCTTCAACGAGCAGATCGATATGGGGTCCATGTCAATGCGCTCTTTTGTGATTTCATAAAAAAACCTCTGCCATTTGACAGAGGTTTTTTTGTCGGAGTAATTATATCGTTAAGCCTTCCTTACATTGACGGCATTTAATCCTTTTTTTCCTTCCTTCAATTCATACTCTACAGAATCCCCTTCTTTCACCTGATCTACTAATCCGGATACGTGTACAAAATACTCTTTTTTAGTTGCGTCATCTACAATGAATCCAAATCCTTTTGACTCAATGAAGAATTTTACTGTTCCTTTTTCCATTGGTAATAATTATTAAAAAAAAGTAAGTTAAACTTATTTAGCTGGAACCAAGAGAATTTCAATTTTTTTTATCATTCATTTAATCCAACCAGAGTGGTTTAGGCCTTCTCAGTGCCCTTTTTAAGTTGCATTTGCTGTCACCATGTCTATTGAGGGGGACTGAGCAAGAAGCTGATGGTGGTGCCTTTTCCAGGAGTACTATCTACTTCCAAATGGGAATTCATTGTGGCTACTAAGGCCGCACATATTTTAAAGCCAATTCCAAATCCCTTTTCATTCTCTGTGCCGATCTTAGATTGAAAGGTTTCCCTTAGAGTCTGCACCTCCTCAGGCGTCATGCCCAAGCCCTGATCGGCGATGGAAATTCGCACACTGTCCAGTTCTGGATATGATGATAATGTGATTTGGCTACCTTTTTGAGAAAACTTAATAGCATTGGTGATGAGATTGCGGATGACAGCTTTGAGCATGTCCGGTTGACAAACGACTTGGGGACTTTTCAGGTCGATGATCCATTCCAAATCTTTTTCTTTGAAGCGCTCTCCGTAGATATGCCAGATCTCAGGCATGGCTTCTACAAGGTCGTAGGCTTCCATATTGGTCTTACTGTCCTTCACCTGGCTTTTAATCCAAACAAGGATGTCATTTACAAGAAACTCCACAGAGCTCACCTGCTTTTCAATTCTTTCAAATACCCGAGCCGCATGGTCTACAGAGATCTCCTGACTACCGGTAAGGAATAGGGTACTTCGGAGGTTGGAAACCGGTGACCTTATATCATGAGCCAGTACGGATATTAGGTCCTTTCGGAGATCACTGAGGGCCTGGATTTCCTGGTTTTTGTCGATCAGTTTATTCTGTTCTTGTTGGAGTAAATAATGCCTGTAAAAGCTTATCCTCTGTTGGTATTCAATGCGATATCTAATAAATAATAAACCGGGCACACACATGGCGTATTGCATGACGGCTACCGTGCGCTCTGCCAGCGAAAAGTCCAGCAGCCCAAAGATGAAAACACCGAGCAATGATAGGATCAATGGCGTAAGATAAAATAGGGATTCTCTAAATAATACACCAGAGAACGTGTAAATGCCCACCAAAACAATAAGAATAATGCTGAGCAAACCCTGACCGTCCTCCCCGTTGAGATAGAGCATTACAAACTGAGAGAGAATGGTGAATATGGCCAATATCAGTGTCGATACGGTGAGTTGTTCGAAGTACTTTCGGGTGACGAAAACGGATATCCAGTAAAAAAGATAAAATGGGATCACTACATATAGCTGAAAGTTAACAGACATGATCTCCCGTTGAGTGGGGAAGTAAAGGTCGCGTACCGCATACATGCTGTTGAAAAACAGAAGCAGCCCTACGAAATACTTGATGAAGATCAGTTCGGTCTTGGCGAAGTGTACTCGAAATTTCTGCTCCGTTTCACTTTTGCGAAAGACGAGTAATATCGGGTTAAAAGTGCCTTCTTTCATTCTTTCAGCCTACAATGTTGTTATTTTGGGTGAGGTTGAAAAGGCTGATCTCACATCTGTGCGCAATCAGCCCGCATTGATCTATTGCATGGCAGCTGCGGCTCCAATCAAAGTGGCTCCAAATAGAATAATAAAGATAATCGATAATCCTATCGAAATCGCATACAGCACAAGCGTAGCTTTAGCCCAGTTGGCCTTATTTTCGTTAGTGCCGCTCCCAAAAGCCCATACAAAAAGCATTATAAATCCGATTATCGGAATGATCGTGATGATCATGGCAATAAGCCAGTCTGTGACCGACATTACTGTTCTGGTGTCTTGGTTTTCCATTGGTTTTAAAGTTAAGTTCTAAATAAAGTAAGATGAGCAATCATTCGCTAGTAGCGTCGCTTCGGTCCTTTCTAGTATGCTGCTCGAGGGCTTCGATGATGTCTTGTCTGTTAAGGTCTGTACGTTGATCCAGTATTTCGTTGATCTTACTGACAATCGCATCCAACTCCTCAGCTGATGTTTTGAAACTTTCGATCAGTTCCTGGTGCTCGGAGAGAATTACCTCCTTGGACACCATCTCTGCCAGACCTAAAATTCTCGCCAAAGGTGCACGGAGCAGGTGAGAGTTGATAAAGGCGTACTCAGCCAGCTTTTGGTTTCTTGATTGCATGTCCTGGAGCATGTCTTTGAGGTTGAGGTTTCTATGCTCGAGCTCACGCTCCATTACTTTTCGATCCGAAATGTCAAAGCCTACTCCGATCAGGTATTCCTTTTCATGCGTCTTGAAAAGCTTATTGACAAAGTACCAGAAGTCACCGATCTCATGTTTGCGTTGCATGGGTGCTTCCATCACGGCGTAGCCCTTTTCTTTAAGTTCGATAAACACCCTGTCGATCTGACGATGGTATTCGATTGGGAAAAGTTTGATGGGTCGGAAGTCCATCAGTTCCTCAGCTGCATAGCCGGTTTCTTTTTCCAGGTTTTTATTCCAGCGAATCAGTTTAAACCCATCGGCAGTTTTTTCGCATAAATAGAAGACGCCGGGTATGATGTCCAGGATTCTATTGGAGAGGAGCTTTTCTTCCTTAAACAACCGCTCGAGTTCTATTTGTTCCGATATCTCTATACCAGTACCGAGAAAATACTCATCATCTCCGAGTCTGGCAGGATAACCACTAAAGTAGAACCACTCATTCATGGTTTCGTCAGTAGTATGGTAGGATCGTGCAGAGCCACCGTCTAATTGACCCCTGCCTAGGTTCTCTACCACTTTTTGAATTTTAGGTCGATAGTCCGGGTGGATGATAAACAAAGGATCCTGATCCATAAGCTCCTCATCGCTGAGCCCGGAATATTTCAGTGTATTTCGGTTCCAGCGTACCAGCTTAAACCCGTCTTCTGATTTCTTGTATAGATTAAATATCCCCGGCATGCTGTCAATCACACCATTGTTGAACGCCTTTTCGATTTCTAGGCTATGCTCTCGTTCGAGAAGATCGTCATTCTTCTTTTCAAGATCGCCGATCAGGTTGTTGAGTTCCAGGTTGTATCGACGTGTAAACATCACAGTTACTGTAGAAACTACCGTAATAAGCAGAGTGTTTTCTACCCAGCTACCCAGATTGGTCTGTAATATATAGGTATCAAGGTCGGTGACAAGTACGCCGTTAACATGCAACAGCCCGATACCCAGATAGGACAAAATAGATACTAAATAAACTACAATGGTCTTCCGTACACCAAAAACCAAAAAAGAGTAAAAAGGAATGATGGTGAGGATGATGCTCGTAAAGCCAAATAGTCCGACATATACAGCATCGACTAGGGCAAAGGCAAGCAAAACCACCAGAACCACACCTGCTTTGACCTCAATGTGTACCCTTCGCCTCAATGAATACATCAAAAAGAGCAGCAAAAAGGAACAGCAATCTATTATGAAATTGGCACTAAGATTGTTGAAATCAATGGGATAGTAGGCAAACACGAAAGCTACAATCCCTAGCAATGCCCCAACGAGAAGCGTCGAATCGATGATTCGATTCTTGAATTTCTCTATCTCCAGGTAAGTCTGCTTCTTTCCCACAGAGACAATATAAGAAATTTGATTCTTATATCAACACTTTGGGGTTGTGCGCTCCAGGACTTTAGCTAAACGGACACTTTTTGTAGACTACTGAACGATAGCCTCCAGCTCCTCCGTAGAGATTTTATTCAAAAACATCCTCTCAAACCGATTCGAGACCAATGTGGTGCCCAATACCAGCAGGTTGTTTTCAGCATCTACTCTGATGGATCCCAGGGTGTAGGGGTTGATGTGGCCAATGTTATGAATGCCTCTGAGCTCCTCAGTCGCTATCTCATAGAAATAGAGGGCAACCTTCCTGGACTGGGACTCAGCAGCGACAATCGCATAGTCCGTACCATTGAGGTTTATTCGCCGGATGGCCGAAGGTGTCCTTGATCGAAACTCAGAGTAGTCTCTGTCCAGGTAGTCAGTGATCGAGCTATTGGCTTGCACATCGATGGTCTGATTGGCTTGTAAGAAGTTACTGTTGTATTGATAGCCAAATAATGTGAAGGCATCGGAACCAAGAGGGAGAAGAGCTCTTACACCACCATTGTCCGTGTCCTGTCCTTGTACCGTACCTGATGGGTTGTTGGATCCCAGGTCGGTAAAGACCAAGGAAAGGTTGAAATTGTAAAACCCATTGAAGTAATAGTTATCCAGACCGTTTTCTCCACAAAAGAAGGGTTGTCCGGCGCGCTCCGGGTCGTTGTAGTGCTGCCATATATAGTCCACTACGTCATTGCCAGCGCCTATGGTAAACCCAGCTCCCTGGAGTATCTGTCCGTCCGTATCCAGTAAAGAAAGCACGGTCTGCATGTTGTCTACATCATAGCTAAGGAGCAGCAAGTTGCCGTTGGCCGTACGATTGGCTGCAAGAGGAAATTCTATCCCTCCGCCGATGGCTATTGTTTGGGCGTTCGCGTCATTGTCTAGCACTACCAGTTGAGCTGTGTTGAGATTAGGCTCCATGGTAAAGAAGTAATACACGGAATCAATCGAGATAAACTCGCCCATAGGTGCCACATGGTCGCCGGGTATATCGCCGCGTACAATATAATTTCCAGCTTCGTCAAGCAAGCTCACGAGAAGCTCACGATACTGTGAGTTGTCTGTGTCTTCTCCGGACAGCACGATGAATCCCTCAGTGGTTGCCACCACATCGATGGGGTGGTGGCTCACATCGCTGCGTTGACTGTCGTAGATCTTAGCAAATGATACTGTGGGGTCGATGGAGTCGTCTGCGCAGGCCCAGAAAATGGTAGAAAGGCCCAGTATATATAATAATCTTTTCATAGGTATCAATAAGGTTGAAAGGTGTTGTCGATGTATCGTAATGGGAATACGAAGCTAAGTGTAACCTGAATCTGGTTGAGATTGATTTCGTCGTTTACTTCTCCCAGGGTGGTGAGATCTGTCACTTCAAACCGACTGCCCGGATCACTCAATGAGCTTAGCCCGTAGTGATAAGTAATTTCCAGTACCGATCGGATGTTGAAGAAATCAAAACCCGTTCCAATGCCCCCGATGGCACCATAATAGTTTTGAAACTGGCTCTTGGTATTTAGGGAAACCGATCCCCCGTGGTAGATTCGGGGTTGTCCGGAGGAATAATCGGTCTGGGTGATTTCGGTATTCTTGTTGGCATCAAGAATGAAAGAATAATGCATTCCTCCCATGACAAAGGGTCGCACCTTTCCTTGTTGGATAAGTTCATACTTCAGCACCACGGGCAACTCCAGGTAGCTCAGACTTTGCTTGATATCGTACCGCGTATCAAACTGCTCCTCCGGGGTGTCACCCATCCATGTGAGATCACTGTAGTAGCCATACTTCATTTGCTTGTAGCTGGGCTGTATGCCAAAGGAAAGCCCTTTATGATAGAATGTAATGTCCAATCCGATCAAAATTCCGGGATCTTCAAAACTGCTATAGGTCTTGGCCAGATCCGCCACGTCATAATCGATAGGATCGATAGATGTATAGCGTGATACAGGATCGGGTTGCGAGACATTGGTACCGACTCTCAGGCCAAGCCACCATTGGGTTTTTAGAAAATCACTCATTCGGGATCCCACTCTTTTGTCGCCAAACTGAGCCTGGCTGGAGTAGGAAACAAAAAAGAAAATCAGGATTAGGAGCGAATACTTACTTATGGATAAATAGGCGTTTTGTGTCATTCAGTTTGTCAGATTTGGCTTTGATAAAATATAGTCCCGGCAATTGGTCACTTATGTTGAAGGTGACTGTATGCCTGCCAGGGGGCAAAGACCTGTGCATTCTTTGGACGACGCGGCCTTCTACGTTGATCAATTCGAACGCAATATATTGATAGTCGTTGATCAGGATGTTGGCCTGCACGTAGGTTGTCGCCGGGTTAGGGTACAAGTTCTCAATCCTGTATTTGGCATTGAGGAATTCATTGTCAACACTGGTAATGGTGTCTTTAATCAGATCAAGTGGCTCATACACCCCGCCGTTTCCATCGTCTCCTGCGATGAAGTCTCGATAGAAAATATTGTTCGCAATGGCGGTGCGATCTACGCCCATCCAGTCATTGAGTATGCCAGCATAGATCTGGCGGTAATCAAATTGCAACGAAACATTATTGCGCGTAAGATCGGGGTTGGTGCCGTACACCCCCGGTTGTACCCCTGCACCGAACATCAGTACCGGCCCTCCGGTGCCATGATCTGTGCCATAGCTGCCGTTGGAGGCGATCCGTCGCCCAAACTCGGACATGGTCACTGATAGTACCCTGTCTGAGATTCCTCGGGAGGAGAGGTCAGCCTGAAATGCCCGCATCGCCGAGGTGATGTGGTACAGCAGAGCAGAGTGACCACCCAGGGTAGGGTCATGGGTTTCCGTCTGATCGGCATGGGTGTCAAACCCTCCGATTTTTACTAAGAATACTTTCGTTTGTGCACCTCCGCCCAATAACCTGGCCACGAGCTGTAGCTGCCGGCTCAGAGGGTTGCCTCGACCGGAACCGTATGGGTACTTCTCCGGATAGGTGACGCTGGTTTCACTGGCGCGGTTGTAGATCGTGGAGAGTCTTTTGATGTACTCTTCAGATTTGTCTTCCAGTCCAAGTATCCACTCCATTTCTCGTCCGTATGGGCTGCCATTCAAAAAGGCAGGAGGGGTACCTCTAGGGTCAGAACCTTCGTCTACAAACCCTTCGAGTCGCTCAATGGTCTGCTCTACCTGATCCGGGTTGCCCCCCAATGAGATTGAGGTTGGGATATTGCCTTCTTGATGAAAGAGCAAGGACACATCGTTGCCCATTTCCAGGGCCAGCGGATCCGGCATGTCGTCATTGGGGAAATCATCTGGGTATTGAAGCCCCGGGTAATTTTCTTTCAAGAAACGGCCAATCCATCCGGAGGAAAAGTAGTCATCTGAGTCGCCTCCCATCAGCCATATATCACGGCCTCTGAAGTGGGAACCGTTGTTGTTTTCGTAGGAGACTCCCTGGAAAACGGCGGCCTGGCCATAGTCATACATTTCCTTGAAGTCCCTCATGTCAGGGTGTACGCCTACCTGATCAGCCTCCGGCATAGTACTATCCAAGGGAATAGCCGTTCTGTTACCTGATTTATACGGTATGGCAATGTTGGCCCTGCGAAACTGGTACTGGCTGTAGTCACCAATAGGAATGACGGTGTTGAGTCCATCGTTACCTCCATGCATTTGCAGGATCACTAGCACCTTGTCGTTGTTGCTTTGAGCGGCCAGTTTTTGCATCTGCGTGCCGGCCATGAGCTTGATCGGTACGCCCTGGAAAGCGATAGGCGCCCCGGCTGCAAATCCCAGTTTTTTTATAAACTTTCTTCTTTTCATGGTTACATCAGTTGGTATTCAGGAGATTGCAGCATGGCGTTAAACAAATTGGCCAGCTGGTTGTCAATTTTATCAATGTCTCTGTCGGCTGCATCCCAGCCAGCAGTCCATGCTGCTTCCGGGTCACTGTCCATGGCACCCAGAAAGGTGTCAAGGAAGTACTCCAGCCGCTCGACCGTCAATTCGCTATCAGCACCGCCATTAAAATCCAGGTTGCTGCTTAGCGGGAGGAAATATCCGGCCAATGTGGTCACCAACTGGCGTGCATCTCGAGCAACCGCATCAGGAACATTTTCTGACACGAAAGCATAAGGATTTACATCTCCCGGCTCCATCACGTCGCCAGTGGATATCCGGTTTCTGATAAAGTCGTATCGGTTGGTTAAATAATTCGTTGCAATCCAGGATCTATTGTAGATAGGAAACTGGTGATACGCACTATAGCCGGCTACTTCAAACGGCTCGTAGTAGTTCATGCCCTGACCGCCCATGGCAGACATCATGTTGCCAATCAGGTCATAGAAGTAGTCGTAATTCTCTATCGGGTCAGGTATCGGTACGTTGAAATTTCTAGCAAATCCAACCGCAAGATCTAGTGGCGATTTGATGATACTGCCAAAGAAATCATCACCCACACCTGCATTGCCTTCGTAAAACTCCTGGCTTGTAAACAGTGCCTCTAGTGTTGGAATGAGTTTGAAATCGTTAGATACAAAAACATCTGCGATGTCCTGAACCATACCGTTCTGTACTTCTTCAGTGATCTCATGATAGATGAAGAACCGGTAGAGCTTTCGCCCTACGTGCTTTGCAGTCTCAGGCTGATCAAAAATGATATCAATCCATTGACTTATTTCGTCAAGAATACTTTCTTCCGTAGGCTGGGTTCCAAGTAGTAACTCTGGATCAGGAGTCACCTGGGCTCCTCCCATTCTACTGCTTAATGTTTTTACTGAGTTTTCGTGCTGTGTAGCGGTCACATCTCCTCGTATGACACCACGAGGCAGCCCTGTTTCTTCGTCGATGTTGGAGAAGGTGTCATCTTCCTCAAAACCGGAAAGAATCTTGGCTCCCTCTTGCACGTCTTGCTCAGTATAGTGTACATAGTCTCCCTCAAAATCTCCCTGTGGGACATTTCCCTCCAGGCCTCTACCGATAGAGTAAAGCTCGAGCAGTTCACGAGCATAGTTCTCGTTAGGGTTACCGGCTAAATTTTGTCTACCATCGAGGAATATCAGCATGGCATTTTCGACGCTTATCTTTTTTGTCAACTGCTTAAAGTTGACCGGATAGGTAATAGGGGGTAGTGGATCAGGAGAATCAGGATCAGGGTTTTCGACCTCAACTACATTGTCATCCCGATCAAAGGCATAGTGTCTGAATAAGGCATTCTGATAGTAAATGTCCCTTGAGTCCCTGACTTTAGATTTTTTGGTAGTGAAATGGGTATGGAAGAAGAAGATGATCCTTTCGCGGAAAGCGTACGATAGCTTCTGAGCCTCATCTACTCCGGGCGACATCATTTGGCCAAGCATCCAGGCGTTGACCATGCCCATGTAATCTACATCCTCTAGTATTGGGCCTTCGGATATCCAGGTGTTTCCGGCGCGATCTACTGGCTCGGGAGGGGTAGGTAGATCATCCCTGACCAGCCTGTCGAAGGCTTCCTGCGCAGTGAGTGCAGCGTATGTTTCAATGTCATTGATTGAGGCTCCAGTGCATGCCCTGCGCAACAAGTGGGCAGCTCTTTTGACTCCTAGCGGACCGGATAGCGGGGTTAGTGGCATTGATTTCTATTTGGTGGTTTATAACAAGTACAATAATAACAAGATCGAATCAGTATTATTATATTTTTTCTTATAATATTAATATTAACATTTTTAATGTGTTGTTAATGTGATTCATGTACTTCCAGCAGTAGCGAACATGACGAGAACTAAGTGCCTGGTATTGGGTTAGTTCCTCACCCAGAGATCATAATCTATACTTCTGATCAATGGATTTCCTCGGTTGGTCTTGTACTTACCTATCAACGTAATGGTCTCCCGAATCTCCATTCCCCTGGGAACCTCTACTTCGAAAAAACCTCCTTTCTTGTCTTTTGGTAGCTTAAGCACAATGCCTTCTTCAAAGTACATATCGTTTACAAGTGATCCGAGGTAGTATTCTGCACGTCTTGGGTTTTCGGAGAAGGCAATGCGAATAATGAATTTTCCATTGTCCCGAATATCATCATAGGTATCAATCTCTAGTTGAGGAAAGTCTGTAATCTCTTTTCCGGACTTGAAGTACTCTCTTAGATCATTGCCAGGGCGGTCGACTCCATAGGTGATGGTAGAGGAAACAGAGCCATCGGTAAAATAATTGGTACGGGTACCGTTCATTACACCTTTTTCATATTCGGTATTTCGGCGTACCTGTCCGCTTTTGTAGTAGGTCTTGGAGGAGCCATGCTTTTTACCCATTTCGTATTGGATCTCATAGAGCAGCTTGCCGGTTTCTCCATATTGTTTGGCGGTTCCGTGCCTGACGCCATTGACGTAATTGACCTCAGAGTAGATGGTACCATCATCCCGAAACTTTTTGACCAGCCCGTTCTTTTTGACTTTTTTAGGTTTGACTGTTTTGGTTTCAGCGTCTATAGCCTCTTTGAGCTTGGGTGCCCAGAATATTCCCTCACAGGAAATAAAGAGGATAGAACAGAAGAAGGTGGCGGCGGATAATTTCATTCCTCAATTTACTAAATCAAGGACATCCGCGCGCTCCGGTACATCATTATAATGCCACTTGCCCATGACAGTACCTTCGCTCAGCAGCCAGAGGCCCGGATTGGAGCGAGTGATGGTTTTCAATACCGTAGCATCGGTGTAGAAGAAAGGTATGCTAAGGCCTGTTTCAGCCTGAAACTCCTTGAAGATCTTTCCGTCCGATGCGGTAAGGGCATAGACTTCAATCTCTTGATCCAAATCCTGGATTAAAGAGTTGATCGAGCCAATGCTCTCTTTTTTGCTTTTGGATACATCGTACAGGATAATGAAGAGCTTGTTGCCTGCAAATACGGATTCGGTAAAGTCTCCCTCATCATTCCATACGGAGAAGTCCGTAATCTTGGGTGCCGCTTCAGGATTGATGTGGTTCATGGCCACATACTTGTAGGTAGTATCAGTGGGGTATTTGTCGAACACAAATTGCTCACCATCTTTTTCCATGACGTATTCATAAATATATGGAGCTGAAGGCTGCATCTCTGCAGGAATATGGTTGCCAATTTTGTAAGCCCTGAAATCAATAAACGGCAGATGCGCTATAGCCCAGAGTGCCAGTCCCAGTGAAATAGCTGTAATGCCCAACATAACGAAGTTGAAGACTTTCTCCAGTCTTTCAGGTTGCACAGCATGCTCTGAAAACATCAGGATTAAAACCAACACAAGCAGAACAATATCCTTAATGAAGGACTCCCAGGGCGTGAGCTTGATGGCATCCCCAAAGCAGCCACAGTCAGTTACCGTGTTGGTGATGGCCGAATAACCTGTAAGCAAGGTGAAGAATACGATCAATATTATGGTAAGGTACAGCGTGAGGTTCTGACGGTAATTGATGATGAGAGCTACCCCGAGCACCACCTCAAAGACCACCATGAAAACGGAGATCGGCAAAGCAATAGGGACGAAAATGTGGAAGAACTCTGCGAACTCCACGGAGAATACCTCGAAGTATTCCTCCATCTTGATCGCTGTGCCGACAGGGTCGTTGATCTTGATAAGGCCTGAAAAAATGAACAATCCTCCTACGAGGAATCTAATGATAGTAGGTACGTGCTTCATGGCTACAATTTAATCCGAACCGATAAAAAACCGAAATGGTGAAGGGGCAATAACCGTTGTTAACAATCCGCTGAGCCCTTACTTGACCGCTCCCAACAGAATCAAACAAAACACCGAGTAGTTGATCATGTCCTGATAGTTGGCATCGGCACCCTCTGAGATTAGGGTTTTGCCCTTGTTGTCTTCGATTTGTTTGGTGCGAAGAATTTTCATCAGGATGATGTCCACCATCGAGGATATGCGCATGTCGCGCCAGGCTTCGTCATAGTCATGGTTTTTATTGGTGAGCAGGCTCATGGTGTCTTCTGCGATCCGGTCATACATCGGTTCCAGTTTGGCGTAGGGCATTTCCAATTCTTCGTCACCGTTCATTTCCAATTGGATGATGGCCATGATGCAGTAGTTGATAATGGCCAGGAATTCTCCGGCTATGTCTTCCTGCACTTTTTGCTCGCCTTTTTCCTGTATGGAGCGGATTCTCTTGGCTTTGATGAAGATCTGGTCGGTGAGCGAGGAGGCCCTCATGATGCGCCAGGCCGTGCCATAGTCCTTAGTTTTCTTTGCAAAGATGTCTTTACAAGCCTTGATAACTTCCTTATATTCGCCAATAGTTTTTTCTTCCAATTTTTCGCTTTTTTGAGTGTCTGAAAAGGCGGCTAAAATTAATCATTTTGAGTGCATTCCCTAGAGCAAGTTCTATAAATGTAGGTGGCCAATTGATGGATTTGTCAACTCCCAGGGTCATGGGTATTGTCAACCTTACCGCCGACTCATTTTATGACGGGGGAAAGATCAAGTCGGATGCAGACCTTTTGACGAAAGTCGAAAAAATGATGGAGGAGGGAGTAGATATCCTGGATGTAGGAGCCTACTCGAGCAGACCGGGGGCCATCGATATACCCGAAGAAATCGAACGGCTTAATGCCACTGAGGGAATCTCAAAAATACTGAATGAACATCCTGAGGCTGTAGTTTCCATAGACTCCTTTCGATCTTCGGTCGCTCAATCCTGTCTGGACGCTGGGGCGAAAATCGTCAATGACATCAGCGGGGGAGTACTGGACCAGGGGATGTTTGATTTTTTGGAGAAGGTGAATGTGCCTTATATCATGATGCATATGAGGGGCAATCCACAGACAATGACCACCCTGACAGAGTATGACAACCTGATTACCGATATTATTGACTATTTTAATGCCAAAGTCTCAGAGCTGAACGCAAGAGGAGTGAAGGATGTGGTGATCGATCCGGGATTTGGCTTTGCCAAAACAAAGGAGCAGAGCTTTAAGTTATTGAATAAACTGGAGTTGCTGGGGATGCTGGAGCAACCTGTTTTGTGTGGCGTTTCGAGGAAGTCGATGATATTTAAAACCCTGGAAACCAATCCTGACGGAGCATTGAACGGCACGACGGCATTGCACATGGCATGCCTGATGAAGGGGGCATCGATCCTCAGAGTGCATGATGTGAAAGAGGCGAAGGAAGTGATCCGGTTATTTAGCAAAATGATAGAAATTTAACACGTGGCATTAGGATTTTACATAGGGTTTTTGGAGATCACGATTGTAGACATCATCGACATATTCTTTGTCTCGATCCTACTCTACCAGGTCTACAAGCTGATGAAGGGCAGTGTGGCCATCAGGATCTTCATCGGGTTCCTGTTTTTGTACCTGGCTTATCTGGTCGTAGAAGCGGTGGACATGGAGCTGCTAAGCATCATCCTGGGCCAATTCATGGGCGTAGGTGTGATCGCGGTTTTGATTCTATTCCAACAGGAGATTCGGAAGTTTTTATTGCTACTGGGCAAGACCACCGTATTTGAAGAAGGCAATGTTCTGAAAAACATGAAGCAGATCTGGCGGGAGAAGTTCGACAAGACGCATCTGAACCTTACGCCGCTCATGGATTCGATCAAGACCATGACCGGCTCCAATACCGGTGCGCTGATTGTGTTTTCTCGTGATTCGGAGTTGAAGTTTTACGCGGACTCGGGGGATCGAATGGAAGCGCTGATATCCAAGAGATTGATCCTGGCGATTTTTAATAAGCTCTCACCCTTGCATGATGGTGCCATCATCGTCAACAACAACCGGGTGATCGCTGCCAGATGTATCCTGCCCGTGACCGAAAGAGATGACATTCCGGCTCAGTTTGGTCTGCGTCACCGTGCGGCGATCGGTATGTCCGAGAGCACGGATTCCCTGGTCGTGGTGGTTTCGGAAGAAACCGGCGAGTTGACCATTTGCCACAACGGGTGGTACAAGCACAACATGTCGATTCAGGAAGTACGCAAGATGATCAATGAGTACCTGATCAACGTGGATAAGGAGTCCAAAAAAGAGAGCCTCATGGCGAAGGTAGAGCAAGAGGAACTGGCCCAATCCAAACCCAAATCTTCCGAGGAAGTAGCGGTGGAATAATCCATTTTCTCCTTCGGGTGCGTTTTCATAGATTTGCCGAAATTTTAGTCCTATGCTACAACGAATTCAATCCGTTCTTTTGCTCTTTGCAGCCCTTTGTATGTTGGCCATTTTGTTTCGACCCGTATGGATCAAGTCCTACGAGGAAAAAAACGAGACACTGACCCTCACGGCCATCGAATTGGTGCATGAAAAAATGGACATTGAGACCGGGGCAGTACAAGTCATCAATAAGGACATGATTCCCTATATGGCGATTTTGGCGGTGCTATCAGCCGCGGTGGCCTTTTATTCAATCTTTCGATACGACAACCGACTTCTTCAGATGAAGCTCGGAGCATTCAACTCTTTGCTGATGGGTGGTTCGCTAGGCGTGGCGGTGTATTTTTCCCTTCAGGCCGAAAAGATCCTGGAGCCCATGGCTCGCGGCACCTATGTTGATGGCTTTTACCTCGGTGTAGCGGCCTTGCTACTCAACTCCATCGCCAACCGATTCATCCGAAAGGACGAGAAGCTTGTGCGGTCTGCGGATCGGATACGGTGATTTTTTTAGCCTAACCACTTTATGAAAATTCTCTATACCACACTCTTATTGACTTTAGGCTTTTCAGGTCTTTCACAAGACCTCATTGTGACAGATCAGTATGATTCGATTCCGGCAAAGAGAGTCTCTTTTGATAATGATAGTTCTATTCATTATAAACCCATGACAGAGAAGAATAAATACCAGGGGTTTTTAAAAAAGGGGTATTACATCGAAGTAGTGCCGGATTACTATACCAGCCGAAAATGGAAGAATACTCCAAATAATTCCAGCATGTACTTCTCAGCTGGTGCGGGGTATGGGTACATGCTTACAAATCCACCTGCTGAGATGATAGATGTAGAGTCGTCTTTTTTTTACGACTTAAATAATGGTATTGCCTGGTCGCTCTCGTTTCACAAATTCTTAACGTTTGGGGATTTTTACAAGAATCCAAATGGGGAGTATTCCAGCTTCGCTATTGGGTTCAGTTTTGACCACTTTTCCTCCAGGGCAGGTCAAAACTCCAATGAAACTGGCCTTCACAGCTTTACCCGAAGAATGCGGTCATCATCAGTTGTCTTTTCCTATGTAAATAAAAATCTATCCAAAACGGTTTTTCATATTGCTCCGGGAATCTCCAGGAATAAATCTGTGGGCTATAATAATCAAGAAGAGCTGAGGGCTGAGGTGAGGATGTTTAAACTTGGGATAGGGGCGAACCATCGGTTGATTGGACTTGGAAGTGATTTTGCTTTGTACCTAAAGGGTGAAATTCTCTTTTTTGGCTATAGAAAGGGAAACATCAATTTTTACCCTTGGGATGGATATGAACAATACGGAGATCTTTGGGAGATCATCACCCCGATACAGAGAAATGCAGATCAGTTGCAAGTTGACCTTGGGTTCAATTTTGGGATTCAGTTGATTTATTTTAGGTGATCATAAATTGCTTGCCCTGCCCAAAGCGTTTCTCTGAGGCCGTTATTTGTAGTTGAGATTTGACATAGTCTCTTAGCGAGTAGTTAAGACTAAATACAGCTATCACCCCATTCCCCCCATCCTACAATTCATCCCCTTTATTCTACAGCTCATTCAGGTTAAATTTTTTTAGCCTTATTCCTTTTTCATGTTTGTCTTGTCAAAAACAAAAACCAAGACTCATGAAACGACTTACAACCATCATCCTATTCCTTGGCCTGGTAGGTGCTTCCGTGGCCGGAGAGATCAAAGGCACAGTAAAAGACCAAAACGGGGAGGCCCTGCCCGGTGTGAATGTCTACATCAAAGACACCTACGACGGAGGTACCACCAACCTCGACGGTCAGTTTTCATTTTCTACCACAGAGTCCGGGGAGCAAACGCTGAGAGCCACCTACGTCGGCTTTTTGTCCTTTGAATCAACCGTCAATGTGGATCAGTCTGTAACTCTGGATATCAAACTGAAAGAAGAAGTCAACCGCTTGTCGGGAGTAACGATCACAGCGGGTACCTTCGAGGCGTCTGATGAAAAGAAGGCAGTAGTCCTCAAACCGCTTGATATCGCCATGACAGCCGGGGCTACTGCGGACATACCCGGAGCTTTGAATGCCTTGCCGGGCACGACCAAAAACGGGGAGACCGGTCGCCTGTTTGTACGTGGAGGTACTGCCAACGAAACACAGGCTTTCATCGATGGGATCAAGGTGCACAACTTCTACATGGCCATGCCTCAGAATGTACCTACGCGGAGCAGGTTTACGCCATTCCTATTCAAGGGCACCTTTTTTAGCACAGGGGGCTATTCGGCAGAATACGGACAGGCGCTTTCGTCGGTATTGAGCTTAAACTCTGTGGATATGCCCGATGAAACCAAGACAGACTTGTCCATCATGACCGCAGGACTGGGAGCAGCACACACACAGAAGTGGGACAACGGATCGATCTACGGGGATTTCTACTACATGAACCTACAGCCCTACAACGAGCTGATTGATCAGAAGATCGATTGGAAGGAAGGCTATGAATCAATGAGCGGAACGCTCATGCTACGTCAGAAAACCAACAAAACAGACATGATTAAAGTGTACGCCAACTATGACCAAAGCTCGTTTCGGGCGGTAATGCCTAATGTCAATTATCCTGATGGAGTGGACGTGGATTTGGTCAATGACAACTTTTATCTTAATACGAGCTATCGCAAGGCAGTAGGGGACAACAGTGCCTGGTTCATGGGAGCATCAGTAGGAAATACCACCGAGGACATTGTATTTGATACCGTGAACGTGGACAGCAATACCCGTGGCTATCATGCCAAGAGCTACTTCAGCACGGACATTGCGCAGGTTTCCCTGAAAACAGGCGCAGAGATCGTTCACTCCTCAGAAGAGGAAGTCGTTTCTATGGAAAACGGTGACGAGTTTCTTTCAGAATTCTCAAATAACCAGGTAGCAGCATTCGCGGAGGCGGACTACTTTATCACCAACAGCCTGACGATGAGGGCAGGCGTGCGATATTCACACTATTCCATTTTTAATGAAAATGTGGTCTCGCCAAGGCTGTCCATGGCATGGAAGACAGGAGAAAACGCACAGCTCTCCTGGGCATACGGACAGTTTCATCAGCTTCCGCAAAATGACCTGCTGCTGACCAGCGATCAAATGTCATTCGAGAGGGCAGATCACTACATGTTGAGCTACCAGTCCATCAATGACGGCTTGACGTTCCGAGGGGAGATCTACTACAAGGATTACAAGGATTTGGTAAAGT
Source organism: Reichenbachiella sp. (assembly GCA_965222305.1). GTDB lineage: Bacteria > Bacteroidota > Bacteroidia > Cytophagales > Cyclobacteriaceae > Reichenbachiella. Next base: position 373,799 of record OZ244943.1, read on the forward strand.
TTGACCCTGCCGCTCCATTTGATCCTACGGGGTACAACAACCTGGGCGAAGGATATGCAAGAGGTGTAGATCTGTTCTTTCGCGACAGCAAGACCTTCAACAATGTCGACTACTGGGTGTCCTATTCTTACATTGACACGAAGAGGGATCATAGAAATTATCCAGGATTGGCAATGCCGGAGTTTGCCGCTAGTCACAACTTCTCTTTTGTGTACAAGCACTTTATTCCGGATATCAAATCCCAGATTGGAGCTACCTATAGCTTCAACTCCGGCCGACCTTACAACAACCCAAACGAAGACCAATTCAACAACGGGATGACCAAGGCCTACCACGACGTGAGTTTCAACATGGCTTACCTGTGGAAGCAGAATGTAATAGTCTATGCGTCTGTGACGAATGTGCTGGGCATGGAGCAGGTCTTTGGGTATGACTATGAAAGAGATCCGGGCAATGACGGGATCTACGACCGAATGGCTGTAACCCAGCCGGCACCCAGGTTCTATTTCATTGGCTTGTTTATCACGCTGACGAAAGACAAAATGGCGAATAATCTTGAAAATCTTTAACACCCCTATAATCCCCTCAAGGGGATACACTGTCCTCCCTTGAGGGAGGTGCAGGAGGGTGTAAAACATAAACAACAAATATCATGATCAAATCAATCTTTACAATCGTCGGAATACTCGCAGCAAGCTGGGTATTGGCTACTAATGGCGCACCGACTTCCAAACTGACCATCATCGTCAAAAACTTAAAAAACGCGGATGGTAACGTAGGCGTGACGCTCTTCGACTCTGAGGAGAAATTCCTCGATGAGGGTATCGACAAAATGGTGAAATGCAACGCAAATGGCCAAGTAGAAATCGTTTACGAAAACGTACCCAACGGGACCTACGCGGTGAGCGTGATGCACGACGAAAATGGCAACGGCGAACTGGATACCGCTCTTTTTGGGATTCCGACAGAGCCCTATGGATTTTCCAACAACGCCCGTGGGCAGTTTGGACCACCGTCGTTTGAGGATACCAAATTCACCCTCAACGGAGACAAGACTTTAGAAATCAATGTTCAATAAACTATTATGGATTTGAAAAAAGGTGATTTCAGTTATGAATATTCAGTTGAAAATATTTCGACAGAGCTCAATATGACAGAATTCCATTTATTCTATGTCATGTTGAGGCTCTCGAAACAAGAAAAAGGAACCAACTGAATATTCAATGCCAATCGCTCATTTCAAACCCTTTCAATTCAACTTATAAAACCATGAAAACTTTAATATCAACAATACTCGCATTTGCAATTTCATTCACCACTTTCGCAGGAGGCAAGGCCTACGAGCAGGCCATGGGCAAAGCCATCTCAGAGATGTACGCTGCACAGGATCTGGCAGCCTTCGACAATGCTGCCAATAAATTCACACGCATCGGTGACGCGGAAAAGGATCAGTGGCTGCCCTATTACTATGCTTCTCTTAGCTATGTCTTCAAGGGTTTTAGAATCAATGACCTACAGCAGAAGGATGCAGTACTCGACTTGGCGATGAAGAGCATCGATAAAGCCGCTACACTAGCTCCAAACAATGTAGAAATCATCGCTATGCACGGGTTCATCAATATGATCAAAATAGGAGTGGATCCGGGTACGAGAGGCCAGTCCCTGTCACCGGGCATCTATGCGGACTTCACCAAAGCGATCCAGCTCGATCCAAAGAATCCACGTGCCACGCTTTTCATGGCGCAGATGCAGTACGGTACGGCCCAGTTTTTTGGCAGTGGGCTGGAGGATGCCTGCCAGATGGTGGAGACTTCTATCGTTCTCTTCGACTCGGGTGAAAACAAGGATGCGTTGATGCCTGCATGGGGCAAGGAATCTGCGCTGCAGTACCGTGAAATGTGCAGCGCACAAACTAACTCAGAGGAATAGGGGCTTAATTCAACCTCAGTGACTAATTTGTGATCCAAATAAAATTAGGAGTGAATAAAGACCTAAAGAACAAATTGATATGGCACTGGGGAGTGATCCCGGTAGTAGGAGGGGCGATGATCGCCTACTTCTTTTGCCGGGATTGCTTTGCCGAAGGGCGATACGTCGACTTCCTGGAAAATGCCGTCATTTCCATCACCTTTTGGATGGTGCTGGGCAATGGCAATGGCCTGATGGCTGAGATCGCAGCCAGATATGTATCATGGCTGGAGGCACCATTCAAGCGATTTCTGCTGGAGACGTTCCTGATGCTGAGCTATACGATTGCCGCTTCAACGCTGATTATTTACATCTATGTCGAGTGGTATTTTAAGGCAAACTTTGTTGCCTATGTCCAGCAGAATGGTTGGTTTTCTGTGTTGGTCGTACCCCTGTCGATCACAGTATTTATGGCGTTTTTCCTGCAGGGCAGGAGCTTCCTGATGTCGTGGAGACAGGCTGCCATAGACGTGGAAAAGCTCAAAACCGAAAACGCGGTAGCCAAACTGGAGGCCCTGAAAAGCCAGGTAAATCCCCATTTTCTGTTCAACAGCCTCAACGCCCTGACCTCTCTCGTTCACTCTAACCCTGACAATGCCGTGGAGTTTATCCAAAAGCTGTCGGAGGTGTATCGCTATGTTTTGGATCATCAGTATGATGAACTGGTGGATTTGGATAGTGAATTGGAACTGGCGCACTCCTATGTGTTTCTCAACAAAATCCGGCATGGGGATAATCTACAGGTGACCTTTCATGAAAATGGATTGAATGGTGCAGATTATCAGATCCCGCCGCTGACACTGCAGATACTGTTGGAGAATTGCTTCAAGCACAATGAAATCTCGAGGGAAAACCATTTGGAGGTCTCTGTGGATATCAAGGAAGATCGCCTACTGGTAAGTAATAATATCAACCCAGTGCTGTCGCCGAAAGAAAACTCAAAGGGAATAGGATTGAAAAACATCCAGTCACGATACGAACATCTGTCCTCAGGCCGGTTGGTGATTGATCAAACCGAGGAGACGTATTCCATATCTGTTCCATTGCTGAAAATTGATGCCCTATGAAAGTTCTGATCGTAGAAGACGAGGTGCCGGCAGTAGCGCATATATCAGCGTTGCTGAGTCAAATCGACCATTCGGTAGAAATACTGGATGCCCTGGACTCCGTAAAGTCCGCGGTACGCTGGTTTGAGTCCAATTCCCAACCTGATCTGGCCTTTTTTGACATACAACTGGCGGACGGGAAGAGCTTTGAAATCTTTGAAAGAGTTAAAGTCAGCTGTCCCATTGTCTTCATTACGGCTTATGATCAGTTTGCGATCAAGGCCTTTGAGGTCAATAGCATCGACTACTTGCTCAAGCCTATTACCAAAGAAAAGCTGGAGCGGGCGATCAATAAGTTCAAGGCTCAAAACAAGCCAGAAGGCATCGACATGGAGGCACTGAAGAGCTTAATTGGTGGTCAGGATAAAAAGTACAAGGAGCAATTCATCATAAAAGTGGGTGAGCACCTGAAGAAGGTGGCGATCACAGATGTGGAACTGTTCACCAGCCAGGACCGGTCGACCTATCTGCTCACCAAGTCAGGCAACAAGTTGATCCTCGACAATACCCTGGACCAGCTACAGGACATGGTCGATCCGGATCAGTTCTTTCGGGTGAACCGCAAGTATCTCATCCACATGGACGGGATCAAAGACATGATCTCCTTCTCCGGCAGCCGCCTTAAGATCGAAATGAGTCAGTTTGATGGGGATGATGTAGTTGTCTCAAGAGAAAAGGTCGGCGAATTTAAGGCTTGGTTGGATCGGTGAGGGAATGGGGGCATACGCTATATGTTATGTTAGAATTCCTTTAGGATATCTTCAAATTCATTGTCATCAAGAATTATAGTTTCTCGCTCCATTCCTTTTTGCTTATAAAAATTATTTGCACGTTCAACAAAATCAGGTAAATCTAGGATGTGGGCTGAATCACTTGCAAGTTGAGAGAAAGCCTGTCGAGAAATGTCATTTATTCGTTCGAGTTCATAGTCTTGGTCAGGTTGTTCAAGAACTAGTTTCTGACTTGTAAGTTCTCGTATGATTGCTATAGGAATAGGTGGATTACTACCGTTGGCTCCTAACATGGTGTCATTTCTGAGCCAATAATAGCGGCCTGAAAGTCCAACCAATTCCTCATGGATTGCATAAATCGAGTCGTTGAAATGGATCTCGGTATAATGATATGCATGGTCTAGATATGCCCAACTACCTACAAGATTTTCAGTAGTTACTTTAAGTTGTTCGTTGCAACCGATGGTCATTGTTGCGAGAAAAAGTATAACATAACTGCGCATGATGTCTAACTAGGAGTTCAAAGTCCCTCTCAGTGACCTTGTGTTATCCGGCATTGAATTTAGAGATTTGAGGGCGGGAGGGCAAGGAAATATGTAAATGTTCTCATCATTCGATCGGGGAGTGGCGAGCTTAGTCATAATGAAATCTACACGCAAATATTTGCAGCTCATCGCCTTCCACTTTATAGACCAATCGGTTTATGGCCTTGCTGACTTCATTTGATTGATAGATTCATACAGCCTGTCAGCATTCTTTCGTGAACTCAGAACATGGTCTCCATCATAGAGTTGTACTCATGCAAAGAAATAATCACCGCTCCTTTGCCTGTCTTTCGGTTGATGACGACCGTTTCATTGTCATCCTCCGCACTGTCCAGATACTTTTTGAGTCCTGTCCTAAATTCAGAATAGTTTGTTGCGATCACAGTTTTGTTCAATACTAAGTACAAATATGCCTACTTAATTGCTGATCTGCTTGGTTGAGAAGATGAAGATGTGAATGGGGCGAGGTTTTGGAAAAAGATGAATGCTCCTTGCGGCAGTTTACGAAGGGTAAACAGCACCTTACTTCTATCTTTATTTTAGAGTATCAGATTTTTTTGACCTTCTTAGCATAAGAGCAGCGGCAAGCAAAAATGAAGAGCTTCCAACGATAAGCGCCACTACCTGGTTTTTTCGAATGACGTCTTCGGTTTGGTCAATTTCCTCACGACGCACTTTAATTTCGTTTGAGGTCTTTTCTTTGGAGCTAAGCTCCAACATAAATCTGGCATCCTTGACTTCATATTGATAAGATACCATTGTATTTAGATAACCGATTGCTGAAAGTATTGTCAAAATATAAAGTGAGATAACTATTGCAGTTATCCATTTCTGTGAAATCATTTTAGTTGGCTTAGTTCAGATTGAATTTAGAGATTTGGGGGGAGGAGGGTAAGTGGTTGGAATATTCTTGTTACCTAGAATCAATTTTTCTAGCCCTTATGCCGGGCAGGCAAATACTTTTGGCATTGCCCCAAAAGTATTCAAAAACGCTAGCCAGAATAATGCTTCCGCCCACATGCTAACCCACGCCCGCTATTCTGGCGGGCCAACGCACACATATAGTCAACCGAGTACGGCCTTGAATACATTTCGATTAGAAATTCTGATTCTGAGAATCGTCGCTGAATCCACTGTTTGATCAAGCAAAAAGTAAGAGACAGTTCGAGATCCAATTATAACAAAAGTATAACATTTCACTTTTGGCTAAACCGTCCTCACTTATTCGGCGTACCTTAACTCTATGAAGGTATCACTCGTTATATTAGCCCTGATCAATAGCATGGCGATAGGGTCAAATCAAAAAATGGAAGTAGCAACATTCGGTAATGGTTGTTTCTGGTGTACAGAGGCGGTTTTTCAGCAACTAAAGGGAGTATCAAAAGTGGAATCCGGTTACAGCGGCGGGCATAAGCTCGATCCCACCTACAAGGAGGTTTGCAGTGGTAGCACCGGGCATGCCGAGGTGCTGCAGATCACCTATGATGCGGAGGTGATTACGTTTACTGAATTGCTTGAAGTTTTTTGGGAAACGCATGACCCCACAACACTTAATCGTCAGGGGAATGATGTAGGTACGCAGTACCGCTCCGTGGTATTCTATCACAATGAGGAGCAAAGACAACTGGCAGAAAAGTACAAGAAGGAGCTGGATGCCTCAGGGGCGTGGAGTGATCCGATTGTGACGGAGATTACAGCGTTTGAGAAGTTTTATGTGGCGGAGGACTACCACCAAAACTACTACAACCTCAATGGGTCGCAGCCCTACTGTAACTTCGTGATTCGACCCAAGGTGGAGAAATTCAAAAAGGTATTTAAAGACAAGCTCAAGGACTAGTCGATCATCGTATCCAGGATTGATTTGAGTTTTTTGAAGGAATTGATCTCATACATGATCAGGATCTCCCCCTTGATGTTTTTTCCTTCTATGGAAAAGTCCGTACGGCAGATTAGTATTTGTTTAAACAGGTTCTTGTCCAGGTTTTGGTACAATTCCTCGATGTTTCCTTCGAAGGTCTTAGGGATGTGATAGTCCAGCGCGGTGTTGAGGATGTTGCCAAACGAGCCCATTACCCCGTTTAAGATGATGTTGCCCACCTCGGTGATCACTCCCTCTTTTAGATTCGAGATACTGTCAGACTCTATCGGTTCGCGAGTCAGGACAGAGACCAGGTGATTGGCGCTATCGGTGGAGAGGATCACATTGGCCATGCCCTGGTACTCTCCATAGAACTTGAGCTCCACTGCATTGACCATATCTTCGCCGAGGTGCCCGAGCTCGTCCAGTACCTCATCGAATGAGATGAGATTGACATAGGGCACGTTGAGCAATATTTGCTCATCGAGCATCTGGCTTAGCGTGGCTGACCCTTTGCCCACCCCGATGTTCACTATTTCTGTTATCGCGTCTTTTTGTTTGTCAGACAACATGGATATCAGAGGTTTAGATGTTTTTTAAACTCTTCTGCGAGTTCTTGTTTGTCGATGTATTTGTTGATGAAGGCCTTGGCTCCCAGCTCCAGGCACCTTTCCTTCTTTTTCACCTGTATATCTGCCGAGATCACGATCACCGGCGGTACTCCGTCCATTTCCTGTAACCGTTCCAGCACCTCCACCCCGGTCATTTCCGGCATGAGCAGATCCAGGCAGATGCAGTCAAAGCCCTTGTCTTTTTCTATGATGCTCAGCAGCTCCTGGCCCGATTCAGCTTGTAACGGTTCGTGACCAAGATCTCCAATCATATCGCTCAGTATTTTCCTTTGAAAGGACGAATCGTCTACAATTAGTATTTTACCCATTTGATCAATTTTTAGATTTAAATATCAGATTTACGGTGGTTCCCTTACCTTCTTCGCTGGAGATGTCAATTTCTCCATTGTGCAGCTCCATGATCTGCTTGACGATGGACATCCCCAGGCCGTGTGACTTTTCGCCCTCCAGCCCCAGGCGCTTGGACTTGCCAAACTTGTCAAAGAGCGTATCAATTATTTTCTGAGACATACCGATGCCTTCATCCTCGATCTGGAGGATTATTTTTTTATTTTTCTTTAAAAGCCTGAATATGATCCGTCCTTCGGGATTGCTGAACTTTGTCGCATTAGACAACAGATTGCCCATGACGCGAGTGATTTTAGACTGGTTGATCATGAAGGTGTCCTCGGGTTGCAGCGTGGTTTCTACCTCTACTTTCAGGTTCTTTTTCAGTGTGATCAATCGGTGCGTGTCGATGAAGTGTGCAAGAAATTGATTGGCAGATACTTCTTCGGTTTCCAGACGATAGTGGGCAGACTCCATCTCAGACAACTCCATAATGTCACTGGTAAAATCGATGGCATTGTTGCCGGTGGTTTTGATCAGCTGGACCATTTTGCCCAGTTCACCCAGGTCAGGATTTTGATCGTGCAAGATGACCTGCATTACGTTGGACAGGCCGATGATGGAGTTGATCGGGCTACGCAGGTCATGGGCCGCCATGCTGAGTATGTTGATTCCTTCTTGTCCGGCGGATTTCTTTACATGCCACAGGCAGACGGTGCCCCCATTGTCCGGGATGATTGTACACATGAGGGTCAACCTCGATCCGTGCTCGTCGTGGGTGGCTACTTCTGTCACCGAAGTGTCAGTGCCTGGATTGCGAAATCTGTCAATAAGCACTTGGCTGTCAGTAGCTTCGAAGAGATCAGTCAGCCGGTAGTCGTGGTTGGGTTGAATCAAAGGAAAGCCATGAGAGGACTCCAGGACATGAATGCTGTCCGGTTCCACCCATTCTACTCTGGCGTAGTGATGTGTTGTGTCAGGTGAATTTCTCGCTGCACTTTTGTTCTCTATCACCCCTGTTTGCTGCTGATGATTACTAACCTAATATAATTATTTTTCGGTTAAATTCGCTTCTCTTCTAGCATCGTGGGAAGTTATTATGTCTGAAAATCGAATTACTTTTTTGATCCAATGCCAGGACAGCAAAGGCATTATCGCCCGGGTCACGTCTTTTTTTTATGAGGAGGGCTTCAATATCCTCACCTGTCAGCAGTTTACAGACAATATCCAGGATGCCTATTTTATGCGGATAAGTTTGGATGCCCGGGATCTCAATTATTCACGAGTAGACCTGGCAGACAAGTTTTCCGCTGTGGCGGAATCAATGAATTTTGGCTGGTCTGCGCATTACTCTGAGGACATGCACAACGTAGCAATACTGGCCTCCAAGACTACTCATTGCCTTTTTGACCTTTTGGAAAAGCACAGTGAGGGCAAACTCCGGTGCAATATCCCAATCATTATTGCCAATCACGAGTCGATTGCCGAGGTAGCGGAGCGGTTTCATATTCCTTTTAAATATTTACCTATCTCTGCTGATAACTGGTCGACCCGACAGGAGGAGATCGTTGGGATCCTGAGAGAAAATAATATCGACCTGGTGGTGTTAGCCCGATTCATGCGAATACTTTCATCGGAATTCATCGATCGATACAAGCAAAAGATCATTAATATTCATCACGCTTTTTTGCCTGCTTTTCAAGGGGCAAATCCATACCGAAGAGCTTACGAAAGGGGAGTGAAGATGATCGGGGCTACGGCCCACTACGCAACGGACGATTTGGATGAGGGGCCAATTATCGAGCAGGATGTAGAGCGGGTGTCCCATGCGATTACCCCGTCAGGACTAGCGCAGATCGGATCGGATATAGAGCGAAAGGTGCTGTCCAAAGCGGTGAAGTTTCACCTGGATCACCGCATCATCGTGACCGGTAACCGTACGATCGTATTTCCAGAAACGGACGAGTAAACAAGTCTGTGCCGATGCCGTAAAGATTACTTTGAGTATCAAAACCTAAACACATGTCCATCGATATAGAATCACTCAGATTTCCTGTTGGGAAGTTTTCAAGACCTAAAGAATATACACCATCCGATATTGAAGGTTGGATTTCAGATATTGAGCAGTTTCCCGCATTGCTCGAGAAGGAGGTAGCGGGCTTGACCGAAGCAGAGCTTGCCTGGCAGTATCGACCAGAGGGTTGGAATATCCGGCAGCTGGTGCACCACTGCGCCGACAGTCATATGAATAGCTTCATTCGCTATAAGCTCACTCTGACAGAAGACAAGCCTACAATCAGGCCCTATCATGAAGACCGATGGGCAGAGATGTCTGACTATAAAGACGAAGAAATCAATACATCACTGGCGATCATCAAGGGCCTTCACGGTCGATGGAGCCGAATGATAAAGAGCCTAAGCCCTGAGCAGTTTGACAGGGAGTTTGTACACCCAGAGCATGGCTGGACGATGAGTCTGGGGCAAAATACGGCGTTGTATTCCTGGCATTGTAGGCATCACCTGGAGCATGTGAAATTGGCAAAGTTGCATAAAGGAGAATTCGATTGATATGGATTTAAATCTAAGAAATAAAACAGCACTGGTATGCGGTAGTACACAGGGCATTGGTAAGGGGATCGCTATGGAGTTGGCGTCACTGGGAGCGAATCTGGTTCTTATGGCCAGAAATGAGGATTCACTTAAAGTGACTCTCAAGGAACTGGCCAATGATGGCAGCCAGGTACATGGTTACGTCGTGGCTGATTTTTCCAAAGCGCAGGAAGTGAAAGAGGCGATTGATAAGTACTTGGACAGTAACGAATCCCCAGAAATACTGGTCAACAATACCGGAGGGCCTGCACCGGGGGTACTCATCGAGGAGGAGTATGAGAAGTTCGAGAAAACGTTTTCGGCGCATATAGAGTGCAATCATACCTTAGCCAAAGCCCTGGTGCCGGGAATGAAGGCCAAAGGCTATGGCCGTATCATCAACGTCATATCAAGCTCAGTATACACGCCCATACCGGGCCTGGGCGTATCCAATACCACCAGAGGTGCTGTCGCCAGCTGGGCCAAGACTCTGTCCATCGAGCTTGGTCAATTTGGAATTACTGTGAACAATGTGCTGCCCGGTCTGATCGATACCGGCAGACTACAAAGCCTGGTAGGATCGAGGGCTGAGGGAGCAGGTGTCTCTAAAGGCCAGATGGCAGACCTCATGCAAAAGGACATACCTATGGGGCGTTTTGGTACCACTTCCGAAATCGGTGCGGTAGCGGCATTTCTGGCTTCACCGGCGGCTTCTTACGTAAGTGGAGTGTCGATCCCCGTGGATGGCGGGAAAATGAGTTGCATATAGTAGAATTCAGTTTTTCATTTCTTGTCTTAGTTTGTTCTGGCCTTTGTTTGCCAATTTCTTGTTGTAAGATGGGTTGCGGCTTTTTTCATATCTGAATATATTACGCATACATAAACCCTATCAACAATGAAAAACACATTAATCCTCCTTTGTTTACTTACGCTATTAGCCTGTACCAATACGCCAGAAACTCCATTACCTGCCCCTCCAGAGGGAAATGCCCTGTTCCATCCTTTTAATGAAATAATACAGTTTGATCAACTCAAATCCAGTGATTTTGGTGATGCCACAGAGTATATAGTCGCCAAATGTGACCTATGGGTTGAGAGGATTTACAATACGGATGATCGGGATTTTGATAACACCCTATTAGAAATTGATAATTTATATAATGAATTAACCCAGATATATGCGACTACCTACCTCATGGGGTACACGCATCCGGATTCTGCTATACGGGAATCAGCCCTGGCGAGCATTATGGATTTGGAGGAGTATGTCAATAACCTAAGTTTGAATGACAGTCTTTACCAGTCGGTAAAGGAATATTCTCAAACCAGCTAAGCAAAATCTTTGAAAGGACCCCGGGCCAAGTTTCTGAATGAAACCATTGCTGATTTCGAACGAAACGGATTTGCGTTGAGCAAGGAAGATCGGGAAGTATTGAAAGAAATCAATAATGAGATTTCCCGATTGGGAAATAAATTCAGTAAAAACATAGCAACCTACCAGGACTCTCTCATCCTTGATGAAAAAGGGGTGAAGGGAATGCCGGAAGATTATAAAAAAACCAGGAAAACTGCAGCAGGAACCTACCGGGTAGATATGTCCTATCCTTCGGTTACCCCATTTCTAAAATATGCGGAATCCGGGAAGGCCCGAGAGCAACTGTACAAAAAGTTTCAGAACCGTGCATCAACTCAAAATATAGATGTCTTGGACAGTCTGGTGATGAAGCGAACTGAAATGGCCAAACTACTGGGATACGATACCTATGCTGAGTACAGATTAGCGGATCGCATGGCAAAGACTCCAAACAATGTATGGGATTTTGAGAATGACCTGATAGCAAAAATCGGCACCAAAGCTCAGGCAGATATGGATGAGTTGGTAGACATCATGAAGGCAGACAAAGGTGCCCTAATGCTGCGAAACCTCAGGCCTGGGATTTGGGATACTACAAAAACATCCTCCTAAAAGAGAAATACAGCCTGGATGCTGAGAAAGTAAAAGAGTATTTTCCTCTGGATGCAAGTATCGAAGGGTTGTTTATGATTACTCAGAAGCTCTTCGGTGTAGAGTATAGAGAGATTGAAAATCCATCCGTGTGGCACGATGAGGTTCGGTTGTTTGAAGTTATTGAAGGTGAAAATGTAATAGGTCGTTTCTATTTGGATTTTTTCCCACGACCCAACAAGTATTCCCATGCAGCTTGCTTCCCGATGATTGACGGAAAGAAAACTGACCAGGGCTTTCAAATTCCTACAGCTACGTTGGTTTGTAATTTCCCTGCGCCAACAGAGGATCGTCCCGCTCTCATGCCTCACGGACAGGTCGAAACGTTGTTTCATGAATTTGGACATGTGCTGCATGTCATGTTGAGTAAAGCCGAACTGAGCGCTCAGGCAGGTACCAGTGTAGCCAGGGATTTTGTAGAGGCTCCTTCCCAGATATTTGAAAACTGGACGTGGAACTACGATGCACTTAAGCTATTTACAAAACATTACGAGACAGGAGAGGTATTACCAGAGTCGTTGTTCAATAAAATGGTAGCATCAAAAAATGTGGGCTCGGGCATGCAGCTTCAGCGTCAGATCTTTTACGGTATGTATGATTTTAGCTTATATGACCTAAAGGGTGAAGGCAGATCAACAGATGAAATAGCCCTTGACCTACACGAAAAGGTTTTACTTTATCCATTTCCGGAAAACACCCATTTTCAAGCAGCATTTGGGCATTTGGATGGCTATGGCGCCAGCTACTATGGATATCTATGGTCCAAAGTATTTGCCCAGGACATGTTTTCCATTTTTGAGAAAAATGGAGTGCTTGATGCTGAGACAGGCATGAGATACCGTGAATCAATCTTATCCAAAGGAGGATCAGTAGATGAAAACCAGATGTTGCGAGATTTTCTCGGCCGGGATCCTCAAAGCGATGCTTTCTTAAAAGGTGAAGGCGTTGATATTGGATCTAATTAGCACATTTCGGACCATATGAACCCTATCTCAGAGGCACTTCCATCAACAAGACGCGGGCATCTGATTTCACACTGATCTTAATTTCGGTAGCATCCCATATTCCCAGGGCATCTCTTTTAGAAAGGCTTTGGTTGTTGATTTCTATGCCACCGTCCAATACAAAAGCATAGACACCGTTCGATGGATCTTTTAATTTGTATTGGACTGCCTGGTCAACTTTAAGGTCACCCAGATGAAACCATGCGTTTTGATGAATCCAAACGCCCTCATCGTCAGGGTTTGGGGAGACGACCTGTGTCAATTGTCCCTTTAGCTGCTCCTCGTCAAGCGTAACTTGTTGGTATCTGGGAGTCACCTGTCGTTTGTTGGGTATGACCCAGATTTGAAGAAATTCCACAGGCTTGTCCTGGTTGGCATTGTATTCACTGTGTGCAATTCCCGTACCAGCACTCATCACCTGTACGTCTCCACTTCTAATGATCTGCTTATGACCCATGCTGTCCTCATGCTCCAGGTCACCGCTGAGCGGAATGGAGATGATCTCCATGTTGTCGTGAGGATGTCTTCCAAACCCCATTCCTCCTTCTACATAGTCATCGTTGAGAACACGCAATGCTCCGAAGTTGATTTTTTCGGGGTTGTAGTAGCTGGCGAAACTGAATGAATGGCGGCTTTTCAGCCAGCCGTGATCTGCTGATCCTCGTGAGTCTGCGGGATGAAAAACAGTTTTCATAGTTGTTTTATTTGTTGCAACAAATATTACGAATTGTGATTAAAAAAGTTGGTAAAAGAGAATACTTCTTGTCTTTCGACTTTAAGTTTTATCAATTTTAAACAAATTAGCTTTTCAATATTTGTTCATGATCACACTCTTCGGGTTCGAACTGTCCCACACTTATTTCATTATATTTTGCCTTGTAGGCGTACTGGTGGGCATGTCCAAGGTGGGCGTGCAAGGGGTGAGCATGATAGCCGTGCCCTTGCTGGCGGTGGCCTTTGGAGGAAAAAACTCCAGCGGTATCATGCTGCCGTTGCTTATCATGGCTGATGTTTTTGGCGTGTCTTATTATCATCACCATGCTCAGTTTTCGCATTTTTGGAGACTGGTGCCATGGGCGGTGCTCGGCGTATTGCTGGGCGTATTTGTTGGGGCAGAGGTAGGGGATCAGGCGTTTCGGGGCATGATGGGTGTAATTGTATTCCTGAGCCTGGTCGTAATGCTTTGGATGGAGAGAAAGGACAAGGAAAGTATCCCTTCGCATTGGACGTTTGCAGCGCTGCTTGGGCTGGCAGCAGGTTTTACCACGATGGTTGGGAATCTCGCCGGCAGTGCCATGGCGCTGTACCTGCTATCCATGCGACTGCCCAAAAACGAATTCATCGGTACTGCGGCCTGGTTCTTTTTGTGTATCAATGTATTCAAAATCCCCTTTCATATCTGGTCATGGGGTACCATCACATGGGATTCATTTTTGCTCGATGTGGTACTCCTGCCTTTCATCATCGTAGGAGTGTACACGGGCATCCTGATCGTGAGGAAAATCCCTGAAAAAGGCTATCGATGGTTTGTAATCGTAATGACGGCCCTGGCAGCGGTATTTATGGTTGTATAGAACCTTACAGCTTCCGAATTAAAAGCTTATGAGTTGTTTCTTTTTGTACAATCTTGAGTACGTAAATTCCGGGTTTGACATTCAGTCGGACTTCTGAGTTTTCATCAATAGAACCATTACGCACGATTTGTCCGGCCATACTAGATACTTGAAAAGTAGCGTTTTGTACATTTTGTAATTTGACAACTAACCTATCAACGAATGGATTAGGGTACACTGCTATTTCTTGAGAACCTAAGTCTTGATCAAGATTATATTGTCTTAGTGATTTGGCAGACGAGTTAATTTTTTCTTCAACAACAATAGCATTTAGGTATCCCCATGTCCCCGTCCCTTCAAAAGAAATCGAAATTGTATTATCTAATAGCGGAACAATGTCTGGAAAAACAGCAACCTCTGACTCATTATTGACACTTTCCACTGTTTGCGGCAATGAACTGTTAATAATGTACCTGGTGATCCTACTGCCACTGGCAGCTCGTCCGGGATAAAGAGTAATGGAATAGGTTGCATCTGGGTTTAGGTTAGACAAGCTTAATAATCCAGATGCACTCGTGTAAGCTGCATATTGAGCAACCAAGTCTGGGAAAATTCCTCCATTTAACCCAGAACCATTATTGGCAACTCCATTGATTACCGATTGGTTCGAACCTTGATAAGCGACTAAGTTTATAGTACTAGCTATACCATCAGTGTACATTAAGTTTGAAAACGTCCGGCTTTTACTAGGTTCATTGATTATTCCATTGAAGTTTGCATTATTCCACTCATCAATTTGAAGGTTGCTTGAGTTCGATACATTTATTTGGACGAATTTTGATGTGACGGCTGGAGGAGTATAAACTCTGTCATGACCTACTATATTAGATTCAATAGACTCATGTCCAGTCGAATCCAAAGCAGAAACGTAGTAATAGCTAACACCAGCGGGAACATCTTCAACCAAATGGCTGTATCCGGGAATAGTAGCTAATAATGTAAACGAGCTACTATCCACACTTTGATAAATTAGATAACTTTGGACATCTGTCGAACCACTTGGGAGCCAGTTTAGGACAAGATCGCTCTCATTAACTTCCTCTATGGATAGGTTGGAAGGGGCGATGGGAGGTGTCAAATCGGGGAGGACAATCTTAAAGTAATCCGAATAAGACACATTGCCGCTAGTATCATAGACAGCAAGAAGATAAAAGTAGGTAGATTCCGGAGATAGTCCACCATGGGTAAAGCTATTTTCAGAGTTAGCCAGTGAGTCCAGCAAATTGTTGGAACCGGGTGCAAAGTTGTTTTCGGTTTCTGCATAAATATTGATTCCGTCATAATCAGCATCCAATGGATTAGACCATAAAATAGTTGTGCTATCTAGTCCAGAATTGAATTGCGGTCTAGTTGGTAGTGTAGGTGCAATCTGATCCGGAGGAACAGTGATTTCAAATTCGTTAGTATAGGACTTGTTTCCAAAATCATCTTCGGAGGATAGTACATAGTAATGTGTTGATTCAGGAAGTAGGTTTCTATGTACGAAGAAAGTATCTGTTATTGGTACTTCATTTAACTTTGATAAATCCTCTGCCTCAAATCCAGTGGTCTCTGAACTATAGACATTGATGCCGATAAAATCTGAATCGAAAGGGACGCTCCAAGTAATCGTTACCGAGTCTAGCTGACTAACTATTGCGATATTCAAGGGTAAACCTGGAGGGGTAAGATCGGCCAGCGTATGCGAGATTTCTGAAGAATATCTTTCGTTGCCTAAGGTATCTAAAACACCTAAAACGTAGTAATTCGTCGATTCCAGCACCAACCTTGAATGGGTGAAGCCTGGATTACTGATTAATTCATTATTGAGCTTACTAACCTCATTGGGGACAACCCCTGCAGAGTCACTCCAATAAATATTGATTCCCCCAAAATCCAAATCTGTCGGGTTGATCCATGTAAGCTCGATGGTATTTAATGTAGAAGAAATGTTTAGGTTTTGAACCATGTTTGGAGGGGTGTAGTCAGGCACGATATAAGAAATGGCTGGTAGCAAAGGAGGACTGCTATTTGCAGCTCCATCCAGGGCTATAACTGAAAAATAATAAACGTCGTATTGACTAAACCCTTCAATAAGAAGAACTGTATCATCGAATACTTCGATTGGTGTAGCATTAAATAGGCCAATAGAGTCTTGAGAGTGGTATACCAAATAATTTTCAGCATCTGATACTTCATTCCAAACGAGACTCAGGGAATAGTTCTGATTATCTATGATGTTTAGCCAAGAAATAGCTGAAGGAGGAATAGTGTCATTTCGTTCTGGATATATTGGGTTGGAGAAATCCGATTCATTTCCAAATTCATCCACTTCGGTTATGAAATAGTACTGATCAAAGCTGTCAACAGCGAACCATGAATCAGTTATCCCAATTTGTTGTATTGTAATATCATTACTACTAGAGTCCTGACCTTTATATAGATTAAAAGTTTTGATCTCATTCGTTGTGGAGCTCTCCCAAAAAATGTCGACAATGTCTCCATTGTCGGAGAAACCTAAATGGGTTGGGGGAGTTGGTAAGTCCCCAGGCTCGGGTTGAGCCACGACTGATTCAATAACAATAGCGTTTAAATACCCCCACGTACCAGCACCCCTAAATTCTATATTGATTGTGTTCTCACTATTTGGCGCAACATCATCAAAAACTAAAAGGTTTTGGCTGTTATTAACTGATTCGATTTGTTTACTTACTCCATTTACCAGGAATTCTGTAACCCTGCTCCCTGAAGCGCCTCTTCCACTGAGAAAAGACAACTTGTAATTTTGATCATCTTCCAAATTGTAGAAGTCAATCTTGGCAGTGGCGGTTGTATAGGCCGCATATCGGGCAACATCATCCGGAAAAAATCCATTATTCAGTGATGATCCATTATTCGCAACTTGGTTAATCACGGATCCATTTGACCCTTGATAAGCGGTCATGCCAACTTGAGTCATATTCAAATCCTGATCGACTAAATTGGTAAAACTTCTGCGATTGCCGGGTTCATTTAATATGCCGACAAAGTTTGCATTATTCCAGTTTTCTACATTTATGGTATTGGAGTTGCTAATATTTATTTGAATCACTTGAGCCACCGGTAGAGTAGTCGTAAAAACTAGTTCGTTAATGGTTGATAGGTTGCCCGATAAATCTTTAGCAACCAGATAGATAGCATAGGTCGTATTCTTGGTAAGTCCACTGATTGAAAATGGATTTTCTGTTTGATTGAGAACCCCGCTTGCGATGCAATTAATTCCATCTATAATGTGGCCTGCAGTGATTCCGATTTCAGAATCCGGGAACAATGCCCAGTAAATGTTTCCTTCTTCGTCTAGGTCATAAGAAATTTCTGCAAGAGATGACGAAACCTCTCTCAAATGAACGTTTGATAAATCTGGAGAAGTAACATCAGGAGGTAGTGGTTTTGTTGAAAAATTGAAAAGAGAAACAGCCTCTTGCAAGTTAGGCTGACTCGCATTATCCTGAGCTATATACCATAACTTATACTCGGACTCCACATTAAGCCCTTCCAAAAAAACAGTTTCATTGGTTCCTCTCAAATATCCTGAATTCAAAAAACCAACTCCTGAGATAAGGTCTTCAATTGAAGGTTCTGTACTTATACCATCCTTTAAACCATAAAAAAGTGTACCGTATTCATTGAGTGTATAATCAAAGCTGGCAGTCGTAGAGGTTATAGTCGTAGAATCAAAATGCTGAATAATTGGAGGTATTGAATCATTTGAATTTGTGATGTATTGCTGAAACCAACTGTAAACATTGTTCCCACCAATAAGATCTGAGTAAACATAGCCACGAATACCGTTATGGTCTATGTTAGGGATAATTTCCACTATTGAGGGAACCATCGGGCCTGGGACGCATGAATTGATTTCATTCGAGACAATTGTAGATTGGTTTGAGGGAATAGAGAAGTCTACGTTGCCATGCCAAAACTTCAATATGTTTTCTTTGAGCAAACAGGGGTATGGAGAATCAGCTAAGTTATAACCATAGACGGACCCTAAATTTGTTAACGGGGCCAGTACCGCTGTTGCACTGATTTTATCAGGATGGTCTAGCAAGTAGCGCAAAGCATCTCCACCGCCGGCGGAATAACCAGTTAAGAAAATGTTGTTTTCATCGAGGTTAAGCTCAATAATCAGGTGCTCTAAAAGCTGATCGATCACATCAACATTGAAGGTAGGTTGAGAAATTCCCCCAATAAAACTTTTTCGATGTGGTGAAACAACAATAAAGGGAAAATCATAACCCTGATTTGCATACCAGGCAATGGAACCTTCGCCTTCATTTCCAATGATCTTTGTAGGGCTTCCTCCTCTTTCTGCATTGCCATGTAGAGATAAGAGCAAAGGCTTGTTTGGATTGATGTCATAATCCTCAGGGAAATAGATATAATAATCAGTAACTCCGCCTCCGTTTACAGTGTGAGTAGTATTTCTTAAATATTGATTGCCTCCAACTTGGGCTAAGCTCTCAAAAATTAAGAAAATAAGGACAAGCAAGACAGGCAGGACGTAAGTGGGTTTCATACAGGACGATAGATGGATTATTTAAAGCTAAATTACGAGATAAATACCTACTTAACTAGTCAAATAGATTATCGTTGTGTGAATTTTAAAAACACATGATTTGCACAGTTTTTTGTCATGAAATCTACTGTGTTAATGGGTGTTTTATAGTGACATAAAAAAGCCTTCCCTCGAATTGTTACCGAAGGAAGGCAGATTATTAATGCAAACTAAACTTTACTTATTTCTTTTTTTCATGGCCTTGCGCCAATGCTCGCCATACCAGGTAGGCTCGAAACTCCAATCTTTGAGCAGGGCAGGAGACCAGTAGGTGTCAAATACCCATACCACATAGGAAATTCCTTTTTTGTCGCAGTATTTATTGAGGATTTTCACATACTCAGGGTCGCTGATTACGGGTACGTGGGCCCCTTTGTCATCGGGGCCACAAAAACCTATTTCTGTAAGCAAGACCGGATACTTGTCCGCTACAAATCCCCAGTCTTTTTCCCATTTTTCTTCCCAGGGTTTTTCACGTTTTTGAGGGTAGGGGTGGCTCACATAGGCTACACCCTCAGCGTCTATGGGATTTTCCGCTACCGGTGTGAGGTCATAGCCCCAGTTGTATCCTGCTACCAATGGAACGGCTTTGGAGCCATTGGCACGCATGATTACGATGCCTTCTTCTACGATTTCTTTCCACTGCTCCCAGCTGGAGGTGCCGAGCTTTCCGCCGAAGGTGGTGGGCTCATTATAAAACTCAAGGAAAGCCACCGTCGTGTTATCCTTGTACCGATCCGCGATGATTCGCCAAAATTTGAAGGTCTCCGCCTTGGTGGTCTCGTATCCCGGCAGGAAGAACACCTCGGAGCGTAGATTACCGATGCTGTGCCAGTCAATGATCACATAGATACCGTATTTATCAGCCAGTTCGATGCCCTTGTCCAGAAGACCCAGGTACTCAACTATGCCGGCTTCTCTCCATGCCCGTGGGTGCACAGGAAATCTTGCAACATTGGCACCCCAGGATTTCATCGCTGCGAAATACTCATCATTCCAACGACCCTGAAGGCTCAAATCGTAAGGATCTTTGGTGTTCAGGCCTCTGAATACAACAGTTTCACCTTTCTCATTTACAAGATCTTTCCCGTTTACGCTGATTCGGCTGAGAGTAGAGGTAGGAGGGGCGCCCAGTTCCACAGGTTTGCGCTGCGAAAAGGGAACTTTTGATTCTTCCGGTGCTTTCTTTTCCTGGCTATGGCCGAAAGAAAAAACCAGAAGAAGGCAGAATAGGGATGAGTATTTTATGAATTTCATACGATTAATTAAATGTTGGTCAAAACTACGATTGTATATAATTTTCATCCGTAGCAATCAGATCGAAATAGTACATTGAATGTTTCAATTCATACTTCGTTGACCCTATGAGTCCGAAAACTAAAATAATTGCAGCAGTGAGCCCGGATCATCTGCAGCAAATAGAGTCCTTGGCACAGATTATTTGGCGTGAGCATTACATCCCTATCATAGGCTCAGACCAGGTGGAGTACATGCTGGATAAGTATCAAACAGCCAGCGCCATGGAGGAGCAGATAGAGGATGGCTATGGTTACTTTTTGGTTTTGAATGGGGAGGAGGCCATTGGGTATTTTTCTGTCAAGAAGGAGGGAAAGGAGTTGTTTTTGAGTAAGGTATATGTGCTGAGTTTGTTTCGTGGACAGGGACATGGCCATGCTTGTTTCAGTTACATTGAAGAGTATGCCCGGCAGTATGGGTGTGAAAGGATTCGCCTTACGGTGAACAAGTTTAACTCCCTGGCAATAATGACTTATGAAGGACTGGGGTTTAACAGGGTCGACAGTATCGTGATGGACATCGGCGGGGGCTTTGTGATGGACGACTATGTGTATGTGAAAGAAGTGATCTGATGTGAATCGGCTATATATTTGTTGCAGGTACATTTCAATAAGAAAATGCGAAAGTCATTCAACGCCCTGGTGGCGATTTATATATTAACGGTTTTTGGTTGTAGTGATGGAAGTACTACTAATGGAAAAGGTGATGCGTCAGTTTCGGAGGTAGCCTCACCATCCATGACATTGTCCGACAGTTCTGTGGTCATGTATGGCAGTGATGGCTGCAGCCATTGTGTTCATTTTAAACAGAAGCTGGACTCGGCGGGTGTTGGCTACATTTTTAATGAAATAGAAGACAACAATAAAAACGTACTGGCGCTACAAAGCCTGCTGGCTCAATACAAAATCAGAGAACGGATAAAACTGCCCGTAATTCACTTGAACAAAGACACTTTGCTGATTAGCCCTGATCCTATCGAATTCATTGAATTTTTAGGGGTAGATAAATAATACCCTTGTGTTTTGATATAAATCCAATGCCTCGGGCCTTAATACAGGAGCTAATTTGTGGAGTTTTGAGGACTAGAAGAATTATTGAATGAGTGATAAGTACAGACTAGTGTTTTTGGCTATCATGCTGTCGTCCCTGTGCTCATGGGCGCAAAACGACAGACTGCAATTCATTCACGCGGATACGGAGCTGTCGCAAAGTACGGCCGTCACTATGCTACAGGATGAGAAGGGCTTCCTGTGGATAGGTACTAGAAATGGCCTCAACCGGTTTGATGGGATCAATATGGTCACCTACTATCATGACGAGGACGACAGCCTGAGCCTTCCCAACAACTATGTACGCGTCCTATTCGAATCCAAAGATGGAACGCTATGGGTGGGTACCGAAGGTGGAGGGGTGTGCAGATATGACCCCAATACCGATTCTTTCATAAGGTTTGCTTTGGATGGGAGTGACGACCAACTGAGCGGCAGAATTATCTACAACATCACTGAAGATCAGGATGGAAACCTCTGGGTAGGAACTCAAAACAATGGTTTAAACCTGATCGATTTGCGACAGCAAGAAATTTTGCATTTTCGACCGAATCCTGACGATCCGTTTAGCGTGTCTGCCAGTCATGTGACGGGCGTGGTACAGGATAAGTACGGCAAGCTTTGGATTTCAACCTGGGGAGGGGGACTCAACCTATACGATCCCAATACCAAGCGGTTTATTCAGTACCGAAACGATCCAAAAAATGAAGAATCCATCAGCTCCAATGTAATTCGGTCTACCTACAAGGCTCCGGGAGGTAATATCTATTGGGGAACCGAAAATGGTCTGAATCGGCTGGTCTATCGTGAAAACGGGCAATACTATTTTAAGAAAATTGATTTGGGCGTTTCCCATTCATTGGTGGTGCTCTCAGTGCTGGAAGACTCCAAAGGAAATCTATGGGTCGGTACAGAAAACAATGGGGTATTCATGGTCAATGCCTACACCAAAAAAATCGTCCAATACGATATAGATCCGACCTTTGAATACAGTCTGCAGAACAATTCGATCTGGTCGCTACTTGAGGATCGTACGGGTATTGTATGGGTTGGTACGTTTAATAAAGGGCTTTATAAAGTAGATGAAAGCCTAAGGAAATTCAACAGCTATCGGCACAGTAGCTATCATGACAACTCTGTGAGCAACAACTCGGTGAGTGCTTTCGCAGAGGACAACAAAGGAAATATCTGGATCGGTACAGATGGTGGAGGCCTGGACTATTGGGATGTGAAGTCCAGTCGATTTACTCATTATAATGAAAGCACAGGTGCCAACGTAAAAAACGAGGTGCTATCCCTCCAGTATGACAGCCGTGACAATCTATGGGTCGGAACGTGGCAAGGTGGTTTGAGAGTCAAAAAGAAAGGGTCGAAGCGTTTTGAAAATTTTATTATCCAACATCCGATTGGAGACTCCAAGGGCGGTGAAAATATCTTCGACATCCTCGAAGACTCAAAAGGCAGAATCTGGATTGCCTTGTATCGCAGAGGCCTCGTAATGTATGACCCTTCTGATGGGTCGTTTCGGGGTTTTGAGCATGATGAAGCTGATACCCAGAGCCTCAGTACTGATTTTGTTCGCTGCTTGCTGGAGGATGCAAAGGGCACCGTTTGGGTGGGTACAGAAGGAGGAGGACTTAACAGAGTGGTCGAGCAAAACGACTCGTTTACTTTCCAGCAGTATTTGAATAACCCCAATGACGCAAACAGTATTTCGAGCAATTCGGTGCTGTCCATGTCCTATGATAAACATGGAAATCTATGGTTGGGTACAGCGGCAGGTCTCAATCAGTTTGATGTTCAGACCCAAAACTGGACAAAATATGGAAAAAAGGATGGCATGCCCGATGAGGTAGCCTATGCCATTCAGATTGATCAGGAAGGCTACGTATGGGTGAGTACCAACCGTGGACTGTCCAAGTTTAATCTCGAGACCCGGTTCTTCCAAAATTTCGATATTAACGATGGATTGCAAGCCATGGAATTCTTCAAAAACTCAAGTTATAAGCTGTCAACAGGCGAACTGCTGTTTGGAGGAGTTGAGGGGTTCAATCGATTTGATCCAAAAAAAATCCGGGACTATACGGAGCAGCCTCAGTTATATGTATCCAATTTCACCCTGTCTAACCAACCGGTCAATGCGGGCCCGGAATCTCCGCTTAGAAAACCGATTAATGAAGTCAAGAGTATCAATTTGGATCACGACCAAAATGATTTTGGGTTTGAATTTGCGCTGTTGAGCTTTCGCCAAAGTGATAGGAATGAATATGCCTACCAGTTGGTCAACTACAATGACCGTTGGCAGGAAATTGGCAACAGACGAGAGGCCAATTTTACCAACGTACCATCCGGGCACTATGTTTTTAAGGTGAAAGCTACAGACAACAACGGCCGATGGATGGAAAGGGAGTTTTCGGTGGACATTCACATCGCTACTCCCTGGTATGCAGGAGCAATGGCCATATTCCTGTATTTTGTTGTTGGACTGATATTAATTCTCGTGGTATTGAGAACGATCCTAAACCGTGAAAGACTGCAAAGCCAACTCAAGCTGGATCAGCTGGAGATTTCCAAAATGCAGGAACTGGACGAGATGAAATCGAGCTTCTTTGCCAATATTTCCCATGAGTTCCGATCACCACTTACCCTGATTCTTGGGCCGCTCAAAGCAATGAAGCAGCTCAGTGAGTATAAAATGAACCAAGGGCAGGTGGATGTGATGATCAGAAATGCCGAGAGTTTGCTAAACCTGATCAACCAGCTGCTGGAATTGTCGAAGCTCGAATCAGGTAAAATGAAAATCGAGGTTGAGAAGGGCAATGTGGTGGAGTTCTTAAAACCCATCGTGCATTCTTTCTCTTCGCTGGCCAATCAAAAAATGGTCAACTACAAGATATTGTTTCCAAGGCAGCCAATCATTCTCTATTTCGATAAAGAAAAAATCGAAAAAGTAATGGTCAACCTTATATCCAATGCGCTGAAGTTTACTTCCGACTTTGGAAACATCAAAATCAGCCTGGAAGAAACAGAAGACGAAGTGTGTATTTGTGTGTCGGATAGTGGGGTGGGCATTCCCCGGGAGGAGCTACCCTTTGTTTTCAACCGATACTACAGGGTCAAGAGTAAGATGAATGCCAAGCACAAAGGAACGGGCATTGGTCTGTCCCTGACCAAAGAACTGGTGGAGATCCATGGCGGCAGAATAGAAGTGATCAGCGAAGAAAGAAAGGGATCCACCTTCAACGTATTCCTCAAAAAAGGGAAAGAGCATTTCAGGCAGGAGAACATCGTGGATGAGTCCAGCCAGAATTTTGACTATGACAAACGCTCAGAGTATCAGCTCACCGATGATGTGCAAAAGCAGACGGTGGCAGACGCACTCGACAGTTTCGAGGACCAGCTGGAAAAGCTCCCTCAGATCCTCGTCATCGAGGACAACGAGGACATCAGAAGGTACATCAGGGAAATACTCGAAGGAGAATACAAAATCATAGAGACGGGTGATGGTATAGAGGGGCTGGAGATCGCCATGGAAAACATACCAGACATGATTGTCTCCGATGTGATGCTTCCAGGCATCAATGGGTTTGAGATTTGCAAAAAAGTCAAGTCCGACTTGCGCACGAGCCATATACCGGTGATCATCCTTACGGCCAAGGCCTCCCAGGAGAGTGAAGTAGAAGGCTTTGAAGTAGGGGCGGACTATTACATCACCAAGCCGTTTGAGCCAAAGCTGCTGTCGCTCAGGGTTAGGAATGCCTTTAAGATCACCAATCAGATCAGGGAGAAGCTGCTCAACAAAGAAACCCTGCAGATCGAGCCGACCAATGTGAAACTGGCATCTAAGGATGAGGAGTTTATTCACAAGGCCGTAAAGGTGGTAGAAGAGAACATGAGCAATTCGGATTTTTATGTCGACGACCTGGGCAAGGAATTAGGCATGAGCCGTATGCAACTCTATAGAAAGCTCAAAGCCCTGGTAGGTCAGTCCGCCAATGAGTTTATTCGATCGATCCGACTCAAGCGGGCCGCTCAACTCATCAAGCAGGATCAGTTGACCATCTCGGAGATCACCTACCAGGTAGGATTTAATGACTTGCAGTACTTCCGCGACTGTTTCAAAAAACAATTTGGCATCAATCCATCAGAATATTCCATGCAATCCTCACAGGTGCAGGAGAAATCTTCCCTCGATTAGTCTGATTTTCGTCTGAAAGCGATGGTCAAGTGTATAATATGACTATTCGCAGGTGATGAAATGTGTATTCGCAGGCCTTGTTACAATTACCCCATTGATTTGAAACATATGCCATAGGCTCTCTTGGATGTTTTTTGGGAAAATTGGATACTGGTATTGTGGTCAGAACTGACGTATTGGTTCCATCGCTACAAAAGACCGGGTTGGGTCGCTTGATCGTGTTGAGCTGCTCAATTTGATTAACTGTTTAATTACTAACTTTTTTAAAACTTAAAATCTATGAGTAAATCATTTACAAGATTTTGGAGATTAAGCTATGCCAGGGTCACGGCCATCATGCTCAGCATGGTGCTGATGACGAGCGTAGCATTCGCCCAGGATCAACAGATCTCTGGAAAGATTCTGGATGAAGCAGGTGCCGGGCTACCTGGTGCTTCTGTTTTGGTGAAGGGGACTTCTACCGGAACAGTAACCGACATGGATGGAAATTTTAGCATCTCTGCCGGATCATCCGATGTACTGGTTATTTCCTTTATAGGGTATAAAACCCAGGAAGTCACTGTAGGCAACAGGTCTACTATAGAAGTGGCACTGGAAGTGGACGCTGAGCAACTCGAAGAAGTCGTGGTTGTAGGTTATGGTACACAAAAGAGAGCACAGGTAACAGGTGCGATTGGATCAGTAGCTGCTGAAGAGATCGTGGCAAACCCTGTAGCGACTGTAGACCAGGCACTACAAGGACGTGCTGCCGGTGTGACCGTAATCAACAATGGATCTCCTGGAGCTCCTGCGACGATTCGTATTAGAGGTCTAAGTACCACAAACAACAACGAACCGTTGTACGTTATTGATGGAGTTATTTCATCAGGTATCCAGCACCTCAATGCTTCTGACATTGAGTCAATGCAGGTACTTAAGGATGCTTCTACGACTGCAGTGTACGGATCTAAAGGTGCGAATGGTGTAATCCTTGTCACTACCAAAGGTGGTCAAAAAGGAGCCGTTCAGGTTAACTTCGATTCTTATGTTGGTTCTCAGTGGACTAGCGAAAGATATGATCTTCTGAACACCGAGCAGTACTTGCAGTATGCAGGTGAAGTTTGGGCAACTCCTGGACGTACTGGTGAAATGCTGAATAACGATACTGATTGGCAAGATGAAATCTTCCAAAATGGAATGCTTCAAAACTACAACGTAGCAGTATCTGGAGGTGGAGACAACTCTACTTATAGAATTTCTGCGGGTTACTTGTCTCAGGATGGTATCTTGATCTCTACGGGTATGGAACGATACAATCTGAGAGCCAACAGCAACTTCAGCAAAGGCAAATTCACTGCAGGTGAAAACATCATGCTTGCTGTGACTTCTATGAGCCCTGAAAGCAACAATGGTGGTCGATCAGTAATCGAGCACGCCATTAAAGTGGCTCCATATCTGCCTGTATACAATGAGAACAACCTTGGAGGCTACCAGGGTCCTAATAGCCCATTGGATGGACAAGATGCTGAAAACCCTGTAAGGGTACTGGAGCACCCATCAAGACAAATGGATCAGGTAACTGTGATTGGTAATGTATATGCACAGTATGAAGTGATCGATGGTTTGAAATTGAAAACTCAGTTGGGTACTGAAATTTCTAACTTCTCTTTCAACGGCCATACGCCATCTTACAATGACGATTCAGAAGGTACGACTCACTCGCAGCCTTATGCTTTGATTACTAAGCAAACAGGTTCTTTGTTTACGTACATCTTTACCAATAGCTTGAACTACAGCAAGACATTTGCTGACAATCACAATGTAGAAGTGTTGTTGCTTTCTGAGTACACCAGCACAGACACTGAGCTATTCAACGGACAAAGCCAAAACAACCTGTCTGACAATATCGATGCACTTTCTAACATCTCGAGCAACATGAGCTCTACAAGCAACGAATATGTAAGACTAGGATACCTTGCTCGAGTCAACTATGACTATGCAGGTAAATACATCTTGGCGGCTTCTATCAGAAGAGATGCTTCTTCACGATTTGGTCCTAACAGCCGATGGGGTACTTTCCCTTCTGTGGCTGTAGGTTGGAGAGTGAGCGAGGAATCTTTCCTTAGCGGTGTTTCTGCCATCAGCAACTTGAAAGTGAGAGCTTCTTGGGGTGTAACGGGTAACGACAATATCGGTAACTATGCTTACTCACCTACCATCGCTGATGGATTCAACTATTCAATTGGTGGAGGAAACGCTACGGGTTCTACATTGAACGGTATTGCTAATCCCGATTTGAAATGGGAGGAAAACACTATGATGAACATTGGGGTTGACCTGGGTTTGATGGAAGACAAGATCACTGTCGCTGCAGAATACTACATGAACAGCGGATCTGACATCCTTATGCCTGTAAGCACACCACTTTCTTCTGGTTTCAACTCTCCTAGTGTACTTCAAAACGCTGGTGAAATTGACACCAAAGGTTTTGAATTGACTTTGGGATACAACGATTACAGCGGTGATTTCAAATGGTCAGCTGTCTTGAACCTTGGTACTACCAGCAACGAGGTTAAAGGTCTTGGTACCAACGAAAGACTTCAGGGAGCTAACTTCGAGAATGAGAACTTGTCTCACCTTGTAGTAGGACAATCAGCGTTCCAGTTCTGGGGATGGCAGTTTGATGGTATATTCCAAAACCAAGCTGAAGTTGACGCTCATGCAGGAGGAAGCCAGGCTGCCAACCTAGGTGCTGCACCAGGTGACTTCCGTATCGTAGATACCAATGGTGACGGTGAGATCAATGCTGATGACAGAACATTTATTGGTAACCCCTTTCCAACCTTGTCATACGGTTTGAATTTGTCAGCTGAGTACAAAGGATTCGATTTCGGGTTGTTCTTGAACGGCGTATCCGGAAACGATGTGTACAACACCAATATTTACGATTTGGAAGGAATGCCTCGATTGTTCAACTCAGGTACTGCTGTATTGAACAGATGGACTGGAGAAGGAACTTCTAACTCTGTACCTAGAGCGGGTGGAGCTGCAACTAACCTTCAGGCTTCTACTCGATACATAGAAGATGGTTCTTTCACTCGATTGAGAAACTTGACTTTGGGTTATGACCTGGCTTCAAGCGTATTGAACGGAAAAGTTCAGAAGTTCAGAGTTTACATTACAGCTCAGAACCTTGTAACCATCTCAAGCTACTCAGGTTTGGATCCTGAAATCGGTGCACCTACTGCATTTGATGGAAATACTACTCCAGGTGGTATTGGAGCCGTTCGTACCAATGCAAACGGTACCCCTGTTGGCAACTTCGAGCAAGGTGTTGACAGAGGAAACTATCCAGTGCCTAAGGCATTCATCGGAGGTGTTCAGATTACATTTTAAATGATAAAAAATTTAAAGAAATGAAAGTATTAAAATATTATTTAATGGCGGTGATCGGTTTCGGCGTACTGTACTCATGTGATGAGTCTAAGCTGGAATTGCAGAACCCGAACCAGAGTACACCTGAGTCGTTTTTTACGATCACTCCTCAGGCACAGGCAGCGGTAAACTCTACCTATGCTAACTTGCAAACACGTGGTTTGTATTCTCGACATATTTTCTTCTCGCATGACAATATGGCTCATGAGAATGCAGGAAACCCTCAGCTAGAAGCAGACAAGAGACAGTATCTTGATTTTGCTTTTGATCCTACTCATGGAGCAATCCGTGCATTTTGGGAAAGCTGCTACAGAGGGATCAATAAGTGTAACTATGTATTGGACAATGAAGAAGCCATTAGAGCTATTGCCGATGCAGGTTATTCTGATGCCTTGAGAGACAATCACATTGGTGAAGCCAAATTTATGAGAGCACTGTACTATTTCTACCTTGCTTCTCGTTGGGGCGGCGTGCCATTGGTTTTGTCGGTACCTGAAACTACAGGTGGAACTGCAAAAAGCACTCAGGCTGAAGTGTACAATCAAATTGAATCTGATTTGACAGATGCAACGACGTTGTTGTTTGATAAGTCTGACGCTGGTTATGAAAACGGAAGAGCATCTGCAGGTGCAGCTTGGGCTCTTCTAGGAAAAGTTAGATTGTACAGAGGAGATTATGCAGGAGCTCAGACAGCATTCGGTAACTTGACCGGGTACGCCTTGGTTCCTTCATACCTTGACAACTTCCTTGAGGAAACTGAATACAACGATGAGTCGATCTTTGAGGTATCTTATGATATCGCAATCGGAAACAACGACAGATGGAACTCTGATGCTTCCGGACAAGGTTTGATCGCCAGTACCTTTAGAGGACAAGAGTATGGATGTTTCCAGTGGTTCAACGTTTATCCTTCTGATGATCTCCTGGATTCATACGAAACAGGTGATCCTAGATTTGACTTCAACTTCTATACGGATGGAAGCACGATCGTAGGAGGTACCACAGTACGAACAGGGGTTGCTCCTGATCCGGTACCTGCTGGTGAAATCTACATTCCTTTGGAAAGAAGAGCCGGCTGGAGAAAGTATCAGAACTACTACAAGAGAGCTGATGAGATGATGGAGTCAGGTATCAACTTCCGAGTGATTCGATATGCTGATATATTGTTGATGATGGCTGAGATCGAAAATGAGATCGGAACTATTGCCGGTGCAGTAGGATACCTAAATCAGATTCGTGATCGTGTCGGAATGCCTCAATACGGAACTGCCGCCATGGATGCTGCTGGATATCCAGTGACTACTAATGATGAAGTGATGGCCGCAATTATTCATGAGCGCAAGGTTGAATTGGCTGGTGAGCAGTTGAGATTCCCTGACATGGTACGATGGGGCATCGCCAACGATTTTCTTGGTACTGCTGGTTTGAATACTGGCTTTACTGCTGGTAAGAATGAATTGTTCCCAATTCCTCAGCAGGAAATCGATGCGAATGACCAATTGACAAATGCAGACCAGAATCCTGGTTACTAAGATTTAGTCATTTATATAATGAAAGAAATGGCCCTCTCGGGTCATTTCTTTTTTCAATCCAACATACATTTACACATGTATATAATTTAAAGCAGCTATGAATAAGAATAGTATCTCAATTACCCTTCTAACACTTATTTTTATTCTTTCATTCCAGGCTTGTGAGTCGCCAAAAGGTGATATGGAGCCACAAGGCAAACTTTTCCAATTGTTGGACGCACAGTCTACAGGCGTCAGCTTTGCCAATAACCTCAATGAAACCGATACGCTCAATTACTTCAACTATGCCTATATATATATGGGCGGAGGAGTCTCCGTAGAGGACTTTAACAACGACGGCCATCTCGACCTGTACTTTACAGGAAATATGGTCGACAACAAACTGTATCTGGGTAAAGGAGACCTGCAATTTGAAGATGTGACAGATGCCAGTGGTGTGGCTGGTGGCTCCAGCTGGATGCAGGGTAGCACAACATGTGATGTCAACTCCGATGGACTCCTGGATATCTATGTGAGCGTCTCAGGGTTGCCGGATGAGTGCCCCAACCTGTTGTTTGTAAACCAGGGAAATGATGATAAAGGCATCCCGCAATTTAAAGAGCAGGCCAATGAATATGGACTTGCTGATGTAGGACACAGCACGCAGGGTACCTTCTTTGACTATGATAATGACGGGGATCTCGATTTGTATGTGGCAAACTACCCACCGACAAAGTTCAACGCCGAGATATATTACTATGATCAGATGATCAAACATCTGAACACAAGATATTCGGACCACCTGTACAGAAACGACGGCAATGGCACCTATACAGACGTGACGGAAGAGGCCGGAGTGCTGAACTTTGGACTGGCACTGAGCGCTACCGCCAGCGATGTAAACAACGACGGATGGTTGGACCTGTACGTTTCCAACGATTTTGTCAGTCCTGACTTCCTGTATATCAATAATGGGGATGGGACATTCACCGATCAGGTGAAGACTGCAACGAAGCAAACCAGCTACTACGGCATGGGAGCTGATGCAGGTGATTTTAACAATGATGGATTTATGGATCTCATCCAGGTAGATATGGCTCCTGAAGACAACCGACGATCCAAAGCCAATATGTCAGGCATGAACCCGCCTGCATTCTACGAAATGGTACGTACGGGTTTTCATCATCAGTACATGTACAACTCCCTGCAGGTGAGCCACGGGCTAGATGACAACAACCTGCCGATCTATCGAAACATAGGTTGGATGGCTGGCTTGTCCTCTACGGACTGGAGCTGGGCGCCACTCTTTGCCGATTTTGACAATGACGGCTGGAAAGATATTTTCATTAGCAACGGTACTCGTCGTGATATCAACAACAATGACTTCTTTAAAAAGCTCAAAAAGGACGATTCGTATTTTGAGTCTTTTGATTACAAAGAAACGTTTAAACAAATTGATAAAATGCCCTCAGAGCCTTTGGCCAACTATATCTACAAAAATGAGGGCGATCTGAACTTCACCAACAAGACAGAGGATTGGGGCATAGATCAGAAAGGATTTTCCAATGGGGCAGTATATGCTGACCTGGATGGTGATGGAGACCTGGATCTAGTGGTGAATAATATCGACTCGGAGGCCACCCTTTATGAAAATGTATCCGCAGGAAATCAAGGTGCTAATTATCTTTCGATCTTATGTGCAGGCCCCAAAGACAACCCAAAAGGGTTGGGGGCAAAAGTGACCTTATGGGAGGGAGGTCAACTGCAAGTAGCTGAAATGAACTGGGCGCGAGGATTCCAATCTTCCGTACCTGCTGAGATCCATTTTGGGCTGGGAGCCAATAAGGGTATAGATTCGCTGGAGGTCGTTTGGCCGGGAGGAGCACGTCAAATGCAGTACCAGGTCGAAGGCAATCAAAAGCTGACTTTGTCTATTGGCAATGCAATCAAATCCAATAGAACAGAAGGTTCGAACCGGTCGATTTTTGCATCTTATTCTACAAAGGGGCTATCAGGGCATGCAGAAAACGAGTTCAATGATTTTGACAAGCAGGTGCTGCTGCCACATAAAATGTCACAATTTGGCCCTGCATTGGCAGTAGGTGACATCAATAGCGACGGACTGGATGATCTGTTTTTGGGTGGGGCGCTAGGTTCAAACGCCCGGATATTGAAGCAAAATGCTGCAGGAGGATTTGATGAAATCGCGCTGAAGGATACAGAACCTTATGAAAGCATCGATGCTATCTTCCTTGATGTGGATGGAGACAATGACCTGGATCTCTATGTAGTGAACGGAGGTAACGAATATGAAGCCGGATCTGAGTACTATCAGGATCAGCTATTCTTAAATGAAGGAGGTAATATGGTACTCTCAAAAGGGTTGCCGGCACTTACAGAAAGTGGCTCCTGCGTCCGACCTTTTGATTATGACAAGGATGGTGATCTGGATCTATTCGTGGGCAGCAGGCATACACCACACAATTATCCGACGTCCGGGACTTCTTATCTTCTAGAAA
Source organism: Reichenbachiella sp. (assembly GCA_965222305.1). Lineage (GTDB taxonomy): Bacteria > Bacteroidota > Bacteroidia > Cytophagales > Cyclobacteriaceae > Reichenbachiella. Next base: position 406,740 of record OZ244943.1, read on the forward strand.
ATCAACTAAAAGAATCTGGCGCCTATACGGACGTAACGGATAAGCTTGGCAAGGAAGCGGGAATCATGGGTATGGTCACCGATGCAACGTGGACAGACATGAATGGTGATGGTCAGGAGGAGCTGTTTGTAGTGGGAGAGTGGATGCCACTCACTGTATATGAATATGATGGCACATCCTTTAGCGACGTATCGGATACCTATTTCGAAGGAAACACCACAGGCTGGTGGTTTAGCATCGAATCAGCTGATTTTGATAAAGACGGCAACCCCGATTTTGTGTTGGGCAACCTGGGTAGAAACTATAAGTACCAGGCCAGAAAGGAAGCGTCATTCAACCTCTACGCCAGTGATTTTGATGGCAATGGCCAGACGGACATTGTGTTGAGCTATCACAATTTTGGTGGGGAATTTCCTGTACGAGGCAGACAATGCTCCTCACAGCAAGTACCGGACATCAAAAAGGAGTTTAAAGATTACAATGCCTTTTCTACAGCCGGGATAGCAGATATCTATGATATTGGTAGTCTGGACGAGTCCCAGGTGTATAAGGTAGAAAGCTTTGCGAGCATCTACCTGAGTAAGAACGCCGATGGAAAATACGAATCTAAGGTGCTACCGAGTGTTGCCCAGACCTATCCGATCAACGATGTGTTGATCGATGACTATGATCAGGACGGTAACCTCGACATGATCGTAGCAGGAAATCTCTATGTGTCAGAGGTAGAGACGCCAAGGGCAGATGCGGGAATTGGAACGCTGATGTTGGGTGATGGACAGGGAGGTTTTAGTCCGCAAAGCATGGCGCAAAGTGGTATCTACATTCCTCATGATACGAAAAAGTTAGCCAGCATTAAAATCGGTGAAAATGAGGGAATCGCCGTGGGCAACAACAATGGCCCGCTTCAGATATTCACAAAGAATCAATAGAATTTTATCTTCATACTAATCTGACAAGGCCGGGACTAGTTTCCGGCCTTTTCTATTTTCAGGATGTGTCCTCCAAAGTACAGTAAATCCTGCTGGTCATGGCTGGATAGAATTGCCAGACAGCCTTTTTGGGAAATGTGCGTCTTGATCAACTCTTTGACATGGTCTTTGAGCGCATCGTCCAGTGCGGAAAAGGGCTCATCCATCAGTAGGATTCTGGGATTTGAGGCCAGCGTCCGGCCGATAGCGACCCGCTGCTTTTGTCCACCGGAGAGGTGATTAGGGTAGGCGTCAAGAATGTCTCGGATTTCCAGTCCATCGATGATTTCTTCAAATTCAGTTGGGTTGACCTTTTGGGCGTAGCTTAGGTTTTTTGCTACCGTCATGTTCGGAAATAGGGCATAGTCCTGGAATACCAGGCCCACCGACCGATGCTGTGGTTTGGTGAAAACCCTATGGCAGTCATCCCACACCTGATCAGCGAACTTAATAGTTCCTGATTTGGGCCTGGCCAGACCTGCAATGGATTTAAGTAGGGTAGACTTCCCTATACCTGATGGACCGGTCAATCCCAGGACACCGCCCTTGTCCAAAATGAAATTCGGCTGGATGGACAGACCGCTAAAATCAAACCGGATATTTACCTCTAGCATATGACAGGCCTTGATGACTGTTTTTGTATGAGCTGTACGGCGAAGATCACCACGAAGGAAAAAGCCAGCAGGATCAGGGCGTAGCTGCCTGCTCTGTCGTAGTTCATGGCTTCGAGTTCGTGATACACCGCTATGGAGGCCACCTTGGTTTCTCCCGGGATGTTGCCGCCTATCATCAGGATCACCCCAAATTCCCCAATCGTATGAGCAAACGTGAGTACAGTTGAACTGATGATCGTCGGTTTAATGTTGGGCATGAGCACACGGGTGAATGTATGCCATTTGGACTTTCCAAGGCTATAGGAGGCCTGGGTTAGGTTTTCGGGCAAGTTTTCTAGTGAGGCGATGACCGGACTGACCATAAAAGGAAAACAGAAGATCACCGAGGCAATGAGTATTCCTTCAAAGCTAAAGGCCAGACGACTGTCAAAGACGGTATTCCAAAATGAACCCAAAAGACTGTTTGGCCGAAAGGCAATCAAAAGATAATAACCAAGAACAGAAGGGGGTAGGACTAGTGGTAAAGTAAAAATGGATTTGATCAACGACTTGCCTCTGAAAGACTTCATGACCATGCCATACCCGATGGGGAATGAAATCAACAGAAGGATCACCGTAGTGAAGAATGCGAGCCTAAGACTCAATAAGAGAGGTTCTCCAAATCCATCCATATCCATGATGGTAAAGATAAGAAGACAAGGAAAAGGCGCCGATAAAATACCGACGCCTTCTGGAATTTAGTTAATAATAATCTTTACATGCCTTTGTTCATTGCCCTGCCGGATGATCAATTGGTAAACACCGTTGCTTAATTTGCCTTTAGGTAGCAACTCATACTCGGTAACACCATGTGCAGGAGTCAAATGTTCTTCAAAGACTTTGATGCCACTCAGGTTGTAAATGACGATCTCAGCCGGCAATCCGCTTTGATGACTTGATATCCTCAGATTTATGTTGTCCTGGGTCGTAGGGTTTGGAAAGGCCGTTACATCCAGAGGGCTCAGTAGTTTGTTGTTGTTCACCATGATAGGCTCATGAATCTTAAACCCTCCATCAAAGTCTACCTGTACGAGCCTGTAGTAGGTGATTCCGATCAGAGGATATTGATCCATGTGAGCGTAATCCGACCTTGTATTGATGGTGCCGTTGCCGTCTACCGTGGCGATCACTTCATAATCAATTCCGTTGCTTGACCGCTCCAGTTCGAAGAAGTCGTTATCAATTTCACTGGCTGTAGACCACTCGATTAAGATTCCATTGTCGCGTACATCAGCAGAGAAAGAAATCAACTCCACAGGAAGCCCTTCATCCTGCGACTCGCCGGTGTGATCGGAGAACGAAGTATGTCCGGCATAGTTGAGCCTGTTGGTGGACCTGTTCCAGGTACCGCCTATCGCATCTCCTGAAGGTGAAAATTTCCTGGCAAGGAGCGTGGTTTCTGTTCCCACGATGTCCACATCCTGATAGAAGTAGCTCACGTCGTAATTGAGCGTTCCCGTGATGTTTTCATTTAAGAGCGACCAATATCTTGTGATGTAATTGGACTCAGTAATCTGAGTGTGTCGGGTATCCCTCAAATTGATTGTAACATTCGAACTAGCCAGGGTACCTGTGTTCAATGTGAAAATAAAAGGTGAATACTCGTCAGAGTCTCCAATCGGGAATGTGATCGTGGCTCCCAGGGTCGTTACCGCATGCCTCAATACCCCTACATTGTCTGCAATGATGTAAGAATTAAGTCCTCCATTGGAGATGCCGGCTCCGGCAGAAATATTCAGATCCTGGGTGCCAAGATCAAGGTTCCCCAGAGTCATGTCAATGTCATTGGTGATGGTCACTTCGCTGCTCAGGTTTCCTTGTCCAGAAGCTTTGTTGATCACAAAATCGTAGAATGTCACTCCTCCCTGAATATTGATCTCCTGGTCAACAGTACCGTCCATGGTCACTGTGCTCGTTCGTGGCTCAAAAGTCATTTGATTGGCTGTCCAGTCCCCTCTGAAAGTAATGTCATATACGTCGCTGGTGCCTTCTTCCTGAGTATCGAAGATTCCTCCCCAGGCTGATCCTGTGATGTCCCCATTGACAATCACGTCACCAATTAGATACTTTAAGTTTGAAGCATCACCGCCGTTTAGGTTCAGGTGATGGTATGTCATGCCAGTGACGCATTGAGAGGTGCCTCCGTCGGTTCGGACATAACTGATGGTGCTGCCGGCATCCGAAACATCTACAGATCCTGTGCCTTGCAGATCAATACAGCCATCCGAGAATTCCAGTGTAAAGCCATCCATGTCCAGAGTGGCACCTGTCTCCACTACCAAAGAACCTATGGTTGCATTCGAAGACATGAAGATGCTATGTCCGCTGGAGATCACCGCTTCCACACCATCATAAGGTACTACCCCGGTAGACCAGGTGGTAGGGTTGTTGAAGTCAGCAGGGCTGGCGACTGTTTCAAATAACATTTGGGCAACAGCTATATGAGTATTTGTACTAAGGTCAACATTGTTGACCCCAACCAGGTCATCCGTTGTTGGAGACATGACATACAGATCATCTACAGTGCTAAAGTCCCCATCATTGTCTACCATAAGTACCCAAGTCAAGCCAGAGGCTGCTGGAGCAGGAAAATTGAGTGTATCGATCTCGATGGTAACGGTACCTACATTTCCAGTCATGTCGGCCCTCCATTCACGTGCGACACGATTGGTGCTTCCGTTAGGAGTTTCGGTGGTGACCCAGGTATCGGCATTTCCACCGTCGTGAGCTATCAGTAGGTACTCCCCATCTTCCAAGTCATTTGGGTTGCTAATTCTAAGGGTATCGTTGTCCGCTTCAATATGAAGGTTGTTGGCATCTTCCCGACCAATGCCTATTAGTGCATGGTCGAATCCGGATGCGTCATGAGCGTATCGGTCAAATCCACTACCCGAGATGTCAATATTGTATTTGGCTGAAAGGTAGTTGAGTACAATGATTCTTTGAGCATCATTCAGGGAGTTGTTGTACACAATTACCTCACCCATGTCTCCCTGGAATCCGTTAGTTCCGCTCGAGGTAGCCCCCAGGTTTCGGGTACCCGCAATAGAGGTTTGAGTATAAGTCTCACTGAATTGATAAGCGCCATCGATCAAAATGTCAGCGTTTCCGGTTCCACTTTCAAGGTTTAGTTGTACGATGCTCACGTTGGTTGAGGTAGAAATTGCACCACCTGTATTTTGCCAACCTGCCTGATCCTGGAAAGATCCGTTGGTGTTTTCCAAACCGATTTGTACATCGTTTGCGGCGGCATCATCAGCATGGTACAGCACCTGATCCGCTGTGCCGTTGGACTGCAATACGAAGAAAACATCGTACTCGCTGGCTGCGCTTCCCAGGGCATTCGCACTTAGGAATTGAGAGCCATTGAACGTCACCGTCGGCATGTTGTTGAAAGATCCATTGTTGGTGTTTAAACCAGGGGAGGTTCCTCCTGACAAATTAAATCCATTGCCAGAGCGATCTGTCCATGTGCCGGCAGAGTACCTGTCAGCAGACAACCACAACAGGTTGTTGTCAGAGCTACCAACACCTCCCGGTCCGACGCTGCCATCTGCATCGTTATCCTCGATATTCACTGTATGAGATGTATTGCCTCCAAGTGTTGCTCCTGATGGGTTGGAGATGGTGATGGTCACCGTTTCTGATCCTTCTACCAGGAGGTCTTCGACGATTGTCATGATGATGTTTTCAAAAGCATCCCCCGCATTTACTGTCAATGTTCCATCTGCCAGGGTGAAGTCTACACCCTGCGTTGCACTGGACATAGAGACTGTATAGTCAACAGTCGCATCTATGGCCGAGGTACTGTTCATTGATACTTCAATGAAAGCCGACCCATTACCTTCCCCGAAGTATGACTCTGTATCCGTAAATTGAATCACAGGAGCAGTTTCATCATCATTGATAGTATATACAAACTGGTAGTCCGTTCCGAGCTGCGAACCATTGGTGGGGTTGGACAGATTCAGAGTAATGGTCTCATCATTTTCAAACTCCGAATCATCAATGATCTGGATGTCGAAAGTGGCCGATGAAGAATTACCAGGAATTTGAACTGTTGAAGTAGATAGGGTATAGTCTACTCCTTCCTCAGCGTAGTTACCCGTCAGCACAGGAGTGACATCCACTTCTGTAATGGCCGGATCCTGCACATCGACAATCACAGTGACGGTGTACGGAGTGGTACCTTCATCTGCATTGGCTGTCAATGGAGCCTGATATTCTATGGTTCGCGTGTTGTCATTGTCATGAATAGTATAGGTGTGCTCGCTGATACTACCCAGGGAAACATTCGCCGAAGGGGTCGTGAGGGTGATCACGATGGTTTCATCCGTTTCAGCGATTAGGTCATTGATGATACCCGGAATGATGTTGCCCGACATTTGACCTTCGGGGATGGTGAGTGTCCCGGAAGTCAGCAGGTAATCGACGTTTCCTCCGGTGGCCGTACCTCCTGTAGCAGCGTAGTTGACCGTTACATCCGCTCCCAGTGTAAAGTTGAGAACGACACCAATATTCGGATTGGCCGTATCTTCAAACCCATCAGAAGAGGCAGTACTAAATTGAACTACAGGTTGGCCTACGCCAATGGTAATAAATGTGCCTGAACTTACAGCAACCGGATCAGATACATGGAATCCAAATATAGGTGAGTATTCTACCTGATAGGTGGTTGATCCACTTCTAAAGTCACCATCAGCATCTGTCCAGACAACGTATTGGTCATATCCTGTTGGAGGCGTAGGGAGCTGAGTAGTGTCAATTTTAATAATCATCGTACCCGGAGTGCCTGTCACATCGACTCGCCATTCCCTTGCCAATCTTCTGACGTTTACCCCATTGTTTGGTGCTTCGTTGGTTGTCCAGGTGACTTTGTCGCCATTGTCATGTCCTGCAAAGATGTAATCCCCGTCGCCCAGGGCGCTGGCTCCGCTGAGCATGAGCAAGCTATCAGACATTGACTGAAGATGTACATTGCTGGCGTCCTCCTGACCAATACCCACCACATCGTATCCGTAGGTGCCGTCAAAGCTGTAGTGATCGTTTCCAGATCCGGAAATGTCAATATCGTACTTCGAAGAGAGATAATTTTCGATGATCACTCTTTGAGCGCTGTTGATCGGTTTTTTGAATACAATAAATTCTGAGATGTTACCTCCAAAATCAGAAGTAGCTTCTCCTGAGGCTCTTGCACCAATGCTGAAGTTGTTGTCCAACGCCATCACAGAGTAGTTGTTGTCTGAAGTAACATAACTTCCATCACGGTAAACATTCACTTCATCACTTGCTGACTGCTCATCAAAGATCCAGCTCATGATGTCTATATCGGTACTTGAGTTACCTGTCAATCGGTTATTTCCATCCAAATGGTACAAGCCATTGGTTCCCTGGTTAAGCCTAAAATCATTGCTTGCCACAGTGTTGGTCTCTGCCAAATACTGACCACTGGTTTGCTCTACTACAGAAAGGAAAGAGTAGTTGCTCAATGAATTGGTAAACCCAGAAGGAGCCCTGAATCCATCTGCTCCGGTTCCGATTTCTACCGTTTGGTTCGAATTGAGTCCTGTTGATCTGTAGGTCGGCTGACTACCACTGATGGCATCAAAATCGTATCCGTTACCTGACCGATCTACCCATGTCGCAATAGAGCTTCCGTCTACTGGATTAGCAACGCCTTTTCCGTTGATGCTGGCTGCATCCAACCAAAGTATGTTGCTTGCTCTGCCACCGACTCCACCTGGACCGTAGAATCCAAATGCAGCATCATTATCAACCAGGGAAATGGTGTGTTGCGTCTGCCCTCCCAGGGTAGCTCCTGAAGGATTGCTTATGTCGATGATGATGGTTTCTGCGGACTCTTCCTGAGTATCGTCTGTTAGGGCTACGTTGATCGTACCTATCTGATTTCCAGAGTTAATGGTCAATGTTCCGTTTGCTAAAGCGTAATCGGTACCACCTCCGGTTGCAGTACTGGAGCCGTTGACAGCATAATCAATAGTCACATCTTGTCCTGAAGGACTTGATAATTCTACTACGATTTGAGCCACGCTACCCCCTTCATCGATGGTAGTGGTTGCATCCTGAAACTCTACCGAAACCGAAGCATCATTGTCTGTAATCGAATAGGTGTACACGGAGTTCGTTCCCAAGTTGGCGTTAATAGGACTGCTTAAGCTGATCTCTACTGTTTCTACCGCCTCATCCAATACATCATCAAGAATAGTCAGGTTGATATTTCCAGTAGTCTGAGTGGCAGGAATGGTCAAAGTATCTGCTGTAAAAGTATAATCGGGAGCAGGGGAGGCCTCTGCCGTACCACCTGTGATTGAGTAATAGACCTTTGTATCATTAGAGGCATCCACGAGGCTTAAGTCTACCTGGATGCTCACTACACCGACATCTTCAGTACCACCATCAGCAGCTACATTAAACTGAATGTTTCTGAGGTTGTCATCGTCATTAATGGTGTAGGTATGCACACTATCTGCACTGATTCTGAAACCTGAAGGTGCATTTCTGATTGTGATTTCAATTGTTTCATCGCTTTCTACATCAGAATCGTTGTTTACCCCGAGTGGTAGCAGGGCAGTAGTTTGGCCCGCCAATATGTCAAGAGTACCTGTAGAAGCTGTTGAATAGTCGACATTGCCTCCGGTGGCGGTTCCTCCTGTTATTTCATAATCAAAGCTAATATCCTGATCGTATGCATAGTTCAGATTGACCTGGACATTCAATGAGGACGTTTCTGATGCATTTGAGATAGTCGCATCAAATTCAACGGTTCTAATGATGATCCCGATGGTTACATAGTCAGCAGCATCAATAGGAACTTCCGATGCCTTATACTGACCATCCACAAGTGTGGTTTGGTATACATCTACACCTGAAGAAAAGTCTCCATCCTTGTCTACAAAGATCACATAGTCCTGATATCCAGTAATAGGAGTAGGGAGCTGGGTTTGATCAATAGCTATGGTGATCGTTCCAGGAGTCCCTGTGGTGTCGAATCGCCATTCTCGAGCAACCCGCCTGATACTGTCTCCCATCGGAGTATTAGAAGTAACCCAACTGTCAATCGAACCATTGTCATGGCCGTAAAGCACAAACTCTCCATCATCCAGATCGCCGGCATTACTCACTGTAATGACGCCTGCCTGAGCAGCCACATGTTGATCTGTAGAAGAGGTTTGTCCGATACCGGCTACTTCATTACCATGGGTGAGGTCGAATACATACAAGTCATCTGCTGTCAAGCCAATATCGTATTTCGAAGAGAGGTAATTGTTTATGATGGCTACCTGTGTATTATTTACAGGTCGTGTAAACATGATCAATTCTGCTATATCTCCCTGGAATGGGTTGTTTTCTTCTCGTCCTATGTAGAAATCATAGTCGGGATGATTTGTGAATGGAGAAGAGTTGGTTCCCGTTTGTCCTTCAATATTGTTGTTTCTCCATAGAATTGAGCTGTCCGATGTGATCCTGTGCGTAAATATGTTGTGGTCGCCATTGGCCCAAGCTGTCTGATAGGTAACATTGACGTTCACTCCGGAGATTTCAAACTCAGCATTGCCATTATAGGGAATATTAGCTGATACCTGATTGGCATTGAGGGCTCCTGTAGCATTATCTGCAGCCGCATAAGCGTTGGACTGTTGGCTCAGGTTATCTGTTCTTGTTACAATAAAGAACGTACCTTCATTGTATGGGAATGTCGTGGCAGAGAGCGAAGCATCTGAAACCAATGCATTGGTCGATGAAGTAAAACTTATCTCCGAGTGACCATTTACGGCATCGTCCACCTTTACAGGGCCCGTACCCACACGATCAAAGTCCAGGCCTGTGATGTTCTCTACTGAGTTATCCCAATCGGTGACCTCAGAACCGCTAGTGATAGCAGAATCGGCAGGCAACCAAAGTTTCAGTGTTTTGGATCCATCTATTTCTCCCACTCCCCCTGGACCATTAAAGCCCAGATCATCATTGTCATTGATGGTCATGGTATGTTGGGTGATCGTACCTAAGGTGGCGTCCGTTGGATTGCTTAGATCTAATACGATGTCTTCCAAAGCTTCAATATCCGTATCGTCGATGATACTAAGCGTGATATTGGTCGTTAATTCACCAGCTGATATGGTAGCTGTTGACATAGCCGGAGGATCAATGTAATCATCTCCAGCAGTGGCAGTTGTAGAACCACCATTTACTGCATATTCCACAGTTACATCGTTACCAGATTCAGCACTTAGCTGAAGACCTACGGTTACAGTTGCTGTACCTTCATTGATACTGGATACATCATCTACGAAGGAAACCTGAGGTACATCATCGTCATCCTGAATGGTATAGGTGATCGTACTGTTTGCTCCGATTTTTGCATTGGTCGTAGGATTGGATAAGGTGATCGTTACTGTTTCATCCACTTCATCCAAAAGGTCATTGGTAATGGTGAAATCAAAGGAAGTAGAGGTGGCTCCTGCAGGAATATCAACCGTTCCCTGAACCAAGGTATAGTCTTCCCCATTCACGGCTGTTCCTGCCGTTGCAGTATATGTAGCCGTGGTGGTGCTTGCATTATCTGCAGGGTTTATCGCTACCATCACTGAAATGGTTCCGTCGGTTTCTGCCACCAGACATCCGGTGTTAGCACTTTCTGCGCTCAGCGTGTAAAAAGTTGAGCCGGCTTCCTGGTTATTATATTCCGTTGCCACTCTGTCTGCTGACAGCAGACCATTGTAGACTCTTACCTCATCCATGGTTCCGGTGAATCTGTTTCCGGTTTCTCCGGAAAGTGTTTCCCCACCTATGGCAGCACTTCCCACATCCACACCCATCTGATTGGTATGTCCCTGATTGGCTGCTTCAACAGAATTCACATAAATGATTCGGCTACCACCTGCATCATAATCTGCTACACCTGTAACATGAAACCAACTGCCAGCAGAAACAGCCTGGCCTGCTCCACCATCTACTGAGGTAGGTGCAGCTCCCCGACTATAGAACCTTACACGCCCTCCTCCGGGATCTCCAACAGAAAGAGCATATCCATTCGTGTTATTGTCATCATCGATAAATATCCTTTGACCTGCGTCAATATTATCTACATTGATCCATGCGGAGATGGAGAAGTCTTGCTGTAAGTCAGGGAACGTAGCTAACTCGATGAAATCTCCGGCACCATCAAAATCACGTCCGTTACCGAATCTGGCTGCTACTTGTGCTGTTCCATTATTCGTACCATCATAAGCATTTGAAGTGGCATCGTCGGTATCATCAAGGTGCCATACGCCTAGATATTCATCCCATACAGCTGAGGAAGAAGGATCTAAGGTGATGTCTGAATTGCCATAGAACATTTCTACTACCATGTCATCGTCATAATCCAGGACTGGGAGCAATACCCAGGCGACTAAATCACCTGCTCCACCATCAAAATACTCGATTTCATGAACCAGCCACTCCAGGGAGTCCTGCATTTTAAAGTAGATGTCATAGCCATTGGCACTCTCCACATTGGCCACTAGATCAGCATCTCCAGAGATATTGACCAACATTGGGAAGTTGGTTAAGTTCGCACTGCCAGAAACTTCTGAGTTATCGATAGTCAGGGTTTTCATGAAACCAAACTCACAAGGATCAGCAAAGAAAAACTCTCTTGTGTTGTCGTCATCCGTGATGGTGTAGGTGAAAACTGTATTGGTACCTAATTGAGCATTACTTGATGGATTGCTCAAGGTAGTAATAATCGTTTCATCTCCCTCCGGATCTGATTCATCAATGATTCCTAAATCCAAAGTAGCTTGAGACTGTCCAGCCAAAAGGGTTATTGTTCCAGTATTCGCAGTGGCATAGTCCACACTTCCACCTGTGGCGGTTCCACCACCGATGGTATAATCAACCGTGATGTCCGTTCCAGAAGGGTAATCTACTTGAATGGACAAAAGACCTGCAGACGATTCCACCTGATCGATCGATGTGCTCGTAAACTGGACAGTTCTTTCCAAAACAGCTAGGGCGACATAGTCTCCATTTTCAATGTCTATTGAAGTGGTCACATATTCACCACTGACCAGAGTAGTGGCATATACATCAGCATCTGAGGAGAAATCTCCATCCGCATCTACCAAAACAACATATTCGTCATATCCCGAGGGTAGGGCGGGCATTTCATCTGGGTCAATATTGATAACAATAGACCCGGGAGCTCCTGTCAAACCAAATCTCCATTCTCTCGCTATTCTTTGAAAGTCACCTGATGGAATGTCTGAAGCCACCCATGATGCAGCATCTCCATTGTCATGACCAAAAAGTAGATATTCGCCATCATCCAAATCTCCAGGCGAGCCCACGGTCACTGCACCTGCTTTGGCCGCTACATGAAAGTCCGAAGAGGATTCTTGCCCAATTCCGGCTACCTCATATGGATGGCTTGCTTGCCAGATATAGTAATCATTGGCAATGGTCAAGTCATATTTTGCTGCCAAATAGTTATTGACGATATTTCTTTGTGTTGTATTGACAGGTCGAGTGAAAAGAATGAATTCAGTGATGTCACCTTGAAAATTATCGTTTCCTTGTTGACCCAAATGAAAGTATTTTGAAGTAGGATCATTAAAAGTGTTAGTTCCTGCTACAGGGCCTCCAGCAAGGGTATTGTTTCGATAAACCGTTTTTCCATCCGTACTACTGGCAACATATGAGAAAATTGAATATTGCCCGACCCAAGAACCATCATAGGCAAAATTGATCCTTGTTTGACTACCGCAGCAGGTGCCAATATCATAATAGACGGTATTGCCCCACGGTAAATGTGAACCGAATCTGTTAGTGTCTTGTCCCCCCCCTTGAGTAGTAGAGGTTCCATACGTTACTGACTGCTGGGAATTGTTGTCATGTCTTGTTACAATAAATGTTGAAGCCTCATTGTATGGGAATGTCGCAGAGCTCAAAGTACTATTGGTCGCTAAAACGTCATTTACATTATTGAAGCTGATTTCCGCATGGCCGTTTATTGCATTTGAAATGTAGTCTGGGTTGTTTCCTAATGTGATCATGTCATAGGCTGAAATGCCCACCAGATTTGACAGACCAGTCACTTCGTCAGAAACATTGACAGTAGCCGAATCGGCCATGTACCACATGGTTAGCGTTCCGGATCCATCTGCACTTCCAATTCCACCAGGGCCATCAAAGCCCAGGTTGTCATTATCATTGATAGTTACTGTATTGATGGTGTTAGTCCCTAAAGTCGCACCTGAGGGACTGGCGAGCGTTATTTCTATAGTCTCAGGAGCCTCTATTTCAGAATCATCAATTATATTAACAATTAGGTCTTTAGTGAGATCTCCGGCACTGATGGTCAATGTACCCGCAGACAAAATGAAATCCGAACTGCTTGTAGCATCTCCTCCTGTTACCGAATAGTTTACCGTCACATCCTGCCCAGAAGCGGCACTCAAGTTAACGGCTATCTCAAATTGGTTGGTTCCTTCGTTTACTGTGGAGGTGGCATTGGCAAATTCGACAGTTGGCTCCGAATCATCATCGGCTATGGTTAGCGTGATCGTATTGTTGGAGCCAAGGTTGGCATTTATTGGGTTTAATAGCGTGATGACTACTGTTTCATTTCCTTCATTGATTAAGTCATTTGTAATATCCAAATTGAAGGTGGCGCTGAGTGTATTCATTGGAATCGTTAGGGTGCCAGATAATGCCGCATAATCAGAACCGCTGGTGGCCGTTCCGGAACTTGCGATATAATCAATGTCAGTGTCCGCGCCAGCGTTGATCGCATTTAGTGCCACCGTTAGAGCTACTGTATCCGTTGCTTCTGAGATGGTAAAACCGGTTAAAGCTTCTTCACTACCGACTGAATAAAAAGTGCCAGGACTATTCTGGTTGTTATATTCTGTCGCTATCCAATCGCCATCCCTTACTACGCTAGAAACGCGCACTTCATCGATGTATCCTTCGAATCGAACATTTTCACCTCCAGTACCCTCACCTCCGATGGCGGCATTCCCGGCATCGGTACTCCAAGTGCCAACATCAGACAGGTCACTTATACTTGTAGCTCCATTGGCATAAATGATTCTATCTTCATTGACTCGGTCTACCACCAGGTTCATGTAATACCAATTGCCAGTTGTAAAAGTTTCCACTGCATCTATAACTCCAGCTCCGGCAAATCCCCTATTGAAAGTTCTTATTCTTTGATCACCTGGGTCTCCAAACGAGAAGGCCCATCCATTGTTGGTGGCATCATCACTAAAGAGACGTCCATTATGTGTATCATCTGTGGTGTTGAACCAAAGTGAAACGGTAAACTGAGAATTTACATTTGGGAAGCCGACTAATTCGATGATGTCAGTTCCATCAAACTGCTGGCTTCGTCCTGTTTTACCAGCAGCATCTACGGTTCCACTGTTGGTGCCATCATATTGACCTGTAGCATCTGATACGTCATCTTGGCCCAAGTGATACACTGCATGAAAATCAACCCATGTGCTGGTAGTAGAAGGATCTGACGAAATACTGCTATTTCCGTAGTACATATCGATTTCAGTATCCTCATCGTGTTTCAATGTTGGAATTCTCACCCAAGCCACAAATTCCCCTGTGCCAGAGACGTAGTATTCGAGATCATGGTCCAGCCATGTTACTCCATTAGCATAGGTAAAACGAATGTCATATCCATTGGCATTTTCAACGCCGTTGCCGGGATCATGAATCAGGTCCGCATCTGTGAAGGAAATCAACACCGGAAAATCTTCTAAATCAGCAGATCCTTCTACCAAAGAATTGTCAATGGTGATACGTTTCTTATACCCATAGCTATACGGTGCATCGAACTGCACGATTTGGGTGTTGTCATTGTCATTGATAGAGTAGGTGAGGACTGTATTACTGCCGAGTATCCCAAACTCGGGGTTAGACAAGGTGACCGTGAAAGTTTCGTCATCCTCCGTGTCTCCATCAGCTACAATACTTGCTGTCGTAATCTGAGTGGTGGTAGTGCCTGCCGTGATGGTAGCAGTCCCATCAGTAAAAGAATATTCCGTTGGACTAACCGCAGTACCATCAGCAAAGCTGAAATCAACATCTATATCACTTGATACAGCGTAATTGAGAACAATGTCAAAATCAGGACTATTAGCAGTTTCCTCGTCTCCGTTTTGAGAAGTGTAAACGAATTGAATTACGGGTCTTACAATGGAAATAGCGATGAACATCCCATCGCTCAGTGTTACTCCAGTAGCTTCGAATTCCCCGCCGTTTACGGTGAGAGGATGTGCTGTGGCTCCATCAGAGAAATCCCCATCATCATCTGTCCATAGCATATAGAAATCATAGTCGGAGGTGGACGTTGGAAGAATTGTTGGGTCTAAACTAAGGGTCACGTCACCCGGTGAACCTGTCACATCCACACGCCATTCTCTCGCCAGTCTAAGCACATCACCGTCTTCATTCATTTGCTCAGTGCTCGTCCATGTAGTGATGTCTCCATTGTCATGCCCGGAGAAAATATAGTCTCCATCTGCAAGGGCATCAGGATCCTTAATACTTAGTATGTCAGAAGATTTAGAATCAGTATGTGTTTCTGTTCCATTCTGTCCTAAACCAATCAACTCATTTCCATGAGTGCCCTCAAAAACATAGAAATCGTCTGTAATTGTTAAGCCATACTTTGCAGAGAGGTAATTGCTAACGATAGTGATTTGTGCATCATTTATAGCTTCGTTGTACATTAAGAATTCAGAAACATCTCCCCTGAAATGGTTTCCTGCGTATGATTGACCAATTTCAAACGTGTAGCTTCCAGGGGTTGTAAATGTTGAAGCTCCGGTAGTTCCAGTTGCCTGGCTTACATTATTTCTCCAGGCCTCTTTGTTGTAACCACCGCCAGAACGATAGGATATCATTGAAACCTCCGTTAACCAATCAGTATCGTAGGTATAGTTGATACGGGCGTCAGCTCCACAACATGTTCCTAGGTCATGATAAATTACTCCATTCCAGGGCATGTGTGCCGAAAACCTATTTCCTTGTAAGGGTTCTGTCGCATAAGTATTAGAGGTTTGTGTAAGGTTATCGTGTTGCGTGATCGTAAAAGTGGTCGCTTCGTCTTGAGGGAAATAGGTATACGCTAAAGTGGAAGCAGACCCCAGGGCATCATCCTGATTTTCAAAACTAACGGCAGCATGTCCGTTGATCTTCGTGGCAACGTAGTTCGGGTTGTTTGCTGTGGTAGGACTCATATCCAGCTCAGTGACATCAACCAGGTTGTCCCAGCCCGTAACCTCATCAGATACATTGACAGTGGCTGAGTCGGCATCAAGCCAGAGTTTCAGAGTGGTGGTGCCGTCCTTAGAGCCTACGCCTCCAGGACCATTTTGTGAGAAAAGAGCAAAAGGGATTGTGACTAAAAATCCTAGCAGTGATTTTTTCATTATTAACTCTACCTAAATTCCATTTGTGGTACGGGGGTACCACGATAATTAACTAAAACAAAGCTAGGCAGGTATGAAGTTAAAACTATTGCTGCTTTTCGTAAATAAGAAAATAGGTAATTCTTGTATGGTTTATGTGCTAATCACTATTTCTAGTGAAATTAAGATGATGTTGACCTTAAATTAAGATTAGATGGTGAGGAGGGATAGAAAATTTTTATTGTACTATTTCAATATTTAGTTATACAATGCATATTTCTATGAGTAAACAAAAATACTGTTTTATGTACCTGTGTTTAAGTATTTTTTGTTCTGAACGATAATAAGAAATCAAGAAAATTGTACTTTATAAATGGTATAAAAACCGAGGATTGAATTTTCCATTCAAGAGAAGAAGAATTGGTATTAAGAGAAATTTGTATTTCAAATTATTTAATGAAATGTCGTGAATAGCCTAATTGAATAATACTTTCCAAAAAGGAATCATCAATTAGGGTTTCGAAGACCTTTCGGCTCTCTTCCGTATCGCTTAACAGGCAAGTGCAGTGTTGTACCGAGGTTAGGTCTGAGTCTTCAAGTAAATACCAGTTGCCTCCGGACTTCCACCCGATGATACCCTTGCTGGAGAGTGAAGTGATCGCGGCGTCCACGGATTGGGTGGCAATGTATTGATTGGTGATGGTCACGTTCTTTCCAATCACCAGGTCATTGCTGTATGCATCCAGTATGCCATTGGCCCTGAGCCAATCCTTGGCTTTATGACCGTATGGGGCTATGTCTGGATCAGCGATGGCAATTGTTTTTGATTCTCCTGAGGCAATTTTTAAAACCATGGCATCCGATAGCTGGGTGCCGATGGTATCCAATGGATGGGCAGTCCAGAGTACTAGGTGGCCGTTTAGAAAATGATACTCCGATTTTTTGCTGAGATTTTGCTCGTCCAGGAGCTTGCAGTACTCAGGGTTAGCCGCGATGTAGATGTCAAAAGGAGCACCGTTGACGATTTGGTGGGCCAGGGCTCCCGAGGCCCCGGGTATTGATACGGTCTGAAGGTTCGATAATTTCGAGGATTTAGTCTTCAGTTTTTCAATCACAGGGATCAGACTGGAGGCATGAGCAATGCGTACCTCCTGAGCTTCAGCCAAGCGGCCGCCAATCAGGAGAAAAGCCAGTATAAAAAACGAATTGAAGCGTTTCATTGAAGTACAAGATTACAACCAAAGCAATGATTATCTTAATGAATCCCAAAAAACACATGTCTTATTCCAACCATTTGACCGGAGAGATGGTCATACTCAAAAGCCCCAAATGAATGAAAAGGAAATTACTACTAATGAGCGTTGTTGTCGTCGTATTGATGGGTTGCAGTGATCAGAGCAAAGAATGTGAAGGACTGGTAATTTGTGATCCGGAATTTGGAGAGCAGAGGGCTGAGTTTCAACAGAAGGCTCAGGACTTCCTGGGCACCTGGCAGGTATACGAGTTCGGGCAGTCTCCGGGGTTTGGCTACATCATAGAAGAGGTACCTGAATATCCCTTACAAATACTGGCGTTCAAGGCCAATCATCAATTTGTATCCAACTATGAAGGGTTGACGGATTATAAGTATTTCCTGATTTTTGAAGATCCCTTACAACCCGGGTCACAAATCCTGGCGTTGTACACCTCTCTTCCGGAGGATACAGAAGAAATCAAACTTGAAAACGTGGAGCACAGCTACAATATAGTGTCAACAGATGAAGGTCTGGCCCTTTGGTATCGGTACTGCTATGAAGGCTGTCATATTGGGGTCAGGCGTTTGATTTGACAGGTCCGTCTAACCATACTTGAATTTGACCGGGGATTGGCTATCATTGCGCCATGTATAAATGGCTATTGGTTATTGGCGGTACGCTCGCTTTTCTTACAGTTTTATTAGGAGCCTGGGGTTCACATGGATTGGCTGGTTTGCTGGAGGCCAATGATAAGGTGAAAGCCTATGATTTGGCCGTCGATTACATGGGATTTCATGCCCTCGGATTGTTGCTGATTGCGGTTTTAGCCAAGATATTTAAGATCAACATCAAACTGGCATCCATACTCCTGATCGCCGGAGTGGTACTCTTTAGTGGCTCATTGATTTACCTCGCCCTGACCAACGTTCGGTTTATGGCTTACGTTACCCCTTTAGGAGGATTGTGCTTTTTAGCCGGATGGCTGTCGTTTGTTATTTCAATCTTAGCAGAAACAAAAAACGTGGATTAAACATCCACGTTCGCATACTTTGCATTTCGCTCAATGAATTCCCTACGAGGTGCTACTTCATCACCCATCAGTACGGAGAACAAATGATCTGCCTCAGCGGCGGACTCTATGGTCACCTGCTTCAAACTTCTGTTTTCAGGGTTCATTGTCGTCTCCCAAAGCTGCTCAGGGTTCATCTCTCCAAGACCCTTGTAGCGTTGTACGCCAACGGAATCTTCTTTGCCTTCTCCTGCCAGGTCGAGTGTCACCCGTTCGCGATCGTCCTCTGACCATGCGTAGCGTTCTTGTTTCCCTTTCTTCAACAAGTAAAGAGGAGGGAGGGCAATGTACAAGTAGCCATTGTCGATGAGTGATCGCATGTACCTGAAGAAGAAAGTCAGGATCAAGGTTCTGATATGCGAGCCATCCACATCGGCATCCGTCATGATGATGATTTTGTGGTAGCGAAGTTTCTCCATGTTGAGTGCCTTGGGATCATCTTCAGTGCCAAATTTCACCCCAAGAGCAGTGATCATATTTTTGATCTCATCATTGTCGTAGATCTTGTGCTCTTGTGCTTTTTCCACGTTCAGAATCTTACCTCTCAGTGGCAGGATCGCCTGAAATTTTCTGTCACGGCCTTGCTTGGCTGATCCACCCGCAGAGTCACCCTCCACCAGGTACAGTTCGCAAAGTGCAGGATCTCGCTCAGAACAATCGGCAAGCTTTCCTGGAAGTCCCGTTCCAGATAGGACGTTCTTTCGCTGAACCATCTCACGTGCCTTACGGGCAGCATTTCGAGCCTGGGCTGCCAGGATTACTTTCTGGACGATCTGCTTGGCTTCCTTAGGGTTTTCTTCCAAAAACTCCTGTAGGATTTCGCTTACGCTGGTATCCACTGCGCCCATGGCCTCAGAGTTTCCGAGCTTGGTTTTGGTCTGTCCCTCAAATTGAGGCTCAGCTACTTTCACGGAGATAATGGCTGTCAGTCCTTCACGGAAGTCATCACCGGTAATGTCGATTTTCACCTTGTCAAGCATACCTGACTTGTCTGCATAGTTTTTCAGGGTTCGTGTCAACGCACGACGGAAACCTGCGACGTGTGTTCCTCCTTCAATGGTGTTGATATTGTTGACATAAGAGACGACATTCTCTGAGAATGAGGTGTTGTAGGTCATGGCCACCTGTACGGGGATTTCTCCCTTTTCGCCTTCCATATAGATGGCATTTGGTATGAGCTTTTCCCTGGATCCATCCAGATATTCAACGAACTCGGTAAGCCCTCCCTCAGAGTAAAACTCCTCACCAAGGAAGCTGCCGTCTTCATTTGTATCCCTTTTGTCTGTTAGCTGGATTTTGATGCCGGCATTCAGGTAAGAAAGCTCTCTAAGACGTGAGGCTACCGTTTCATACTTATATTCTGAAACAGTGAATATCTCTGTGTCAGGTAGAAAGTGTACATGTGTACCTGTGATATCCGTTTTTCCTATTTCTTTGACAGAATACTTGGGAACCCCCCGAGAATATTCTTGCTGGAAGATCTTGCCGCCCCTGTGTACGGTCACTTCCAGTAGAGACGAGAGAGCGTTGACACAAGAAACCCCCACACCGTGCAGACCGCCGGAAACTTTGTAGGTGTCCTTATCGAATTTACCTCCTGCGTGAAGGACGGTCATTACGACCTCCAGGGCAGACCGTTTTTCTTTTTCGTGCATGTCGGTCGGTATGCCCCGGCCATTATCCGTCACGGTGATGGAATTGTCCTCATTGATGGTGACGGTGATGGTGTCGCAGTGGCCGGCAAGGGCCTCATCGATGGAGTTGTCCACTACCTCCCATACCATGTGATGCAGACCTTTTACGCCCACATCCCCGATGTACATGGCAGGCCTTTTTCGTACGGCTTCCAGTCCCTCTAGGACGGTGATATTACTGGCAGAATATTCGGTCTTTTGATTTTTCTTCTCGTCGCTCATTTCGTCTTTTTAAAATCCTTCAAAACTACAAAAATTAGGCTCCGTGGAGGGCATAAAACAGGAGAATTTTATCCACAGATCAGGATGGGAATGGAGGCTTTGGTATATTGCAAATTCTTGACTGAATTTCCCCGATAAATCCTATGCAAACATTTGAAATCAAAGAAAATTATTCCCTTAAAAATTATAACACGTTTGGTTTGGAATGTCATGCACGGTGGTTTTCGGAAGTTTCAGATATTCAATCACTTACATCATTGTTGAAGCATGCAAAAAAGGAATCGATCTCAGCCTATATTCTGGGGGGCGGTTCGAATGTTTTGCTCACAAAGGACATTGAGGGAATGGTCATCAAAATGGCTCTGAAGGGAATTGAAGTTGTGGACGAAAATGAAGATTTTGTCTGGGTCAGGGCTGGTGCCGGAGAAGTTTGGCACGAACTGGTGCTGTATACGATTGAAAAAGGCTGGGGAGGGATAGAAAATCTGTCGCTGATCCCGGGACTAGTGGGCGCTGCTCCGATGCAAAACATAGGGGCCTATGGAGTGGAATTGAAAGATGTTTTCTCTTCGCTTGAAGCGCTGAACAGAGAGACGCTGGATACTGAGGTTTTTGATCATTCGGCTTGCAAATTCGGGTACCGTGAAAGTGTCTTTAAAAACGCGCTTAAAAATCAATACATCATCACTTCGGTGACTTTGAAACTCTCCAAGAAACCAAAGGTGAATGTATCCTATGGAGCCATTACCGAAGTGCTCAAATCTAAAGGAATAGACGAGCCGACAATCAGAGAAGTGAGTGATGCGGTAATAGAGATTCGGCAATCCAAACTGCCTGACCCCCGAGTGATCGGAAACGCCGGGAGCTTTTTTAAAAATCCGGTGATTGATCAGGAGCACTTCGAAAAAATCAAAGCACGATATCCTAATGTCCCATCTTACCCTCAGCCCGATGGCGGTGTGAAAGTCCCGGCAGGCTGGCTTATCGAGCAATGCGGCTGGAAAGGCAAGCGGGTAGGAGAGATCGGTGTGCACGACAAGCAGGCCTTGGTGCTGGTCAACCATGGTGGAGGCAAGGGAGAAGATATTTATGCGTTATCAGAGGAGATACTTCAGTCCGTGAAACAGGAGTTTGGGGTTGAGCTGAGTCGGGAGGTGAATGTGGTTTAGATACGTCAAGTGTTTTGCTCAATAATATAACTAACCCTCTGAACTTTTGAAATCTTGCTAGGTTCACGACGTTAATTAAGTTATTCATGTGGAAGATTAAATGCATGTTTCTTATCGCTTTTTGCTGGAGTTTGATTTCGGCAACGGGACAAAAGCTGAATATTGAATATCGAACTTCCCTGGATAGTGCGGAAAGGCTGCATTATTTAAAATTCATTGATGGCTCCAACTGCAAAATCATTTTTCCCTATACAAGTCATGCAAATGCAATGTTTCGAGAACATCATGATATTTCTTTGAAATATCAAATTTCTAATGACATAATTATTTTTCCGGGAAATGATCGTTCTTCAAAGTCCATATTGACAATTCGAATTCTGAACGCAAAATTTGTTTTAAATGAGGACGGGACGCTATTTGATTGTATCTCCGGATATACTTATGTGGACAAAGACCAGGTCTCAGATAGATATCAGATATATTCTATCGATGGTAAGATTTATAGACAAAAAAGTCCCAAAATGAATGGGTATGGCTTGGTAGCAAAAAGTTACAAACAGAACAGAAGGCTCAAAAAAATATTAAAGCGTTCGAACCCAGGTGATATTGAGCTTACAATCCTTAGAGGTAAGAAAGCATATGATAAGTACGGAATAGTTGGAATGAATGGGGTTTTCGAAATCAAAAGAAAAGACTAACCATTTTCAATCCAACAAAACATTGCTCATGAAACTGGACTTAAGCAGCATCCATACCAGGAACAGCACGATGGCCCACTTGAGATAGACTGAGTAGAAGTCGCGGGTGTCTTTGAAGCGGTTTTCTTTGATCTCGGCCTTTTCGTATTTGTCGATCAGGGCGAATACACTCTCCAACGCTTTGTTGTCAGATACGCGGTAAAACTCCCCATGCCCGATCTCGGCGATCTTTCGTAGGGTGGTTTCATTCAGCGTACTTTCCACGTAGTTGGTACGGCCAAAAAAGTCCTTGCCCATGGGTACACGGCCTTCTCGTCCGATCCCGATGGAGTAGATCTTGATGTTGTATGCTTCGGCCAGCTCTGCTGCGATGATCGGGTCGATGTTGCCGGCATTGTTGTCCCCGTCGCTAAGCAGGATAATTACTTTGGACTTGGACTCAGACTCGCGCATGCGGTTGGTGCCCACGGCCAGGGCGCTGCCTATGGCCGTTCCGCTCTTTTCGATCAGGTCAAACTGGATGTCATCTATGTAGGTGTTGAGCAGCTCATAGTCGGAGGTGAGTGGCGACTTGGAAAATGCCTCCCCGGAAAACACCACCAGGCCGATCCGGTCTTGAAATCTACCGGATATAAACTTCTTGGCGGTCTCTTTGGCAGCCTCCAGCCGATTGGGCTTAAAGTCCTCTATCTCCATCGATCGGGAGATGTCGATCAGGATCATGATGTCGATCCCTTCGGTCCATTGTTCTACCTTTTCATTGGTCTTTTGCGGACGGGCCAGTGCAATGATTAGCAGGGCAAATACCGCTACCAGAAAAAGGCTGGGAATGTGACGTAGCAGACTTTCAGCACTCCACCGAATGTTACTTTCTGTCAGTGCGATGGACAGCTTTTGGCCTCTTTGCAGGTTGTACAGCCACCATATCAGGAAAAACACCGGGATAAGCAGCAGCCCCCAGAAAAAGATACCGTTTTCCCAATGGAAGTTTTGAATGGTCGACCAGCTAAACCACCGCAGGCTAAACCAGTCGTTTGTATTGTCAAGCGCTTCAACCATGTTGCACCTCCTTTACTTTTTTCAAATACCGCTCCTGCGTAAAATCCTCCAGCGACTCAAAATTCCTGTGCATTTGCTCATCGTCCGGTCGGCTGTAGATGGCCCGGTCAATGTTTTGCAGTACGTCTTTGAGCTCAGTGCCATATCCGGCCAGGCTGATTTCCTTTGAGGTGTACTTGGTAAACGGCTTGTCCTCAAGCTTTTCCATGTATTTCTTCCATACGACTAAAATGTCCTCAATCACTCCTGCATTGGTTTCACTTTGGCGCACCTTGTTGATGCCGCTTTCAAAATCCCTACTGAACTTCTCGTATTCCTTTTTCAGTCGGCACAGCCGGATTTTGGATTTGATATTCTTACCAAAGATCAACAACACCCCTATGATGATGACCAATAGTACTGCTGCCCCTATTCCCCAGTAGGTGTAGTTGAAATCATAGTCCACGGGCAGGTAGGATACATTGGATCGTAGCTCAAGGGAGTCAGGCACCACCGTCACCAGCTGTGTCAGGATGATGGAATCCGCGGGCGTATCGATGGTAATGCTGTCGCCCCGCTCCAGGATATATACCGGTACTGCCAGACTCTGCACTGGATCGATTTCGAATGTGGACACCCGATAGATCACGCTATCGTAGGCCAGGGTGCTGTCTGTGCGGGTTGGGAAGTACTGCCGGGAGGCATACTCGAACGGAAAGAAATTGTGTGTGGAGTCGGGCAGGATCACCTGCCAGTCAGCGGGATAACTTACCGTAAGGGCATAGGCCACCTCTTCGCCGATTTTCACACTGTCTTGTAGAAAGACGCCTTTGGACACGATCTCCTGGCCAAAAGAAAACAGCATCGATAAAGCAAAAACTTTTGTCAGCAATACTCTCTTAACCACTCTTCCTTACTCTGTTTCTAACCTTAAACAATCTGATCAATTTGGGTACGTAATCCTCGTCCGTGCGGATGTTGGCGTAGTTGGCCTGGTTTTTTTGGCAAAAATCCTCCAGCTCGTCATGCTTCGATCCCATCGACTTTTCCATAAAGCCTCTGAACGACCCGGACGATGTATTCTTCCAGAGCGTCTTGCCGGATTCCTTATCATATAGCGGGATAATGCCCAGCCTAGGGAAGGCCTTTTCCCGAATGTCGGAAATCTGGATGACCACCAGGTCGTGGGATCGGGCCAGTCCTTTCAGGTCGTGTTGGTAGTTTTCGTCTATGAAGTCAGAGATGAAAATTACCACACTCTTGCGCTTCAGCAGGTTGAGTGTGAAGCGAATGGCCTTCGAGATATTCGTTTTCTTGGATTGCGCTTTAAGCGAAAATATTTCTGATACGATCTGGTGTGAGTGCTTGAGCCCTTTGCCGGGTCGTACATATTTTTCTTTTTGGTCACTAAAGCAGATCAGCCCGACCTGGCTGCTTTCTTTGATGGCGGACATGGCGAGGAGCGCACAGATCTCCTTGCTGATGTCAAGCTTTTGCTGTCCCTCGGCACCTATCTCCTGGGAGGCACTCACATCCAGGATGAAGAACACGTTTTGCTCCTTTTCCTCTTTAAAGGTTTTCACGAAGGTGCCATGACCCTTGGCAGACACGTGCCAATCGATGGCACGCACGTCATCGCCATACTGATAGCTGCGCACATCGTCAAACTCCAATCCTGAGCCTTTGAAGATAGAATGAAAGTCTCCCTGCATGTGGGAGTTCAAGGCCTTGCGGATCTTGATTTCGTATTTTCTCAACTTTTTGAGGATATCCTTCATTCTTGGTAATTTTGGGCACCAAAATAAAATAATCCCTTGCTTTTATTGAAACGTAAAAACGTATTTTTAATCCTGCTGCTCTCAGCGACACTGGCATGCCAGAAAAGTGACCAAGCTGATGAGAAAATCATGTCGAGACCCGAAATGGTTCAGGCACTCATCGAAGTTCACTTACTGGAAGCACGGCTTTCCAAATTGGGTGTAAAGAAGGACTCGCTGATGAAGATCTACAACCGGTTTGAGTTGGCGATGTTTGAGGATATGGGCATCGAAAAGGACTATTACGTCCGCAGCTTCGAATACTACATGGGCCAGCCCTATGAAATGGATGCCATCTATACCATCGTGGTGGACAGTCTCAACCTACGAGAGCAAAAAGCCGAGGTGATCCGGGACAACCAAAAAGCTGAAGACCGTCGTACCAAGCACAGCCCCAACCTGAAAAAGAAAGACAACAAATCCGTGCCTGTCGGCAAGCCTCAAAAACCCGAAGAGAATTGATATATCCCATTGACCTGGAAGCGAAACTGGGCTTTGACAAAGTACGTCAGATTCTCAGTGACAATTGCCTCAGCACCCTCGGAGAAAAATTTGTAGACAATCTGTCGTTTTCCACGAATGTGGGAAAAATCAACCTGTGGCAGGATCAGACCCGTGAGTTTATACATATCCTGTCATCTGCCTCCGGGTTTCCGCAGAGCGACTATCTGGACATCACCACGCACCTTAAGCAATCGGAAATACCGGGTAGCTTTTTGGATTTGGAGGCACTCTTTGATGTCAAGCTGGTGCTGGGTGTTTTGATTGGCATCTCGGATTTTTTTCAAAAAAACACAGAAGAATATCTAGTACTTTCATCCAAGTTTGATCAAATCCTACTGGATCTGACGCTGTACGAAAACCTGGAGTCCAAGATTGATGAGAAGGGGGAACTGAGAAATAATGCCAGCCCGGAACTGGCCTCCATTCGGAGCTCGATACTCAAGGTACAGGGCAAGGCCCGCAGCTCGATCAATAAAATACTAAAGCAGGCCAGTGACCATGGGTACACACCTGCTGATTCTGAATTAACGATTCGCGATGGGCGCCTGGTTATTCCGGTACTCGCAGAGCATAAGCGACACATCAGGGGTTTTGTTCACGACGAATCGGCCACCGGACAGACGGTCTATTTAGAGCCTGCCGAAGTGCTCGAAATCAACAATGAAGTCAGGGAACTCAAATACGCTGAGCGTCGAGAGATCATTCGTATCTTGACTCAACTTACCGATCATGTGCGTGAAAATGGTGATGAACTGCGAAAAGGAATGAAGGCGCTGGGTATCCTGGACTTTGTACGGGCCAAGGCGGTATTTGCCATGGACTATGAGGCGGTGAGCCCGCATCTGACCAAAACTCCGACGCTGGAGTGGAAGCAGGCACGCCACCCGATCCTTGAGCAGTCCCTTAAGAGTCAGGGCAAGCAGATCAAGCCGCTGGATATGTACTTATCCTCAGAGGGCCGCATTCTCCTGATCTCAGGACCCAATGCCGGGGGTAAGTCCGTCTGCATCAAGACCATTGGCTTGCTGCAGTACATGGCGCAGTGTGGGCTGCCGGTGCCGGTGCAGGAGAGTTCAAAATTCGGGGTGTTTGGCTCGTTGTTCATTGATATTGGGGACGAACAGTCTATCGAAAATGACCTGAGTACTTATAGTTCGCACCTGACGAACATGAAGCACTTCCTGGAAAACTCGAACAAGAAGACGTTGTTTTTGATTGATGAATTTGGTACAGGTACGGAACCGCAGTTCGGTGGGGCGATTGCCGAGACAGTGCTTTTTGATTTGAATAAAAGTGGGGCCTACGGAGCGATCACTACCCACTATGGCAACCTGAAGAAAATGGCCGATCATCAAAAAGGCATCGTCAACGCGGCGATGAAATTTGATGTAAAAAAACTAGAACCGCTCTATGAGCTGGAGATCGGTAAGCCGGGAAGCTCCTTTGCACTGGAGATAGCCGGTAAGATCGGACTGGAGAAAGACCTGCTCAAGCGGGCCCAGAAGAAAGCGGGGATTAGTCATGTGCAGTTTGACCGGATGCTCAGCGAGTTGGAGAATGAAAAGAACCAGCTGAAAAAAGACAAAGAGGCTGTTGAATCAAAGAACAAGCGTTTGACCGATGCCATTAAGGACTATGAAGACCTGAAAGGCTACCTGGAAAAGCAAAAGCAAAAAGTGCTCAAGGAGGCCAAGGACGAGGCAGCGCGATTGATTAGAAATTCCAACAAGCAGATAGAGTCTACCATCAAGTCTATTCAAGAGGCCAAGGCAGACAAAAAGAAAACACAGCAGGCTCGAGAGCAACTAAAAAAGCAGGAAGAAACCTTGGCCGAGGTGAAAAAACAGGCAGCCAAACCCGCAGTGGCTGAAGAGATCAAGGTGGGTGACAAGGTAAGGATTGCCAGTTCGGGTGCTGCCGGAGAGGTGGCAGCCATCAAAGGTAAACAGGCGGAGTTGATCATCGGAGGACTCACCTCACGTGTGAAGTTGGCAGATCTGGAGAAAATCTCCTCCAAGGAATACAAAAAGTCTGCAGAAGACCGTGTGAAGCAGATTGCGGGTATTGACCTCAACAGGAAGATGGCGGACTTTAGCGCCACCCTTGATATTCGAGGGGTGAGAGCAGAGGAGGCCTTCATCAAGGTAGAAAACTATATGGACGAGGCAGTGCTGCTGGGCTACACTGAAGTGAAGATTTTGCATGGAAAGGGGCATGGAGTATTGAGAGATCTGGTGCGTACGATATTAAAGGAAAACCCGAAGGTACTTTCGGCTAAGGATGAGCATGTCGAGCGAGGTGGAGCGGGGATTACGGTGGTGACACTTGACGATTAATGGTGTCAAATGTCCCCTTGAGGACAAGTGAGAGCCACACGCTCGAAACTTGCAAGCGAAGCTCAATAGAGTATGAAAAAGTACACCAAACAACAATTAGCCCTGCGAAACGGGCAAGATCGTGAGGAAGTATGGATCGCATACAAAGGGTATGTATATGATGTGTCCAGGTCGCGCTTATGGCAAAAAGGCCAACACTACGAGCACTGGGCTGGCCAGGATCTTACCGATGAATTGCCGGATGCACCACATACGGAAACAGTCTTTGATAAATTCGAAATCATTGGTAGACTAGTGGAATGAAACTTATAGCAGACAGCGGAGGAACCAAGACAGACTGGCGCACCATCAGCGATCAGGGAGAAATAGGCCAGTTTCGTACGGCGGGCATTCAGCCAAATTATATGGGTGTCGAGGAGATTTCCGCTGTCTTGAAGAACTGTGAGGACTACGTTACACCCGATGAAATAAGTGAGATTTACTTCTATGGGGCCGGTTGCTCGACGGATTCCAACAAAGCCTTGGTGGGTACTGCGCTAAGGGAACATTTTTCAGAACCTAAGATCGAAGTAAGTCATGACCTACTGGCAGCTGCCCGTGCACTATGCGGCAGGGAAAAAGGAATAGCCTGCATCCTGGGTACCGGATCTAACTCGGCGCTATTCGATGGTCAAAAGATCATAGAAAACGTAACCTCCCTTGGCTACTTGCTGGGGGACGAAGGAAGTGGCACTGATATGGGTAAACGCTTACTTAAGGCCTATTTGAGAAAGGAAGTACCTGAGGATATCCGAGACATTTTTTTGTCCCGATACATGTGGACTGATGAAGAGATCGTTCAAAACCTCTATCAGAGCGGTAATCCGCAAAAGTTCGTCTCGCAATTTTCCAAGTTCGTTTTTCAAAACCTGAAAAAACCATATCTGCATCAGCTGGCGTATGAAGGGTTTGAGAGCTTTATTCGAGTCAATGTGGAGCCCTATACCGACTATAAAAATGTGCCCGTTCATTTTACGGGATCGGTCGCATTTTATTTTGCCAATGTACTAAGGCAGGTAGGGACAGATCGAGGGATTCACATCAAGCACATAGTGGAGGGCCCCATCGCCGGGCTTGTACTTTATCATAAGGAAGGTTGAAAACCATATCATCCCCAGACCTGAAGACAGGCCAGGGATGAATGATGTTTACTAAAAGTTGAGACAAACTTAGTGGCCTCTATCCAATTGGGTAGTATAGAAATCGATCAAAAAGGGATGATGTTTGTTCTATTGGCTTGAGATTGGAGGATAGACAATGGGAAAAATAAGGAGGCTTTTTTAGCTCGCATTTTCCAATACATGATAAGGGATTAAAATAGGATTGTGCGATCTTTGCGGTCAAGCCAAAAACCATGAAACAATCTAAGGAAGTCTTATCAGGATGGGGCAATCTCCCAAAGTCCGAATCCAAAGTATCTTACCCCTCGCAAGACCAGGACATAGCCAATAGTCTCAACAATGGACAGGTGGTAGCTCGGGGTATGGGCCGTAGCTATGCCGATCAATCCACCAATAAGGATGAGTCGGTGCTGAACCTGACCAAAAGAAAATATTTCCTCGAATTTGATGAGGAAACGGGGGTGCTGACCTGTGAAGCCGGATTGTCGCTGGATGAAATCATACAGGTGCTAGGCCCAAGGGGCTGGTTCCCCATGGTGACGCCCGGCACCAAGTATGTGACGATTGGCGGGGCTATTGCCAACGATGTGCACGGCAAGTCCCATCATGAAGACGGTACTTTTGCCAACTGTGTCGATTCTTTTGATATCATGATTGCCAGCGGCGAGGTATTGACGACCACCAGGGAACAAAACAATGACTTGTTCTGGGCCAACTTCGGAGGCTTGGGTTTGCTGGGAGTGATCCTGCGAGCGACCATCCGATTGAGAAAAGTGGAAACCACTTATTTCAGGCAAAAGGCCATTGTAGCTAAGAATCTGGACGAAATGCTGGAGGCCATTAAAAACAGTGGGAAAGAGTACTCTTCATCGGTAGCCTGGATCGACTCCATGGCCAAAGGCAAAAGCCTGGGGCGAGGGGTGTTGACGGTAGGCAATCATGCTTCTATTGCTGACCTGCCCAAAAAACTACAGAAAGACCCTCTAAAGATCGGTAAGCCACCAAAGCTGAATGTGCCTTTCTTTATGCCCAATTTCACGCTGAATAAGTTAAGTGTAGCTATTCTAAACAAGGTGCTTTTCTTTATTCAAAGCCATGGAAAGAAAATAGCCCACTATGAGAAGTTCTTTTATCCGCTGGACGGAATCAGCAACTGGAACCGTGGCTATGGTAGCAACGGCTTTATCCAGTACCAGTTTGTATTGCCACCGGAAAACGGCGATGAAAACATTAGAATTCTTCTCGAAGAAATCGTAAAAAGCGGCTGCGTTCCGTTTCTCAATGTCCTGAAAAAATTTGGCAAGGCAGGCGAAGGCCATTTGTCCTTCCCTATGGAGGGTTACACTTTCGCTATTGACTTTCCAATTACTAAAAAGCTGAAAGCCTTTACTGAAAAGCTCGATCAAAAAGTGCTTGAAATGGGGGGGAGAATCTACCTCGGCAAGGATGCCTATCTCAATGAAGAGACTTTCAAAGCCATGTACCCTCAGCACAAGGAGTGGCTAAAAATCAAACAGAAGTACGACCCAGACAATAAGTTTTCCTCGGATCTGTCGAGGAGGATAGGGTTGTGCTAATAAAAAAACCGACAACCTCTCGGTTGCCGGTTTTTACTAACTGTATGGTTACTAAGACTATTGTAGTTCCGGTACGATGACTTTGTCAATCACATGGATAACTCCATTGGTTCCGTTCACATTTACTTGAACGACGGTCGCATCTGAAGTTAATCCGCTTGTCTCTGAGTCGGTAATGGTTACTCCATCGCCGATGTTAACTGTTAGTGTTTGACCATTTACAGTGGCAGGTTCAACACCATCAGCCAAATCAGTAGAATAAATTCGTGCTCCGATCACGTGGTACGTGAGTACTTGTGAGATCTGATCGTCGGTGAGCGTTGCGGTTACTTCCGATATTTCCGCGAATGCGGCATCGGTAGGAGCAAAGATAGTATAGGGTCCGTCACCTGAGATTGCATCCAACACACCTGATTGAGCAGGGCTGGTCAGAAGTGACACCAGGGTAGTAAACTCAGGGTCATTTGCTGTAGACAATGCTACGGCTATGTCTACTACTGTCTGAGTAGGCGGAACCAGCGTCCTGTCGATCGTATGGATCACTCCGTTTGATTTCTCTATATCTACACCAGTGATGGTTGTTTCTCCATTGATGTAGACCGTTTCACCCAAGCTCAGGAAGAATTTGTCACCATCGCTGCTGTTCAATGTGGTCACGATTCCATCTTCAGGAAGCTGGGTAGACAATACACTAGCTCCTACAACATGGTATAGCAATATTGGAGTAAGCTGCTCTGCTGTGTAATCATCAAGCGAAGTGATGCC
Source organism: Reichenbachiella sp. (assembly GCA_965222305.1). GTDB lineage: Bacteria > Bacteroidota > Bacteroidia > Cytophagales > Cyclobacteriaceae > Reichenbachiella. Next base: position 438,077 of record OZ244943.1, read on the forward strand.
AGCAGCGGTAAATGCATCATTGTCGGGAGCAAACACTGTGAATGGTCCGTCGCCCAGGAGGGTGGTCACAAGATCAGCTTTCACCAATGCAGCGGTCAATGTAGAATAACTTTTTCTGAAAAGAGGAACCTCTACGATCGTTCCAAGTGCACTCTTGTACAAAGATGGAAGCAACACCGCATCAACGACGTGAACTACTCCGTTTGAAGCCTGGATGTCAGGTATTACAACATTGGCTCCGTCTACTGTGACACCACTAGAGAGATCAACGGTTACGGACTCTCCGTTCAACGTTTCATAGGTGGTTGATTGTAGGTCTGTACTTAGCGCAACTGATCCTACAATGTGATAACGTACGATATCTAAGAGTACGCTTTCTGGGATTTCTTCAATGCTGGTCAATCCTAAGGCATCTAGAACACCTTGAAAGGCAGCGTTTGTTGGGGCAAATACGGTCAAAGATCCGGTATCGTCGGCAGCTGCTGTCAAGATTCCTTCTAATTCAGAGAGAGATAGAATGGACACCAAAGTGGACAGGTCACCTGTTTCGATCGCAAGGTCAGCTATTGATTTTTGCATACCCATTGCATCGAGATTGTCAGGTATCTCTACATTGTCAGGAATCAATACTTCATCGATGATGTGAATGACTCCATTAGTAGCCAAGACATCAGCAGTCGTCACGCTGGCGTCATTGATCATCACTCCGCTGGATAGGTCTACTTCCACGTTCTGTCCGTTGAGTGTGCCAAGAGGGCCATCTACCAAATCTCCTGAAGTAGCGTTGGCGGCCACCACATGATAGGTGAGGACCTTAGTCAGTTCTTCGGGCGTAGCAAGCAGATATTCCAGTACACCGGGATTAGCTGCTGCAAAAGCTGCGAAAGCATCATTATCAGGCGCGAACACTGTGAACGGCCCGTCTCCATTCAGGGCATCTCTTAATCCGGCCGCATCGATAGCTGCACCTAAGGTAGAAACATCCGCTGTGGCGTCCACGATTTCCATTATGCTCATGGAAATAGGATTCTCAGGCTCCATCTCCATATCATCATCGTCGCAACTGAATGTAATTATGGCTGTTGCGAATATTGCAACCCAGGAAAAGAGGTTGCTTAGTTGGGTAAATGTTGTACTAGAGTTTTTCATTTTTGTTTAATATTAATTTCGAAAGATTCAACGGAATGGCGGTCTAAAATGTTTATATTTATTATAAAAAAGTTAAACAAAAATGAAAAACATGCCTCTGAGTGTAAATGGAGAGGGCTTATGTCTTAAACTAATTCTGACCGGTGATCAAGATTTTTTGGCCGAGAGCGGGATTTGACCCCCGACAGTCGCTTTGTTTAATCTCTAAAATGAGCCACCTTTGAGGTCAGTATGAACACCACAGAATCCCCCTCCAACTTCGACAATCTTCAGGACATGTCTGTCCATTCCCTTTTGCAGAACATCAACAAAGAGGATCAGACCGTCCCATTAGCTGTTGGAAAAGTTATTCCAGAAATCGAGGTACTTGTTGAGAGGATTGTCGAAAAGATGAAAGCCGGAGGGCGCCTCTTTTACATTGGAGCCGGCACGAGCGGTAGATTGGGTATTGTGGATGCTTCGGAAATACCGCCGACCTATGGACTCGATCATGGTCGGGTTATTGGCATCATGGCCGGTGGGGACAAGGCCATAAGAAAGGCCGTTGAATTTGCCGAAGACGATACCGAACAGGCCTGGAAGGATTTAATGGAATTCGACATTTCCGAAAAGGATGTGCTCATAGGAATTGCAGCTTCGGGGAGAACACCCTATGTGATAGGGGGTGTGGATGCCGCAAGAAAGAATGGCCTCATTACCGGATGTGTTGTATGCAATACGGGTTCTGCATTGGCGAAAGCCTCTGAGTTTCCTATTGAGGTCATAGTTGGGCCGGAGTTTGTGACCGGCAGCACCCGAATGAAATCCGGTACCGCCCAAAAGCTGGTGCTCAATATGATTTCCACAGCTACCATGATCCAGCTCGGCCATGTCAAAGGCAACAAAATGGTAGACATGCAGCTAAGTAATATGAAACTGGTAGATCGTGCCGCTCGTATGGTCATGGACGAGATCCCTGTGGATCGCGAGACAGCCGACAAATTGGTTGAAGAACACGGGTCCGTACGAAAAGCCATAGAAGCCTATCACAAACAATAATGCACCAGATTGAACCTTATGCAGGTTGGTTAAGGTATTACGATTCGTCCAGCGATGAGCAGTCACCTTTTCACGGAAAGGAATACAACTATGACCTGTACTCAGAAACCATCTACGGCTACTACATCGACCCGGGGTGGGATTATTTCGGTTCTGAGACGCTCTACCTGAAGATCCTCTATGCGGACTATGAAAACGGGTACATCATCCTGGAGTTTATCGGTGAGTGGAACGACGCCATCAATAACGACATCATGCACCTCAAGCGAAACATCATCGATGACCTGCTCCTTACCGGAATTGACAAGTATGTGCTGATCGGGGAGAACGTACTCAACTTCCACGGTTCGGATGACAGCTATTACGAGGAGTGGTTTGAAGAGCTGGACGATGGCTGGATGGTGATGATCGGATTTCGGGACTTTGTGCTGGAGGAGATGTCCCGCTATGGCCTGGATACTTATATCAACTCCGGCGGAAACCTCGAAATCAAAAACTGGCGAACCTTAAAACCCACCCTGCTGCTGCAAAGGGTCGAAGGGTTGATTCAGCGGAGGTTGGGGATGTGACGCAGTTTAAGCCTTGAATTTCTATGATATTGCGCACTTGAATCACCTCCTTTGTCTAAATCGGAGTTTTTCGATGGCATGATGAGCACCACCAATATGCTTTTTCATCGTCTATTGGCTTTGATTCCGTTTTCTTCTTGCAATCCGAACAAACTCTTTCAAAAGATTCGTCCTCAGATGCTTTGTATTTGCACTCATAGCATCCCCATATTGTTAATTTAGAATCTTCATCTTCGATGTGCCAGGTAAAGCCATTTTTTTGACATTTCGGGCAAATCTGTGTCGACATGGAATTATATGGGGTTAGTTGTATGGTTCTAATATCCTAGTAAGTCTACAAAACTTCTCTCATTTCCTTATCTAAACAATCTGTTTCCTTGTATTCCATATAGGTTCCTTGCCCGCTAAAATACCCTTCTGCTCAATAATTATTAAGTTTATCTTACAATTTGACACCTACTAATCTATTCCGTATGAAAATCACACCTGTTCTATTGCTTGCCAGCTTTTTTGTTTACAATGTTTTCGGGCAAACGGCTTATGAATTTCGAAAGTCGGCCATAGAAAAATACAGCCGGAGGGACTACAAGGCGGCCATTGTGGATTTCACCAAAGCTATTGAGCTGGAACCCACCACTGAAGCGCTTTATTATTACCGGGCCCTGGCGAAATACAGCCTTCGGGACTTTGAAGGGGCCATCGCCGATCACACCAAGGCACTGGAACTCAACCCTAAATACGAAAAAGCCTACCACGACCGTGGGGTCAACAAATGCAAGATCGAGGACTATGAGGGGGGGATAGAAGATTTTAACCAGGCGATCGCCATCAACTCCAATCGCCCGGATTCTTTCTTCAGCAGAGGTACGGCCAAAGCCAATCTGGGTAATCATGAGGAAGCGATCAAGGATTTTTCCCAAGCGATTGCTCTTAAGCCCAACTATGCCGAGGCTTACTACAACAGGGGCAACTCGAAACATGAACTGGAAGACTATCAGGGAGCTTTGGAGGATTGCCTCAAGGCTGTGGAGATCAACCCTAAGCATGAAAAGGCGATGCACAACAGCGGAGTGAACAACTTCAAGCTGGAGGACTATGATGCGGCGCTCACGTATTTCGAAAAGGCAATCGCCATGAACCCCAGGAAAGGTGAGTACTACCACGGGCGTGGCACCACGCGTATCGAGATGGGGGACAAGGACGCCGGTTGTGCTGATGTGCGAAAGTCCCGTGACCTGGGCTACCGTCGGGCCATTCTTACGATTAAGGAACGGTGTGACTAAGGTAGTTTGAGGAGTGACTGGGTTTAGTCAATCGGACGTTCTGTTATTTCAAAGATATCTTCAATGGTTAGTTCAAAGGCGCTGGCGATTCTGAAGGCCGTTATTACCGTCGGTACAAATCTTCCGGTTTCAATGGTATTGATGGTCTTCCTTGAAACCCCTACTTTCAGCGCGAGTTCGGCCTGGGTCATATTATGACGTGCCCTTTCGACCTTAATGGTGTTTTGTAGTCCGTACTCAGTCATTGGGTTCACTTTTATTAAGTAAGAGGAAAGAGATTAACACTGATATGACAGCAACGAACTTTGAAATTTCAGCTGAAAGCAGACCGGAAATTTCAACGGACACCGTGGATAGTATGATGATAATTAGTTGAACACCTAGTACGGCCATATATCCGGTCTTGAAGGCTTTTAGGCGGTTGGATTCTATCCACTCGTCGTTGAGCACCTGCTGGGCTATTTTTGATTTCTTGATTTTGGAGCCCATTCTCAATAATTTCACTAAACCAACAAAGAAAATGAGCCAGCCAAACCCTAATAGGGCAGACAGATATGAGGGAAACGTTTCCTTCAGTATGAACAAGTCCAGGATTCGTGTGGAGTCCCAAATGAAATACCCAACCAAAATTGTAATGAGTAGCCTGGTTCTTTTGGTTTCTAATTCTTCGAGTTCAATTTCAAGAGATTTCATGTTAGTTACGCTTAGGTTATAAAAAGATACCTATAGGTTACACGAATATAAACCAAAACAGTTGTATTTTGCAAGAAGAAGATCTCGATACTCCGCTCTTGTATATCGAAAGGAGCGGCTTAGAATGACTCGGAAAATGTCATATCGGATTCAAACTAAAGTTTAACTATCGTAAATCAACTAATGAAAATAGCCTACATCACCGACCTGCATGCCGACGAGGGCTTCACGCTCGACAATGGAAAGGATCCAAGGAAGAATTGGGAGGTAATTTTAGAGGATGTCGAAAAACGAGGATTATCTCACCTGATCTATGGTGGGGATATCGGTGACCCCAAATGCAACGAATGGTTTTTCGACTCGCTCAAAGGTTTTGAGCTTGACATCACCCTGGGCAATCACGATTTATTTGAGGTTGCCAGCCGGTATTTTGATCCGGGGTTGCCCGCAGGGCAAAATGGGATGTATTATTCGAAGGAGGTTGGGAATTATCGATTCATTTTTCTGGATTCTTCCACGGGAGAAATTCATTCAGAACAGTTGGGATGGCTTGAATCAGCGCTGCAAACGGAGAAGAAAGTTTGTGTCTTTATGCATCACCCGGTATTGCATACGGGTACGACCCCTCAGCGGGAGTTTCCCTGGAAAAGCCCCGAGGGAGTTCGTGATGTCCTGAAGGGTTCATCTAAAGAGATTACGTTGTACTGTGCGCATCTGCATCTGGAGCATGAGACCGTCGAAGGAAATATCCGACAGTTGATCACACCCTCTGCATCCATACAGATCAAGCCGGATTCCGAGAAAACAGAAATTGATCCGACTGATAAGTTTGCCTATAGAATATTGACCGTGCAGGACGATCAGGTTTCCTGTGAGTTGGTTTGGTTTTAGCTAAGAATCTCTCTCCCTAGTTGTAAACAAGGGAGAGATGTGTGCTTCAATCATTCAGAGTTATAAATATGATCTGACTCACTACTATTGACCGGAATGACGGTCTTTGTTTAATTATTTAAATTTGGTTTGAAATTATTTATATCTCAAATTAATTGGGTGAACTAGAATTAAATTAATACGATGAAAAAATTACTGTTTCTTATAGCTTGTGGAATAGCAACGATGTCCTGTGATGAACTTGAGGATTTGGCTAATCTTAATATTCCAGCTGATAATTCCTATACTTATTCGGTGGTAGCATCGGAAATCAATAGCTCCGAAAATTTGAGCGTTTCTAAAAGTGCAACAATTGACATAGGATCATTTACTTCACAGGCTGAAGATAAGATTAAAGGCATAACGCTTTCAAAATTGCATTATGAACTTGCTAACTATACCGGAACTCCTGTTGATTTCGAAGTATTCATTTCTACGAAAGTTGGAGACACCGAAACAGCTGTTTTTTCATTTGAGAGTCAAATTGTGAATCAGGAAATGCTTCTTTATGAAGAAGGCAATACAGATGCTGTTATTACCAATGCTTCAGTATTAAATGGACTCGTGGCAGAGTTTAACAAAAAAGAACCTTTCGATGTTATTGTAGAATTTAAGGCAGATGGAGAAGTAGGGAGTGACTTTGATAATATTTTTACCTGGGAATTGATCTTTGAAGTAGGTCCGTAATTGGTCTATGCTCAAGTGATCTGATTTCTCAAGAAACTTAGAGATTGATGAAATTGGTAGAACCTGTGATGGATTTCACAGGTTTTTTTACGCACCAACTCACATAGATGTAATCATTACCTTATCACCAATATCAACAAAAAACTCCTGCCCGCTATATGCAGACAGGAGTTGCTGGTTGTTTGTACTCCAAATATTGGTCTTAACCCATAGCTAGTTTGGCAGAGCCTGTGTTGATTTCTTTCTTTTTTCGAATCGAGTGGATGTTGACCTGGATGATGATAGAGACCACCAAAGCCACAGCAAACAATCCTGCAAAGATGTGCAGCGTACCGGCATAGCTGCCGGTGGACTCACGTACATAAGCCGCCAACTGTGGGCCGACCAATCCGGCTGCCGCCCAGGCGGTGAGGATATTTCCGTGGATGGCAGAAAGGTTCTTGGTACCAAAGATGTCACCGATGTAAGCCGGTACTGAGGCAAAGCCGCCACCATAGCAGGTAAGGATCAGGAATACCAAAGTTTGAAATACCAATGCATTCGTTGCATTGGGTAGTAAGAAGAATGCGATGATCTGGATCACGAAGAAGGCGGTATAGGTCATCGGTCTGCCGATGATGTCTGAGAAGCTCGCCCAACCAATTCTGCCAAGCCCGTTGAACAAACCCATAGCGCCTACCATGGCTGCAGCAGCGAGGGGTGTCAATCCGGCAATCTCCTGAGACATGGGAGAAGCCACTGAGATCACAGCGATACCACAAGTCACATTGATGAACAACATGATCCAGAGGTAGTAGAACCTTGAAGTCTTGAGTGCTTCGATGGAAGAGGTTTGTGTCAGGTCTGCTTTGATTTTCTTTTTTGCACCTCCTTCGCCTGCTTCGAATCCTTTAGGAGCCCAGTCCAGTGGAGGAGGAGCCAGGTACTGCGCAGAGCTCATCATGATTACGAAATACGCCGAGCCAATGATGAAAAACATGCCTGAAATACCTACTGCACCAATCAAGAATTGAATCACACTACTGGCAAGCAACGCACCAAATCCAAAGCCCATGATGGCCAGCCCTGTGGCCAACCCACGTCGATCGGGGAACCATTTCACCAAAGTGGAAACAGGGCAAATATAACCTACGCCCAGACCGATACCCCCGATCACTCCATAGCCCAGGTAAAACAAATACAGGCTGTTGGTCATCACAGCGAGCCCTGAGATCAATAGGCCTGCTCCATAAAACGAAGCGGAGAGCATGCCACTCTTTCTTGGCCCCATTCTTTCTACTTTTCTGCCAAGGAATGCCGCTGACAACCCCAAAAACAAAATAGCTATACTAAATGCCCAGGCCGTTTCGCCAAAGGCCCAGCCTAGCTCAGAGAGCATCGGTTTCTTTAGGACACTATAGGCGTACACTGCGCCGATCGACATGTGAATTCCCACTGCGGAGGCTGCTATGAGCCATCTGTTTTTGATCTTTTCCATTTGATTAAGATTGAATTGCCATAAAAACTTTTTGGAATCCCCCAATAGATTCAGGCCGGAATTTTGGCCTTCATGTGCTGTTCTTTAGGGAATTTCTTCCGACGGCAAAACAGGGACAATGTTGCTCGCTGGGAAATGATACCAGTCATTTTTTTAGATGATGATCCTCCTAACTCCAGTTTGAAAGCTATCTGAAATTTGTAACCGAAAACAGAAAACAACTCGGATTATAAGTACTATGACAACTGATATTGAAAACAAGGTCGGCCGTTTTGTCCCAGGGACATGGAATGAGGCCATTGATGTTAGAGATTTTGTAATGAACAACATTTCTCCCTACGACGGAGATGAGTCATTTTTAAGTGAGCCTACAAAGGCCACTGAGCTACTATTTGACATTTGCAAGGAGGCAGTGAAGGAAGAGATGAACAACAATGGCGTAAGAGCCATTGATCCATCTACTATCTCAAGGATCAACTCACATGCCGCAGGTTACATATCCCAGGAGCACGAAAAGATTGTCGGTCTGCAAACCGACGAGTTATTGAAAAGAGCCATCAAACCCTACGGTGGCCCACGAGTGGTAGAGACTGCGTGTAACGAAAATGGTTTGGCTCTTGATCCACGTGTCAAGGACATCTTCAGCTATGTCAAGTCCCACAACGATGGGGTCTTTTCGGCTTACACCAAAGAGATCAGAAAATATCGTTCGCTAGGCTTCCTGACCGGGTTGCCTGACAACTATGCAAGAGGCCGGATCATTGGTGACTACCGAAGATTGGCGCTGTACGGAGCAGATCGACTGATACAGGAAAAGCTGAAGGACATGGACAACCTTGGTGGTCCAATGAACGATGTCAGAATCCGACTGAGAGAGGAAGTGTCTGATCAGATCGCAGCGCTGAAGGAAATCATCGCTTTGGGCGAAACCTATGGGTTGGATTTGAAACGTCCGGCAGAAAATGCACAAGAGGCCGTACAATGGGTGTACATGGCGTACCTGGCGGCGATCAAGGAGCAAGATGGAGCGGCTATGTCCCTCGGTAATGTTTCTTCTTTCCTTGACATCTTTATAGAAAGAGACCTGCAAGCCGGATTGATTACCGAATCAGAAGCACAAGAGCTCATCGACCACCTGGTGATGAAACTGCGAATGGTACGACACCTCAGAATGGGTGCCTACAACGAAATCTTCGCCGGTGATCCTACCTGGGTGACCGAGGCAGTAGGAGGGATCAGTACCAATGGCAAGCACAAGGTGACCAAGACCTCTTTCCGATTCTTGCAAACCTTGTACAACTTGGGGCCTTCGCCAGAGCCTAACCTGACGATCCTTTGGTCTCCTGATTTACCCGACGGTTTTAAAAAGTTCTGCGCGAAGGTTTCTGTCGACACTTCATCCATCCAGTATGAGAATGATGATCTGATGAGAAACACCCGATGTGCGGATGATTATGGTATTGCTTGCTGTGTGTCTTACCAGGAGATTGGTAAACATATCCAGTTCTTCGGGGCGAGATGTAACCTTGCTAAAACCTTACTACTAGCCATTAACGGTGGTAAATGTGAAAACACGGGCACCCAGGTGGTAGAAGGGGTTTCTGCTTTGAAGAACCAGGTATTGGATTTTGACGAAGTAATGGAGAACTTCAAATTGACCATGAAAGAAGTGGCCAGGGTGTATGTGGATTCTATGAACATCATCCACTACATGCACGACAAATACTACTACGAACGTGCGCAGATGGCCTTTGTGGACACCGATCCTAAAGTCAATGTGGCGTACGGTATCGCAGGACTCTCTATTGTTGCGGATTCTTTGTCAGCGATTAAGCATGCGAAGGTGACTCCAGTCAGAGATGAAAATGGCTTGGCCATTGATTTCAAAATCGAAGGAGAGTTTCCTTTCTATGGAAATGATGACGATAGAGTGGACTTGATCGCTCGGGATATCACCTCTCACTTCAACAATCAGTTGGCAGCATATCCAACATACAAAAATGCACAGCCAACCATGTCTATTTTGACCATTACGTCAAACGTGGCCTATGGCAAGAAAACCGGGGCAACCCCTGACGGACGAGCCAAAGGTGTGGCATTTGCACCTGGAGCAAACCCAATGCACGGTCGAGATACCAACGGAGCGATTGCTTCTCTGAACTCTGTAGCGAAGCTGCAGTACAAAGACGCTCAGGACGGGATTTCAAATACCATGAGTTTTGTGCCTAAGACGCTGGGAGGAAATCCTAAGACCCGAAGTGAAAATCTCTGTGCGATTATCGATGGGTACTTCAAGCGTGATGCACATCACCTGAACGTGAATGTACTCAATAGAGAAATGCTCAGAGATGCAATGGAACATCCTGAAAACTATCCACAATTGACCATAAGGGTTTCCGGTTACGCTGTGAACTTCGTGCGACTGACACGAGACCAGCAGCTGGAAGTGATTTCTCGAAGCTTCTTCGAGAAAATGTGATAAGTCTAAGTTTTTAATATCAGTTATAGTCCAGGCTGACGGGCAACAGGGCCCGTCAGCTTTTTCACCCAATCAATCAAAAATATGCTGGCCAATTCAATAGAAACCGCCACCCGCACCCTCAACATCCACTCCATAGAATCGCTCGGTACCTACGACGGCCCGGGGATACGTATGGTCGTCTTTTTGCAAGGATGTCCTTTTAGTTGTGTGTACTGCGCCAATCCTGACACCATGCGGTGTGAGGATGGTAGGGAAATCGATATCAATGACATATTTGAGAAAGCAGTGCACATGAAATCTTACCTCTCAGCAGGAGGGGGGATTACCTTCTCCGGAGGAGAGCCATGCCTGCAGGCAAAAAAGCTCATTCCCATCATGAAGCGACTCAAAGATGAGGGACTGCACATTTGCCTCGACACCAACGGAAATGTTTTCAACAAATACGTGGAGGAGATGCTCGAATATGTGGATCTGGTTTTACTCGATGTAAAACACATCGACACTGCCAAACACAAGGCGATCACGAGCAAAGGCAATGAAAAGACTTTGGCTTTTGGCCAATACCTGGAAGCCAACAACAAGCCTTTCTGGTTGCGGTATGTGCTGGTTCCCGGCTTGACCGATGATCCGGCAGACCTGCACCATCTTGGGCAGCACTTCAATGACTACCAGCAAATCCAAAATGTAGAGATTCAGCCTTACCACACGTTAGGTGCCCACAAGTGGGAAAAGATTGGCCTAAAGAATGAGCTGGAAGGCACGCCTCACAACACCCCTGAGCAGATCAATACCGCCAAAGACATCTTCGAACAGTATTTCGATCAAGTGGTAGTGAATTGAGAATTTGAAAGCTCTCTTTTTCCTAACTCAGAACGGTTAAACAAAAAAGCCATTCCGATATGTCGGAATGGCTTTCCATTTCTTAGTTGTAATAGCTTACGCCAGTTGCGCATCGAGCTTGCCTGAAAGCACGCCTTTGGGCACAGCACCGATTTGTTTGTCTACTACCTCGCCGTTTTTGAAGTAAAGCAGGGTAGGAATGCTACGTACACCAAACTTAGCTGAAACCTCAGGGTTTGAATCTACGTCCACTTTTCCGATTACGGCTTTCCCTTCGTACTCTCCAGCGAGCTCTTCTACTACTGGCCCGATCATCTTACAAGGTCCACACCACTCGGCCCAAAAATCTACCAATATTGGCTGATCTGATTGTAGTACATCGTTGAAATTGCTGTCCGTGATTTCGATTGCTTTACTCATTCTTTCTAATTTTTAATGTGTCTGTGTGGAAAACGCAAATATAATTTTTTTTGTTCATGTGCACCTATCGTTTTTACCTATCGGAGTATAGAATTTAGCGATAAGCCATGATGGATGGGGTAAAAGGATCAAAAGTGCTCTGTTAGGTTTTGACAAGATAATCGACAAGTGACGTGGGAATTGTTTAAATTTTATCAACCAAAAGAAACAAACTTATGAAACAGTTTTGTCTACTCCTTTTTATGATTTTATCAATCGCTTGTACGGCTCAGAAATATCCAGATACTGAAACCCAGGTCAAAGAAGCGCTAATGGCTTTGCCGGAAGAGTTTAGGGAGGGTGCCACGGTCCTCGGCTATCGGGGAACCGACGAGCTAATGGTGATACGCAGAGGCTCGAATGCCATGTATTGCCTGGCTGATGACCCTTCGAAGAATGGCTTTAGCGTCGCAGGCTACCATAAAGACCTGGAACCTTATATGGCCAGGGGTAGGGCTTTGCGTAAAGAAGGAAAGACTTTTCAGGAGGTGTTTGACATTCGCGAAAAAGAGGTGATGGAAGGCAAACTGTCCATCCCTCAGGGCAGTACGCTTTATGTGTTGACGGGAGAATATGACGATGCAGGCAACCCAACTAACCTGTACCAGCGATTTGTGGTTTACATTCCGTTCGCCACCAAGGAGAGTTCCGGTCTTCCGCTGGCCCCATCATACCCGGGAGGGCCCTGGATCATGAACCCCGGCACCCATCGCGCCCATATCATGATCAACCCTACCAAGGTAGAGGGGGAGTGATTCCCGACAACACCTAACGTGTTGAATGCTTGTGGAAAACTTGACTGTACCTTAGAGGATAACTTTAGCCTGTTGCCCATACTTTTGAAGAATGTTTCGGGTGTTGGCAATTGTGGCTTTGGTGGTTTTATTCTTCTCTTGTAAGCAGCAAAAACTTGCCACCCAAACGAGTATCCAGGATGATACGGTGCAGCAAGATTCTACTCATATCGAACCCATTTACCACATTACCGCTCAGGGTGATACGCTCGAGTCACTCGCTGAGGTGGTGGACATTGAGCTATCCAGGGTAATAAAAGACACGCTTACCTTCATAGGAGTAGGAGACATCATGATGGGAACCAACTTCCCAAACAAAGGGTATCTCCCGGCAAATGGCGGGTATGATCTATGGTCGGAGGTGTCCGATACGCTTAGCCAGGCGGATGTAACTTTTGGAAATCTGGAGGGAGTGATCCTCAACGATGGCGGGGAACAAAAGAAATGCAGGAATCCAAAGGTCTGCTATCTGTTTCGTTCTCCAGAGTCGTATCTGCAGCATCTTGTGGATGCGGGGTTTGATGTTGTAAGCCTGGCTAACAACCATGCCGGGGACTTTGGGGATACCGGTCGGAAAAATACCATGAGAAGTCTGGATTCTTTGGATATCCAGTATGCAGGTCTTTTGTCCGTACCTACTACGACCTTCATGATAGATGGAATGTACTACGGGATGGTAGCCTTTGCACCTAATGTGGGTACAGTCAGCATTCATAATGAAGAACGAGCAATCACTTTAGTCAAGGAGCTGGACAGTCTTGTGGACGTGGTGATCGTTTCGTTTCATGCTGGGGCAGAAGGCTCCAAGCATCAGAATGTGACGAGAAAGACAGAAACCTTCTATGGCGAAAACCGTGGCAATGTATATGACTTTTCGAGAAAGATGATCGATGCGGGGGCGGATGTGGTATTTGGTCATGGGCCGCATGTCACACGAGCTGTGGACATTTACAAAGACCGATTCATCGCGTACAGCCTCGGTAACTTTTGCACCTATGGTCGGTTTAATTTACGAGGGGTGAACGGAGTTGCGCCTATTGTAAAAATCAAGACAGATGCTGAGGGTAAATTTATTTCCGGACAGGTGATCCCGATCGTTCAGTTGGGAGCGGGAGGTCCGAGATTTGATTCAAAAAAGAGAGCGATTAAGATTATTAAAGAATTAACACAAAAAGATTTTCCTGAGAGCCAATTATCGATTGACGATTCAGGTATTATTTCCTATATTCAAAACTGAAACCGTGCCTTATAAAGAAAAAGAAATAGAGAAGCGATATTACACCATTGGCGAAGTAGCCGATGACCTGGGTGTGGCGACTTCTCTGATCAGATTTTGGGAGACCGAGTTTGATGTAATCAGCCCCAAGAAAAACCGCAAGGGCAATCGACAATTCACCAAGGAAGACATCAAGAAGATCAAGCTCATTTATCACCTGGTAAAGGAGAAGGGCTATACACTCAATGGTGCTCGTGAATTTATCAAAAACGATACCCACGAGGCGATGAATAAGATTGAAATGATCGAGTCGCTCAAAGGCATCCGCAGCTTCCTTGTCCAGCTCAGGGACGGCATGCAACCCAAGTAACCTACAAAACCCTAACCTTTGATGAGCGAAGAAACCCTCTATTTGCTCGCCCTGCGATCCATTCCCAATATCGGTGATGTATTGGCCAAGCAACTGATTAGCTACTGCGGATCGACTCAGGCTATTTTCAATGAGTCAAAAGGCAAACTCCTGAAAATCCCTAACATCGGGGAAAAGACCGTCGAGCTGATCTCCGGAAAGCAGTGCCTCAAAGCGGCAGAAGAACAAATCAAGCAATGTGAAAAACACGAGGTGTCCGTTATTCCCTACTACGCGGATAAGTACCCCGAGAAGCTGAAGTGGGCCAACGACTCGCCTTTGGTTTTGTTTGTAAAAGGTGTAACCGAACAAACCACTCGCAAAGTAGTGGCTATAGTAGGCACGAGGAATGCTACGAACTACGGCAAAGAAATGACACGCGAGATAGTGAATGACCTGGTAGCCCATGATGCTCTGATAGTGAGTGGGCTGGCTTATGGGATCGATATTGCAGCGCACAAAGCTGCCCTTGAGTTTGGCTTGCCTACTGTGGGTGTGCTGGCAGGCGGGCTCGACAAAATTTACCCATCGGTGCATAGGAAGACGGCCATTGAAATGCTGGAAACCGGTAGCCTTTATTCGGAAAAGGAGATAGGCATACAACCTGAAGCACATTATTTTCCGGCGCGTAATCGCATCATAGCCGGGATGGCTGATGCTGTGATCGTAGTAGAGGCTGCTGCTAAGGGCGGGGCTTTGATCACAGCGAATATTGCTTACTCCTATGACCGGGAGGTGTTCGCTGTGCCGGGAGATTTGAAGAACAAATTCTCGGAGGGGTGCAACTGGCTGATCAAGTCCCAAAGAGCTAATATCTATACAGGTATCTCGGATCTGGAGTATCTACTCAATTGGGACAAGGGAAGGGAGAAGCAGCAAGAAATTCGGATTGATCTGTCCCAATTTTCAAATGAAGAGCAGGCACTCCTGCAAATACTGACGGAGTTTAAGGAGGGACTGCATCTGGATGAACTAAGCTGGAAGACTCAAATCGCAGTGAACACCGCCGTAAGTTTATTGCTGAACCTTGAGTTTGCCGGTCTGGTCAAGTCCCTCCCCGGGAAAAAGTACCAATTGGTAAAGTAGCTTTTTTTGAAAAGAAAGAAATAAGTATCTTTACGTATAGAATTTTAATTTTATACGTCATGGATGCCAAAGTTACCCTTAGTTTTGACAAGCACGTAGTTGAGGAGGCTAAAGAGCTCGCTGCCACGAATAATATCAGCCTTTCAAGACTGACGGAGTTTCTCCTACGCAAAGCCACAACCAAGACGTATAAAAGCCTGGATGACATGCCGGTATCTGACTGGGTGAGTATGGTCGCAGAAGGACAAGCCGAGTATATCACCAAGAAAAAGTCCAGAGCAACCATGAAGGACGAATATCTGTCCAGTAAAAAATGAAGGTATTTCTGGATGCCAATATTTTGGTTTCTGTTGTAAACCAGGAATACCCGTTGTTTAGCCTGTCTTCAAGGATTTTGAGTTTGGTAGATCGTAAGGGGTACGAAATATACACTACCCCGCTGTGCTTGGCTATTACCTTTTATTTTGCTGCCAAAAAATCGGGAAACAAGATGGCTCTGACCAAGGTAAAATTGTTGGCTGAAAAGCTCAATATTGCTGCGTTGGATCAGGAGGCAGTGAGACAAGCTGCGGCCGACCCAAGGGTAGAGGATTTTGAGGACGGCATGGAGTACTACTCAGTCATGGCTCACGGATGTCAAATAATCCTGACCGAGGATGTCGGAGATTTTTACTTTTCTGAAATCCCCGTTCAGGACTGTGAGGCTTTTATTAGAGAAACTTTTGCCTCTTAAAAGACTTGTTCGGCTATTCTCTGCACGCTCGTAGATTTGCCCATCGAGTAGTAGTGAAGTACCGGAACACCTTTTTCTTTCAGCTCCTTTGATTGCTTAATGCCCCATTCTACGCCGATCTCTTTTGCTTCCTTGTTGTCTTTGCACTTCTCCAGCGCATCAGCCAGCTCTTCGGGAAGATCAATATGGAAAATACTCGGTAAGACAGAAGCCTGAGATTTAGTGGTGATGGGCTTCAGCCCGGGAATAATAGGCACGTTAATGCCCATCTCTTTGCACTTATCTACAAACTCGAAAAACTTGGTGTTGTCGAAAAACATCTGGGTCACGATGTATTCCGCTCCGGCATCTACTTTGGCTTTTAGGTGTGCCAGGTCAGTTTTTAGATTGGGCGCTTCAAAATGCTTTTCCGGGTAACCGGCGACCCCTATGCAGAAATCCGTCGGATTGGCATTTTCAAGGGTGTCATCAAGGTAATTGCCACAATTCATATGGTTCACCTGGTTTAGGAGGTCTATTGCAAAATTGTTTCCTTCAGGATCAGGGATGAACCTTCCTTCAGATTTGATCGCATCTCCCCTGAGTACGAGTACATTGTGAATGCCAAGGAAGTTGAGGTCGATCAAAGCGTTTTCTGTCTCCTCACGGGTAAAGCCACCGCAAATGATATGAGGTACCGGATCAACATGGTATTTGTTCATCAAAGCCGCGCAAATCCCGACGGTGCCTGGTCTTTTACGAGTGGTCTTCTTTTCAAGAAGTCCGTTGGGGTGCTTTTTGTACACATACTCCTCCCGGTGATAGGTCACATCTATAAACGGAGGTTTGAATTCCATCAAAGGGTCCAAGTGATCGTAGATGTTTTGGATGCTTTCACCTTTTTTTGGAGGGACGATCTCCAGGGAGAATAGTGTCTTACCTTTAGCTTTTTTGATATGTTCGGTTACTTTCATTTTGCTTATTTGAAAGTCGACAGTTGACAGCAGTCAGTCGACATTTGATTATTTAAATATCGTAGTTTAAGTTCGGCGCCAGCCACTTTTCTGTTTCTTCGAGAGTCATGTCCTTCCTTTCGGCGTATTCTACCACCTGATCTTTCTCAATTTTACCCAATCCAAAATATTTAGACTGCTCGTTGGCAAAATAAAATCCGCTAACCGAGGCTGCCGGATACATGGCATTGGATTCAGTTAGGTATATGCCGGTTTCTTCCTTGACATTCATCAGATCAAACAAAATTGGCTTTTCGGTATGGTCTGGACAAGCAGGGTAGCCTGGTGCCGGACGTATGCCTTTGTACTTTTCAGAAATAAGTTCGTCGTTTTCGAATTTCTCGTCTGAAGCATAGCCCCAGAGCTCCTTCCGTACTTTTTCGTGCATCAACTCTGCAAACGCCTCAGCCAATCGGTCAGCCAATGCTTTGACCATGATTCCATTATAGTCATCATGATCTTTTTCGTATTTCTCCAAAATGGCCTCAATGCCAATGCCGGCCGTGACAGCAAAACCTCCCATATAATCTTGCTTACCAGTGGATTCTGGGGCCACAAAGTCGGCCAGGGAAAGGTTTGGAATATTGTTACCCTTTTTGCCTTGCTGACGTAGAAAATGGAAGGTAGTCAACTCATTTCCGCTTTCGTCAGAAAGCCGCACATCATCGCCATTGGTATTGTTGGCAGGATAGATGCCCATGATACCGTTGGCTGTCAAGCTTTTCGATTGGATGATTTCGTCAAGCATCTTATTGGCATCATCATACAGTTTCTTGGCTTCTGCGCCTATCGTCTCATCCTCGAGGATTCTAGGGAACTTGCCCTTGAGCATCCATGTCTGGAAAAATGGAGTCCAGTCGATATAGTTTCGTATTTCTTCCAGCGGATACTCCTTGAAAGTTTTCGTTCCGATGAAATTTGGCTTCTTAATATCCTGAGCCTCCCAGTCGATTTTGAACGCATTGGCTTTGGCCTCTGCAAAAGGTATGAAGTTTTTTGCTTTGGTTCGACCGGCATGATTTGCCCGTGCCTCTTCGTACTCGGCCTTGACTTTTTGGGTATAGTCCTCCTTCTTGCTGCCAAGCAAATCACCAGCTACCGGCACACTCCTCGAAGCATCCAGCACGTGCACCACAGGACCACTATAACAAGGGTCGATTTTCACCGCGGTATGGATTCTGGAAGTAGTGGCTCCACCGATCAATAAGGGGTATTTCACATCTTCTTTTTCCAATAACTTGGCAAAGTCGACCATTTCGTCCAACGATGGAGTGATTAGTCCACTAAGTCCGATTACATCAGCGTTGACCTCACGGGCCTTCTCCAATATCTTCTCATTGGGAACCATCACGCCCATGTCGACGATTTCATAGTTGTTACAAGCCATGACGACTCCTACGATGTTCTTACCAATATCATGCACGTCACCTTTTACGGTAGCCAATAGCACGGTGCCGGCGTTGTTGGCACCACCTTCAGATTTTTCAGCCTCAAGATAGGGGGTAAGATAGGCCACGGCTTTCTTCATCACCCGGGCACTTTTTACCACCTGGGGTAAGAACATTTTTCCTTCACCGAAGAGATCACCTACTACGTTCATTCCGTCCATGAGCGGTCCTTCGATTACTTTGAGTGGACGACCAAGAGATTGTCGTGCTTCTTCCGTGTCTTCTTCGATGAACTCAACAATTCCTTTGACGAGGGCATGCTCGATTCTCTTTTCAACAGGTTGCTTTCGCCATTCATCGTCTTTCTTCTGGACTTTTCCTTCGCCGACGAAACTTTCAGAGAATTCAAGCAACCGCTCCGTTGCATCGTCTCTTCGATCCAAAAGAACATCTTCTACCTTATCGAGTAGCTCTTTGGGAATGTCATCATACACCTCCAGCATGGCCGGGTTGACGATTCCCATGTCCATGCCTTCCTGAATCGCATGATAAAGGAATGCCGAATGCATCGCTTCTCTCACTGCATTATTTCCACGAAACGAAAACGAAACGTTACTTACCCCACCACTCACGTGAGCTCCGGGGAGATTTTCGCGAACCCAACGTGTTGCCTGGAAGAAATCAAGAGCATTTTTTCTGTGCTCTTCCATTCCGGTTGCAACAGGGAAAATGTTCAAATCGAAAATGATATCCTGAGGAGCAAATTTCACTTTGGGGCCTACCAAAAGGTCATAAGATCTTTTAACGATTTCTACCCTTCGTTCATAGTTGTCTGCCTGGCCGTCTTCATCAAATGCCATGACGATCATGGCGGCTCCATATTGTTTTATCAATTTGGCCTGACGGATAAATTCCTCTTCGCCGACTTTCAAGCTGATGGAGTTCACCACTGATTTTCCTTGTACGCACTTGAGGCCTGCTTCGATAATCTCCCACTTGGAGCTATCAATCATGACGGGCACCCTTGCGATATCGGGCTCTGCAGCAATCAGGTTCAAGAACTGGGTCATGCTCTCCACGCCATCGATCATGCCCTCGTCCATGTTGATGTCGATGATTTGGGCACCACCTTCTACCTGATGACGAGCCACGTCAAGGGCTTCCTCGAAGTTCTTTTCTTTGATCAGTCGAAGGAATTTTCTGGAACCAGTTACGTTGGTTCGCTCGCCGACATTGATGAAGTTGAGATCGGGTGTGACCACCAATGGTTCCAATCCGCTTAGCTTCATAGGAGCAACGCTACCCCACTTGTACTCGTATTTTCCTTTATAGTCTTTGTGTAAACTCATCTTAGTTTTCAGTGTCCAGTGATCAGCGATCAGTCGTCTTTAAAGTTTTTCTAAAAGCCTGGATCATTTTAGTAATCTCCAGAAGCTCCTTGTAGAAAGTTTCAAACTCTTTTTTTTCGATCAGTTTTCTGTTTCTTCCAAGATAAAGGCAGTTGACTACCTCAATGCCCGATCTCAGCGCGATTCCCAGAAATCTGTTAAACTCTTTATTACTCTGCCCAGTAGATCCTTCTGCTATGTTCAGTGAAATGGAATCTGTGGCTCTCTTAATTTGAGAGGTCAAAATGTACTTCTCTTCAGATGGCCATTTTAAAGTCATTTCGTGAACTTGAGTGGCTAACTCAATAGATCGTTCCCATATTTTTAATTGTTCGAATTGAAAGCTCATGATTTCTTAGCTGTCAACTGTTAGCTGAACACTGTCAACTGTCCTTGGTTCATACTTTGCAGCAAGCTCGGCAATCGCTTTGATATGATCCGGCGTTGTACCGCAGCATCCACCAATGATGTTGATTAGGTTTTCATCCAAAAACTCTTTGATCTGCTCACTCATATATTCTGGCGATTCATCGTATGCTCCAAATTCGTTGGGTAAGCCGGCATTAGGGTGCGCACTTACATTGAAGTTGGATTTGTTTGCCAACACGTTCAAATAAGGCTTAAGCTCTCTGGCTCCCAAGGCGCAGTTTAGCCCTATGCTCAACAAATCAAGGTGCGAGACAGATATAAGGAATGCCTCCGTATTTTGACCAGAGAGGGTTCGGCCACTTGCATCAGTAATAGTTCCTGATACCATGATCGGAATTTTGATTCCTCGCTCTTCTGCTATTTCATCGATAGCCATCAATGCGGCCTTTGCATTTAGGGTGTCCGTGATGGTTTCCACCAATAGGATGTCAGCGCCACCGTCCAGCAGTGCTTTTGCTTGCTCCTGGAAGGCTTCTTTGAGCTGATCGAAAGTAATGGCTCTATATCCGGGATCATTCACATCAGGAGACATACTGGCCAATCGGTTGGTCGGGCCCATAGATCCCGCAACAAACCTTGGCTTATTGGGCTCCTTTGCGGTAAACTCATTGGCCACCTCACGGGCGATTTTAGCCGATTCGAAATTGATTTTGTAAACCCAATCTTCTAATTCATAGTCAGCCTGGGCGACCCAGGTAGTTCCAAAAGTATTGGTTTCTACTATGTCAGCTCCGGCCTCATAGTACGCCGCATGTATTTCCTTGATCACATCGGGTCTGGTCACAGAGAGCAGATCATTATTCCCTTTCAGATTGATCGGGTGGTCTTTTAGCTCGTCATTGCGAAAGTCCTTTTCTTCCAGACCGTACTTCTGGATCATCGTGCCCATAGCGCCATCGAGCACCATGATGCGTTCTTTCAGTATATCCTGAATGTTCATCATCGTAGTTTTTCTTTTAACTACTTACCAAAAAAGAAATCTTTAGAGATCACCTATCTTTTTCCGATACTATCGGAATGGGAGGTGGCACAACATCCATTTTGCGGCTTTGGATATGTTGCCAAGACGTCTTAGGGCCCAGTCCCTCGGTCTTTCTTGATAAGTCGTGCAAATTTAGGATAAAACATATCAGCGACAAGAAAAATTCAAATTAGTACATACCACACTAATTATAATGGGCTATTTTGATGAAGGATAATCGGACTGGATAATAGAATAACACTTAGCCTGGTTCGTTTATCGAATGTAAGTACAGACTATGAAAGAGAAGATCGACCATTTGAAGGATCCAAGAAACTGGGCTACGATTGAGCAGATTATCCGCGAGAAGTCCGGTGTGGCTGATCCCTTCAAATATCCCCTGGATATCGCAGATAGCAAACCAGAGTCCCACGCGAAACGGATTGCTACCACAACGGACCTTGACCCCTATGCAGGGGATTGGGATGATCGCGCGATCACGCACCTTCTACGCAGGGTTATGTTTGGATCCAAAATGAGTGATTTGGAATCCTTTAGGTCAATGTCTGTCGCTGGCTCCATTGACCAACTCATACAAGAGTCACCGGTTCCCACACCACCTACAAATGATTACAGTGAGGAGGATACTGGTGTGCCTTTCGGCGAATCATGGGTGTTGGCACCTGCCGATCAGTTTGAGTACGAACGCATCATGTCCCTGAATGCCTGGACGCTCAACAACTTTATCGATCAGGAGCAGACCATTCATGAAAAGATGATCTTGTTTTGGCATAACCTGCTGCCCACGCAAGCGATGGGCGTATTTGTGGCCAAGGCGAGCTACCAGTATTTCAGTATGCTACGCCGAAATGCGCTAGGCAATTTCAAGACGTTGATCAAAGAACTAACGCTGGACACCAGCATGCTGCTATACCTCAATGGCGCCTGGAACAATAAATGGGCGCCTGATGAAAACTATAGCCGTGAGCTTCAAGAACTATTCACGCTCGGTAAAGGGCCCAATTCACAATACACGGAAAGCGATGTACAGGAGGGAGCCAAGCTTCTGACCGGTTTTACCCTCAACTGGGAGGATCGCCTGAATGAAGGAACATGGGATTATTTTTTCAATCCCGATTGGCATTCTACTGCGAATAAACGGTTTTCATCATTTTATGGTGATGAGTTCATCCAGGGTAGGTCGGGAATGGCCGGTGCAGAGGAGTTGGATGAGATGCTCGATATGATATTCAACAACGAAGAGACGGCACTTTATATCTGTCGAAGAATCTACAACTTCTTTGTGTACAGTGAGATTGATGAAAGTGTAGAGCAGAATGTCATCGAACCTCTGGCAGCAATCTTTCGAGAAAATGATTATGAGATAGTACCCGTGTTGAAAGCACTTTTTTCTAGCGAACATTTTTTTGATGAGGCGAATAGAGGTGCCATGATCAAAAGCCCGATTGAGCATTTCGTTGGGTATTGGAGAACGATTGAGATTGAGCATGTTGACCCGGAAGATGCGCACCTGGTGTATAACACCATGACCAGTGTGTACTGGGGGTATTTGTACTCTACGGGACAGCGGATCGGTGACCCACCGAGTGTTTCAGGTTGGCCGGCTTATTACCAGGCGCCCACATATGATAAAAACTGGATCACTACAGACTCTATTACTCGCCGTGCTTCCAGTCTTGATGCTTTGGTGTTTGGGTGGTTTTGGGTCAATGACCCTGACTATAGATTGGCAGCCGATTTTGTCAAGTTTGCAGAAGCGCTACCCAATCCTGCCAATCCGAATACCCTCATTAGCGATACTTTGCTGCTCCTGTCAGGTATGGAGTCGGACCAGGATACCCTGGATTATCTGAAGTCCGTATTGCTCACCGGCCAGGCGACTGATGGGTACTGGACGGGTGCGTGGAACGACTACCAAGCCGATCCCTCGGCCGCCAACCGAGAGATCATTGAGTCACGACTCAGAGGGCTGTTCAGGTCTATCAATCATTTGAGCGAATCACACTTAATGTAAAAGCGACATGAGACGAAGAAAATTTATCAAATGCATGGGCCACTCGATGGCCATTCCGGGTGTGATGAGTTCGCTGGGATTGGGTACTGCGAATGCCCAAATGGTACAGCAGTTTATGAGAATGGCTGCTGAGCAGGAGAAAGCCCTAGTTCTCATTTTCCTGGATGGAGGAAATGACGGGTTGAATACGGTCATCCCGCTTGACCGACTATCAGAACTCAATGACGTCCGGCCCCATGTTGTACTGCCTGATTCTTCTCTGATTGAGTTGCCTCAAAGCCAAGTGGCACTTCACCCGGCACTCGATGGATTTGCTTCATTGTTTGGCGAAAGCCGTCTGGGGATCGTTCAAAACGTCGGATACCCTGAACAAAACTACAGCCACTTTCGGTCCAGCGATATTTGGATGAGTGGATCTGATTCGGATGAAGTGATCAATTCAGGCTGGATGGGGCGATACCTGGCTGAATCCTTCGAAGGCTATCCGGATGAGTTTCCCAATGCCGAGATGCCAGACCCTTTGTCGATCGAGATTGGCTATGGGAGTTCGCTGCTCTTTCAAGGCCCCAATGCACTGATGAGCATGGTGCTGAGCGATGTGGGCAGCTTTTATGAGTTGCTCGAAGAAACGGAAATCGCAGCGCCCAATACTCCGGCAGGGGATAAGCTCAAGTATGTAAGGCTGATCGCCCGGCAATCTCAGCAATATGGCGAGGCGGTCACCAATGCAGCAGACAAGGCAGGAAATCAGTTGGTCTACCCCGGTGATGCAGATCATCCGGAGGGTGAAAATGGCGATCATTTGGCACAAAAGCTCAAGATCATTGCTCGCCTAATATCAGGTGGCTTGAAGACACCTATATATATGGTGCGTATAGGCGGGTTTGATACGCACGAAGGGCAGGTGGAGGCTGGTGAAACAACCACGGGCTTTCACAATGAACTCCTCAAAGAGCTCAATGATGCCGTGGTTGCGTTCATGAAGGATTTAGATCACCTAGGCTTGTCTGATCAAGTGATGGGTATGACCTTTTCGGAATTTGGACGTAGGATCGTTTCCAATGCCAGCAATGGCACCGATCATGGAGCAGCAGCACCACTGTTTGTTTTTGGAAATTCTGTAGCGGGAGGAGTCCTGGGTGAAAACCCGATAATCGACTCGAGCATGAACTACGAAAACAACCTGGAAATGCAGTACGATTTTCGGCAGGTGTATGCCTCGGTACTGGAGCAGTGGTTTGGCGCGGATTCTGTGAAGATCAACTCCGTGCTGTACAAGGACTTTGATACGATTCCCATAATTGGTCAGGATGTAATCACTGCCATTCCCAAAGGTGCAAATCAAACACTTAACGTATACCCCAATCCGTTGAATGGTCGTGCGACCATAGAGTTTAACGCCAACGCTTCTATGCTCAATGTGGAGGTGATCGACATCAACGGACGGTTGGTAGAACGAGTGTATCGCGGACAGCCTTCCCAACAGAAAATAAGCATCAATTGGAATACATCCAATCTGCAAAAAGGTCGCTACTTCGTTATTGTGAATCAGCAGGACAATCGACAGGTGTTTTCGGTAGTAAAGTCCTGACCCTCATCATAAGTACGTAATTAAATACGTGTAAATACTGATATATGGCATGTTTTATCGCAGGAAAAGACATGCCCAAACGGATCATACGTCCTGTTTTAAATTGGACCTTAACTCTACTTTTGTCTCAACAAAGAACCTTTAGCACACCCATATTTATTACCACCCAAAGATGATTTATGCCTGACATGATAGGCGTATGTCGGTATTTGAACTTTGTAGATAAATATGGATCAAAATCTTCGCATACTTGCCCTGAGCCATAAAACCGCTCCTGTTGAAGTAAGAGAAAAATATGCACTTGGCGAAACAGAAAAGGAGATTCTGTTTCAAGGACTAAAGGATATTTTCGGTATTAGAGAAGCCTTATTTCTGAGTACCTGTAACCGTACTGAGCTCTACTATTTTCACGATCAAAACCTTTCTGCTGAATTAATTAATTATCTAAGTACTCTAAGTAGAGTCAACTCTATTTTTTATAGCAATTATTTTGATACCCATCATGGGACTGCGGCCATCGAGCATTTGTTTAGAGTATCAATGGGATTGGAATCCAAGGTGCTGGGGGACTTGGAGATTTATGGACAGGTAAAGAAGGCGTATCAGGTTTCGGTCGATTGCGGACTGGCGGATGTGATGATGCATCGCCTTTTGCATAAGGTATTCTATTGTCACAAATCAGTAAATCAAAATACTAATTTCAAATGTGGTGCTGCTTCAATATCCTATAACGCGGTGAGTGCCTTGCTAAACCATCCGAAACTAGATGCCGATTCAAGAGTATTGGTGCTGGGAGCAGGTAAAATGGGCACAGATATTTGTAGCCACCTGTCAAAAAAGAACTGTAAAAATATTTCCATTACCAACCGAACCAATTCAAAGGCCTATTCTTTGGCAGAAGAGTTGGAGTTTGGGTTTGTGCCATTCAGCAGGCACGCACAGGAATTGAAAAACTTTGATAGTGTAATCTCCAGTATCGAGTCAGAGGAGGTGCTGTATGGAATTGATGATTTTGAAAACTCAAGGGTAAGCCTGCTCATCGATGTGTCATCTCCTAGGTCAATCGATCCTAATGTAGGGAGGTTCGGTATTGACTTGCTCAATGTAGATGATCTGGGGAAGGTCGTTGATGAAGTCATGGAGCAAAGGCTCGCCGAAGTGCCCCAGGTGGAAAAAGTAATAGAAGAATGCGTTTCAGAATTCAAAAAGTGGTCTGAGGAACTGGGGTTTACCGACCAAGTCAAAAAGTTTAAGACCACGCTAGAGGAAATAAGAAAGCAAACACTCAAAGCATCACTCAAGAATGCTACTAAACAAGAACATGAATTGGTGGAGCAGGTAACCAGGCAGATGATTCAGAAAGTGATCAAGCTTCCGGTACTACAGTTGAAAACGGCATGCAGAAGAGGAGAATCTGATGTCTTGAGTGAAGCGCTCAATGAGCTATTCAATTTAGAACAAAAAACATATGTCAAACCTTAAATTATAATCGAAATGGGAATTTTAAGTTCATTATTCAAAAAGAAAGAAGAGGGTCCAATCACCGCTAAAGAGAAGGAGTTGGTGCAAAGTACATTCGCTATGGTGGCACCAATCGCACCTAAGGCGGCCGAAATTTTTTACGGAAAACTGTTCGAACTAGACCCTGAATTAAAACCACTGTTCAAAGGAGACATGGTGGAGCAGGGCAACAAACTAATGACCATGCTGGCGGCGGCAGTCAAAGGACTTGATGACTTGGGTGCTTTGGTGCCGGTAGTTCAGGATTTAGGCAAAAGGCACGTGGGCTATGGGGTAAAAGACGAGCACTACGATACAGTAGCTGCAGCTCTACTTGGGACACTTGAAGTAGGGCTTGGCGATGCCTGGAACGATGAAGTAAAAGCGGCTTGGGTTTCAGTTTATACTGTGTTAGCCACTACTATGAAAAGCGCTGCTGCTGAGGTAGCCGCATAATCATATTTGAACCTATAGCTAGTCAGCACCCTCATTTATTTGTCTGTAATCAAAAACGAGAATTATGAATACTAAATACATAAAACTATTACTACAAGGATCACTGTACGGGCTTGTGTTGGCTATGCTATTAGGTGCTTGTCAATCCTTACCTGAAGAAACCGGAGTAACTGAGTCGTCAAAGATGTACTCAATTGAAGAAGCATTCGAGATGGTCGCTAAGGAAAATGATGTGGCCAGGACCTTGTATACCAAGGCCATTGTGGGCGCAGGAAAGAAGAAGGGATTGAAATTTGATGAAGACTGGGAAAAAGACCATGTCGAAGCAGGCCCACTGCCGGCCTTGTTCCTGAGAGGGATTGCAAGTGATATTCGAAAGAAAGGGGAGGTGCCACTAGGACTATTCCTGGGATCAGATTTTCCTATTAGGAAATCCAATAAGTTTTCAGGAAAGCAGGCTGACCTGTTTGCAGAAATGCGAAAGGATTCGGTGCCGAAGTATTTCTTCGATGAGGAGTCGCAGCTTTATACGGCGATGTTCCCGGATTTTGCAGTGGCCGCACCTTGCGTGAATTGCCACAACGATCACCCGGAGACTACCAAAACCGACTGGGTACTTGGGGACATTCAAGGGGCAACGACCTGGACGTATCCATCGGACTCGGTAACTTTCGAAGAGCTGCAGGGAATCCTAATGGCTTACAGAGGAGGTGCGGCAGCGACGTTCCAAAGATATCTTGACAAAGCAAGTGGTTTCAAAGAAAATGAAGTTCCGCCGGTGGGTGCATGGCCGGCTGCGGGATACTCATTGCCTGAGCCTACGGTCTTTTTGGATAGTGTGAATTCACTGGCAGCGGAGGAGACACTCAAAGGAATCTTGAAAATCTAGTCTATAGGTTTGATTAATACCGACGGAGACGGGCGCTGTCCATGGCGCTTGTCTCTAATTTTTTAAATCAGCATGAACAGAACAGCATATTTAATACTTGGACTTTCACTTTTTGCCCTTTTCGTCTTACAGGATGTGATGGGCTGGGACTGGGTCTATCTCGAAACACTGCAGCAGGATCAGATGTACCGCCGTTGGTCAGGTCTGGGGCTTTCAGTAGTGATCTTGTTTCAATGGTTGCTTACCCTGGTACGGTCTGTGGAGAAGTGGGAAGAACTATCCATGACCTTTTACAACATCCACAACTGGCTTGGCGCACTGAGTCCATTGCTGTTTTATGTTCATTCTACCCAATTGGGTTTTGCCTATTTGTTCCTACTGAGCGTGACTTTCTTTGGGAATTTCATCCTTGGGATGTTCAACCTCGATGTGATCAAGCAAAAGGCCATGTGGATCTTCCAGGGTTGGATGATTCTGCACGTGTCATTTTCTTTCTTTATCACCTTCCTCACCTTGTTTCATGTTTGGATTGTGTTTTACTACGAATAAAAAGCCATGGAGAGAATAGCAAAGTTGAAAATCACTAAAGTGAAAAAGGAAACGGCAGATGCGGTGAGTATCTATTTCAAGCAGCCTTTTTTTCGGAAGATAAAATACATGCCGGGGCAGTACCTCACATTGCTGATGAATATTGACGGTAAGGTGGAGCGGAGGTGCTACTCGCTCAACAGTGCCCCCAATATTGACAAAGAGGTAAGCATCACCGTCAAACGGATCAAAGACGGGAAGGTGTCCAATTACATTTATGACAACATCAAAGAGGGGATGAGGATGAAAGTGCTCTATCCCATGGGCAGCTTCACGGTAGAAACCGATTCTACGAATGCCCGTCATATCATTCTTTTTGGTGCGGGTAGTGGGATCACGCCTTTGATGTCCATCTTAAAGTCCGTGCTCTATGCGGAACGTGAAAGTACCGTCTCGTTGTTTTATGGCAACAGAGATGTAGAGTCTATCATTTTTAATCAGGATCTCAATGCGCTAAGAGCTCGCTACAACGGCAGACTGAACCTCAAGCATATCCTGGAAAATCCCGGTGACTTTGAGGATTGCTACAAAGGGCGTGTAGAGCGCTCGCAAGTGCCCAAGCTGCTCCAGTCCGTTCCGCAATATGCTGAAAGCAGTACCGAATTCTATATATGTGGACCCTCAGGAATGATGACAGAAGCCGAAGAGGGGCTGAAAATGGCGGGTGTACCTGAGGCCAATATTCACATAGAGAAATTCACGGCTCCACCTCCAAGTGCTGAGGAGATTAAGGCCGAGGGTGCATTTCTTGAAAACAGAGAGGTCAGGGTATTTCATAAAGGAAAAGAATACTTCGTCCCGGTCAAGGCCAACCGGACGATCCTGGACGCGACACTCGATGCAGGGATCAAAGTTCCTTATGTCTGCATGGATGGGATTTGTGGTAGCTGCAAGGCTGAGTGCTCCAATGGAAAGGTATTTATGCGAAAAGGCCATGTGCTCACCAAAGCTGAGATGGAGGCGGACATGGTCCTCCCTTGCATTAGTAAGCCTATGACCAACAACGTCATCATCAAATACGCCTGATATGCTGGGAGACCTGGGATATCTATTTGTCATCATGGCCTTTGTGGCAGCCCTGGTATCCGGGGTGTCCTACTTTGTCTCCTTCCGCCAGGAGGAGGAAGGGAGCTGGATAGCGATGGCCCGGATATCCTATGTCGTTCAGGTTTCTTTTGTTTCGGCCTCAGTGCTTTTGTTGTTTTACTTGATCCTGGATCACCAGTTTCAGTATCACTATGCGTGGAAGCACTCTTCGAATGAACTGCCACTCTACTACATTTTTGGGGCCCTGTGGGAGGGGCAGGAGGGTAGCTTTCTGATCTGGGTATTCTTTTCCCTTTGGGTGGGAATGGTGGTACTCAGGAAGGCCGGAGTGTGGGAAGCAGGTGTGATGACCGTATTAAATGGGATTCATCTGATGCTCTTGAGTATGATCCTTGGGCTGGTTGTTTCCGATTTAAAAATCGGAAGTTCACCCTTCATTCTCTTAAGTCAGGTTCTTACTGATCCGATTTTTGCCATTGACCCGACTTTTGTACCGGAAGATGGCACCGGGCTCAATCCACTTCTTCAAAATATCTGGATGGTCATTCATCCGCCGATGATATTCCTGGCTTTCGCCATAGCCTCAGTTCCGTTTTGCTATTGCATTGCAGGGTTGATCAAAGGTGAAAACCATCAATGGATCAAACATGCGCATGTCTGGACGATCGCCTCTGTGGGGATACTGGGATTGGGAATTATGATGGGTGCTTACTGGGCGTACGAAACACTCAACTTTGGTGGGTACTGGAACTGGGACCCTGTGGAAAACGCCGTGCTGATCCCCTGGCTTATCCTACTGGCCGCATTACACTCATTTGTTCTATACCAAAAGAAAGGAAAAGCGCTGGGTAGCAGTGTACTCATGGTGTGCGGGGCGTTTTTGCTCATTGTTTATTCTACGTTCCTGACCCGAAGCGGAATCCTCGGAGACAGCAGCGTGCATTCGTTTACGGATCTGGGTTTGTCAGGGCAACTATTGATATTCCTGTTTGCCGTATTGATACTGTCCGCAGTTGTGATTTTTCTTAGGAGGAAAGAATTGTTTCCCACCTCGGAAAAGGAGTCCAAATGGTCTTTTGACTTTTGGATGCAGTTGGGGGTGATTGTCATGGCTTTGTCTGCCTTTCAGGTTTTACTGCCCACATCAATTCCTGTTTTCAATACCATCATGGAAAACATAGGGCTGGACTCGAACATTGCTCCGCCCTCCGATCCGGTTTCGTTCTACACCAATATCCAGCTTTGGTTTGCCATCGGCTTTGCATTGGTGATGGCCACTGCCCAAACCGTGTATTTCAGACCAACAACATTAAAGCAATGGGAAGATAAATTATCCATTCCCTTGATTGCTACATTGATCGTGTCCTCTTTGGTAGTGCTGATTGGAGGAATTACCGAATGGAGATACATACTGATTGCGTTCTCGTTGATATTCGGATTATCTGTCACAATTCAGTTTCTGGTTATTCAGTACAAAATGAGAATCCCGACCGGAGGGGCGCTATCTCATGTTGGCTTTTTGTTGATGGTCTTGGGTTTTTTCTTTTCTTCGGCTTTTTCGGATACGATTTCCGAAAACCTCTTGACCAACACCCAGAGTAGTGATGGCAAAGTGCATGAGGTACGAGACCATCTCTTGCTTAATCGTGATCGATCCAAGGAATTGGGAGATTATGAGTTTACCTATCTGGGAAAGCAGGTAGAACTCCATGACGGTGGATACATTGATGAAGACCTGTTGCTGCAAACCAACTATCCTGAATATCGAGTCCTGTCGAGTGATTATTTCTATAAGCGGTTGTACAGGGCGGGAGATACGATTCGTGTAAACGCAAGGAATACATTTTATAGAATCCATGTGCAGGATGGCGATCGATCCTTTGTCCTTACCCCCAGAATGCAAAACAATCCCGATATGGGCTACATGGCTTCACCGGATATTCAGCATGCCCTGACTAAAGATATCTACCTGCACGTGAGCAACTTTCCTGATCCTGCCAAGCAGACCTGGACCAAACCTGATCGTTTTGGCTTGAGTATAGAGCACGATGTATTTTCGTATAAAAGCCTGGAAGTACGATGGCTTGCAGCAGAGCCAATTGCCGAGATTCCCGGTATCATTTTAGGTGAAGAAGATCTGGCCTTGGAGTTTCAATTTCAAATCAATGATGGCCCCAATCAATACCTGGCCAAGCCCATGATGCTGATCTCCAAAGGGCGAATGAAGCTAATGCCGGATGAGAATAAACCCCTGGGAATCAAGATTTGGGTGGATAAGCTTAACCCGGAGGACGGAACGATGACCGCTTCGATCATGTCCTCTCAGCGAGATTGGATCACCATCAAAGCCGAAGAAAAGCCCCTGATCAACCTGGTCTGGATGGGAGTCATAATTATGGTTTTGGGTACTGCTTCGTCGGTAGCGAGCAAGGTGAGGAGTACTTCGCCTGTCACGAACGCAGTAATGCAGATTTCTTACGTCAGAAAGAGTCGTTTGACATTGGGCGAAAGTGTAAAACAATTGTATCAGGAAAGATTTAAGAACAGTTCATGAGAATAAGCAGAAAAAGGAAACGACAGTGGATTGGATTTGGTGTGGGGCTCTTTATCACCGTGGTGAGCTACGTATTGCTCTTTATGCCTGCCAACGAGGACTTTCTGATGAAGGG
This sequence comes from Reichenbachiella sp., assembly GCA_965222305.1. Taxonomy (GTDB): domain Bacteria; phylum Bacteroidota; class Bacteroidia; order Cytophagales; family Cyclobacteriaceae; genus Reichenbachiella. The sequence goes on from OZ244943.1 coordinate 469,855, forward strand.
ACCTATGAATACCGGTCATGAGGACTTGACCTGCCAATCATGTCATACCCCTGCTCGGGGAAATACCTTTCAGCAAATGCAAGCCAACCTGATGCATAGCTTTGGACTGAGAAAGTCCGAAGCGGACTTTGGGGCCGAGAACGTAGACAACCAAAAGTGTCTCGACTGTCATGATACCCGGGACAACGACCGACATCCTACACATCGATTTACCGAGACGCGATTCGCAGAGGCCAGAAAGAACCTGGGTGTCACCGAGTGCGAGTCCTGCCATAGCGAGCACAGCGGTGTGCGCGTGACCCAGGTCGATGTGGGCTACTGCAGAAACTGCCACGGAGAAACTGTCATGAAGGACGACCCTCTGGAAATCTCTCACGAAGAACTCGTAAAGCGAGAAATGTGGACCACCTGTCTCCAGTGTCATGACTTTCATGGCAACCACATCTATGAAGCAGCGCACAGCATGAAGGATACGATCCCGGTCACTGTTGTCAGAGCCTACTTCGATGGAGGCAAATCACCCTATGCAGACAAAAAGAAATACCCGCCACTCTCCGAGGACGAGTACTGGAAGAAGATGAAGAAAAAGAAGAGGTAGATTTGTTGTAATTCTTCGTCATTGCGAACGAACATGATTGACGATCAGTCGATCATGTAAAGTGTGGCAATCTCGGGCTCAACTAAAGAACACGAGATCACTTCGTCGTTCCTCCTCGCGATGACGTAATTGTGTTTGTCCGTCATTCCGGTTGGTCACAGGCCCGATAGGGCATGAGAGCATACCGGAATCTCCGTCGTTCACAGCCTTAGATTCCGATATTCCGCTTTGCTGCGCTCATCGAAAACCTGCCCGTCCCTGTCCGAATGGTCATCCAGGCGGGCGGTCAGTCGAGCCGGAATGACGTGGTGAACAGGGATTTCTTATTGATAACCCGGGATCTATGACTGTTCACCCCGGATATGTCATTTTTTCTTAGGATATGTCATATTTTACCTCGGAGCTGTGACTTGTGATGCGGGATCTGTGACTTATGAGCCGGGAGATGCGATTTTTTAGATGGATCTGTCATTGCTGACTCGGGAGATATGATTTTTTGTCGGGAGGAGTGACTGACTGGGTGGTATCTGTGACTTATATGGCTTTAGTTGTTATTTTTCTTTGGTAGCTGTTCGAATGTGTTGGTCAATCGGCGAGAGTTGCTAACGTCTGGTTATCATACGTGGGGATTAAGTTGATTTTCAGTTTGCGTCACCAACAAGCAATGACCGATTTTAAAGGTATTCACACATGGCGGACTATCCAAGAGCCGCCAAAGTTTCGTTTTCAATGACACCCAACGGATGATAGGTGTTGTTAGGCAAAGTTTTCAACGTGTAGGGGTTAACATCCTTCTGTATGCTTGTCTAATTTCGCCAAGTTCAATTCCAAATCTATTGATATCCTCTTCAGTGTAATTTTCAGGGTTTATCCAGTATTCAGACTTAGATTCGCAGATTCCTGCTAGTTCCTCGTCAAAATGTCTAAGTGGTATTGAAGCCGCTGACCAATATCTAGACAGTTGCGCTTCACGATCTAGGTTTCTTTGGTTGACACGATCTATATCTCGATAATATAAATATGTTTCATTCAGTGCTGTGGAAATTGACCTTAACGCACTATCTTTTAATTCTCTGCGATCTTTTGAGAGGGTTGCAATTGGACCTAACAGTTTAACAACTCCTTCTATGATTTCTGTTAACATTCTTAATTAGATTTCATTCATACTATTTTTCCTATCTGAATTTTCCTGATTTGAGCGTTTTAATTCTTTTAATTTTTCAATTCTTTCCCATTCATCGTTGAATTTCTGTAAATAGAAAAAAGCATAGTATACTTTACGCGGCAGATCATATGGTTTTTCTGAATCAGTGAAAATCTCTTTACGCAGTTTTACAATTGTCTTTTTTCCAACCCAAGTTTTTGTAGTAGTTTCTTTGGTGGTGCTTGACATTAACGGTTTGCCAGAATCTATAAGAGTTCCCATCTGCAGTAGTTCCTTGGTGGATTCCAATTCTGGATTTCCATATGTATTGTTGAAGGCGTATTCAAGATTCATATTCTGACTATAATCTATAGACTCAGAAACCCGAATTTGAATGTGGCTCAATGAATCATCAATAAATATTACTGTGGTTTCATGAAGAGCATCCTTACCTATTTTTAATTCAAGTGTTTTCAATTTTAGCACTAAAACGCCCAAGTCAATATTTGTGCTATCTACCGACCAGTCACTATATTCTAGAGAACCGAGGCATGTGCCAAGTTTAGCTTCCCTAAATCCACTAATTATATCGACGTTTTCTAGTGCAGCTGGTTTAAGATGTTGGTTAATAGATTTGTTTTTGAAAAGTGATGTGAAACCAATTTTTTGGGTTTGTTCAAAATTTGATGTGTCACCTATAGAGTTGCAGGAAACAAAAAGTACCAGTATTAAATATGCTTTTTTCATGTGATCCTTATTTTGCCTAACTAACAGCTATAGTGCATTCACTATATCCGCTCTATATCTTTTTTATTAAATCTTGGAGGTCAGGTGCTTATCCGTTTTTTTAAACGTTTAGTAACCATTAGTCCATAAGAAATTTCTTTGGTACTGTCGGCTATCTATACCCTGACTCAAATCAAATTTTCTCTCTGTGCAGCTATGGGTTCCTCTGAAGGTCATCATCAGAACCACGACTTCAAATTAGGGAAAGAAAAGGGAGGAGTCAAGGATTAGATGTTCTTTTGTCTTTTTTGCCCTTATGCCGGGCGGGCACCTTCTTTTTTCATTTATAAAAAAGAAGGCAAAAAATCTAGTCAAAACAAACCTTATCCACCCGCATGGCCTGCCCTGCGCCCAGGTGTTTTGACGGGCCTACCCGCTTTTCGCTTGTTCCAAGCGATTGGGCACTCCGGCCTTGAATGTATTTCGATTAGAAATTCTTTCTAAGTTATATGAAGCTGAATCCACTGTTTGATCCCGAGAGCGCAGCGATTCGGGAGAGTTTGGATTCATTGCAAGAACAGGAAGAATTTCCGAAATGGATTCACAGCCTTGACTTTTTTGTAACTTTTTGTGTCAAGACAAAAAGTTTATCAGGAGTATTGAAATTGCTTCGGAGTATGTCCTTTTTCTGATGAGCATCAAGCATGTGAAGTGTGGCAATCTCGGTCCCAGCTAAAGAGAACGCGATTGCTTCAGTCGTCCCGATAGCTATCGGGACTCCTTCGCAATGACGGTTGGTTTGATGAGTTGAATTATGGTTTACGCTTACTACGACCGCCTGCCTCTTTGCAAAAGGGGAAAAAGTAGTGTGCAATGATTTGCAGAATGTTGGTATTGGAGGATTGAAAACCCCTCGGCTCTCTTTAGGGCTGGGGCAAAACGAGGGTTTTTCAAATAACCTTTCGCTAAACCTCTACGAATCTCTTCTGGACAGTAAAAAATAAGTCAACACATTGAACGCCACAATCCAACCTGCGACAATGGCGAGTTGCCCATAATCAATGAACCGCTGGACGGATTCCGGGTCGAATAAGTTGACTGGCGACTGGATGAGGTTGTCCATGGCTTTGTCCGGAAGTAGGCCGATGATCAAGCCGTCATCATCGAGGAAGATTCGAATGATTGCTTCCAGAAAGAGGATATAGGCGAAGGAAAATACTATCGCCAGGCCGGCCGATTTAAACCCATGCGCCACTAATACGGCAAAAGATAAAAACGCCAGGGTCTGAACAAAGTAGCCGAACAGAAACTCTGCTTTGTAAAACAACGCATCCCCGGGTCCATCAGAATATCTTAAGCCAAAGTACATGACCAATCCGTACATCAAACCTGTAGCAACGACCGCAAGCAAAAAGGAGATCAGGAATTTCGAGCCGATAATCTCTACGCGAGTAAACCCATCAATAATGTTTTGTCTTTGGGTTTTGAAACTATACTCATTGGTGATCAGTACGATCATGACGACCCCAAGGAGCATCTTGACCCAGGAGCCCATGTAGGTGAGGTTGTGCCAGATGCTGGGGAAGTTGTACATGTTGAGCTCAGGGGGTAACTGACTGGCGGCGGGATCCGATGAGGTGTAGGTGACTGTCGCATTAAGCAACACCGTGCCCAGCGAACAAACCATATAAACACCCACCATGTACAGGGCCAGTATTACCCAAAATCCGGAATTTGACTTGACTTTGAGCCATTCGATATGTAGTAGCCTGATCATTCTTTTTCCAGTATTTTCATGAATTGTTCTTCGAGCGAACTTTCGGTTTTTCTAAGGTGCGTAGGAGTGATGCCGTTTTTGAGTAATGCCCCGCTGATGTACTCGACGGTCACTTCATCTTCCACCATCACCCGATAAAAGTCCAGCTCCTTGTTGATACCTTTGATGCCCGCGAGTTTTTCAAGTTCGGTCTTCAACGCATTCATATCCGCGGCACCTACTTCGATGGAGGCCTGTCCTTTGGTCACATCTTTGACGGAGCCCTGATGAAGCATTTTTCCTTTGTCGAGGACGCAGAAATGCGTGCAGACCTTTTGCACTTCACTGAGTAGATGGCTTGCCAGTATGATCGTTTTGCCCGAGGCGGCTATGTTTTGGATGATTTCACGAATCTCTACGATTCCCTTCGGGTCAAGTCCATTGGTCGGTTCGTCGAGGATTAGCACTTCCGGATCAGCCAGTAGTGCGGAGGCAATCGCCAACCTTTGCTTCATCCCAAGTGAGTAGGTCTGAAACTTATCTTTCTTTCTATCCAGCAGTCCGACTTCTTCTAAGACCGGATCTATTCGATCAGAACTAACACTCTTGATTCTGGCGACGATTTTAAGATTGTCTACAGCACTGAGGTAGGGGTAGAAGCAGGGTGTTTCCAGGATCGCTCCGATCTTCTTTCGAGTAGCTGCAGAGCCCGGTGCTCCAAACCACAGAAAAGAACCCGAGCTCGGCCGAACTACATCGAGCAGCATACCGAGAGTGGTGGTCTTGCCGCTGCCGTTGGGGCCGAGGATGCCAAATACCTGCCCCGACTCTATCGAGAGCTCCAGTTCGTTTACTGCGGTCAGGCTACCGTAATGCTTGGTGAGTTGGTGGGTTTTAAGGAGGGTGCTCAAGGATGAAATTTTTATGACCTGTCGGTAATTTATGAACTATTTTGAGTTTGCTTTGATTGTTAGTGCAGATTAAACACCGTTTATTACAAAATGATGAAAGAGGAAGTGGAAAAGGAAAAGGATATGAATTGCGAAGACGGACTATGTGAAGTAGAACCTAGCCAGTCTGCTCCTGACGCAGAAATCAAAATGACAACCAATGACAATACACTGATCTATATCGGTGACCCGATGTGCTCGTGGTGCTGGGGGATTACCAATCATCTGGATAGGCTGAAGGATGAGTATGGAAATCAGCTTTCATTCGAATTGATCCTGGGTGGGCTGAGGCCCGGAGGAGGTGAGGATTGGACGCCGGAGTTTCGGGAGATGATTCGATCGCATTGGGAGCATGTGCATGAGGCTTCCGGTCAGCCGTTTGATTATCGCTTTTTTGATAGAGAGGAATTTAACTACGATACTGAGCCACCGGCCCGTGCGGTAAGAGTCGTTAGGGATATTGCGCCCGACAAGGAGTGGACTTTTTACAAATCCCTTCAACGAATGTTTTACGCCGAGAATCGGGATCTCGATGATCTCAATGAGTTGGAGAAACTGTGTGTCCAACTTGACATTGACTATGCTCAGTTTGAGCCGTTGTTCCTTTCTCCGGGCTACAAGCAGCTCGTCAATCAAGACTTTATGAGAGCTCAGCAGATGGGGATTCGAGGGTTTCCTTCTGTAGTCTTGAAGAAAGGAGAAGAATACTATGCAGTGTCTATGGGGTACTCAGATTATAATCGGATGAGGGCGGTTGTGGAGAAGGTGTTGGTTGCGGATTAAAGCTTTTTCTCCAAGTTTATAACGGCTTTAATAGTAAGACTAATTCGCGCCTTTTATCTTTCCGCTTAGAATGAACATGCCCGAATGACACGTCTAATCCACTGCCTTTTACTTTTTTCACTTCTGCCTCTTAATCTTTCCGCGCAAAGCGAAAAACCCAAGCTGGGACTCGTGCTGAGTGGTGGAGGGGCCCGCGGCCTGGCGCACATTGGGGTGATCCGCGTGCTCGAGGAGGAGGGCATCTACCCCGACTATATTACCGGCACGAGCATGGGAGCACTTGTGGGTGCGTTGTATTCCATTGGCTATACGCCCGATGAGATGGAGCAAATCATTGAAGAAGCCAATTGGGATGAACTCCTTAGCAACTCTATCCCGCTGAATGAGGTGACCATTGAGGAAAAGGAATTTTATGGTCGATTCATAGCCGAGCTGGCGATAAAAGGCTGGAAAGTAGAACTGCCACAAGGTCTGATCGAAGGTCAGCACCTAAATGAGCTGTTTAGTCGACTCACCCGATCGGTCCATGACATCAATGACTTTAACAAGTTCCCTATTCCCTTTGCCTGTGTGGCTGCTGACATCAGCACGGGTGAGCGTGTGGTGTTGGATCGGGGCTTCCTTCCTGAGGCTATGAGGGCGAGCATGGCCATTCCTTCGGTCTTTACCCCGGTAGAAATCGATGGCAGACTTCTAGTGGATGGAGGATTGGTCAGAAACCTGCCTGTCGATGAAGTCAAGGCGATGGGCGCTGACGTGGTGATCGCAGTGAACGTCAGCATGGGATTGAAACCTAAAGAGGAATTGATCGATATGGTAGAGCTGCTGTCGCAAAGTGCGTTTCTTTTGGGAGAGCGCGATGCACGGGATCAGGTGAAAAAAGCCGGACTCGTTATTAATCCTAACCTGAAAGAATTTAATGTTTCGGATTTTAAAAAAGGAGGGGAAATAGTGGCTGCAGGTGAGCAGACTGCCAGAAGAATGCTCGATTCAATAAAAAACTTCAAAAAGGAGTTTTTGATAGATGGAGAAATGAAGGAGGCAGAAAAGTTGCCACAGAAGGATTTGTTTAATATTAAGAAGGTGCTAGTCGAGGGCAATTCCAAAATAGAAGCTGAGTACATACTGGGAAAACTCAATATTGAAGAAAATCAAAAATTGTCCATTGATGAAATAGCCGAACGGATCAATTTGCTGTTCGGAACACGTTATTTCTCAAAAATTGGCTATTCCCTCCAGAACCAGGAGGATGGCAATACCCTTACGGTAAAAGTCAAGGAACTACCCCAGAGGAAACTAAAGTTTGCTATCCACTACGATACGGAAAATCAGGTTGGAGCCAATTTTAACCTGACGTTTCGAAACGTCCTCCTGAAAAACTCCCGAGTGATATCGGAGTTTGACATAGCGGACAATCCCAGAATGCACTTGTCTTATTTTAAGTATCTGGGCGTAAAGCAGAAAAGTGCCTGGAACCTGGGGCTGGACTGGGCCAACCTGCCATTGCCACTGTATGAGTCGGATGGTGCTCAGAGAGCACTCTTTGCCACCAACTACTTTAATTACCACTTCCTTTGGCAAAGCACCAATCACCAACATTTCAATTTCGGCATCCAGTACAAGCATGAGTTTACCAACCTCAAGCCCAAGGTCGTTGATCCGATTCTGGGATCAATCAACAGACTCGAAATAAGAACGCATGGTGCAGGGGTTTTCTATAGATTGAACACGTTGAATAGGCCTTTTTTTCCGCTGAGAGGATGGACGGTGCTTGTGTCAGGTGATTATAACTTTGGGGTGTACAACAGAGCGGAGGTCAATCCGATCGAGCCGGGAGACAATTTTGAAGAAGTAGACTTGAATGAAGACAACTACGTTGACGTTAAGCTTAATTTTGACAAGTATCAAATGATGGGAGAGAGGTCGGTGCTTTCATTCTCAGGAAGCCTGGTTTATTCCGATCTGCCTCTGAATACATTCAATCTTACTGGCTACGAATTCATTGGTGGATTTAACCCGAGATATATTCATGCCCAGTCCTTTTATGGTGCCAGCGACAAGGAGTATTATGCTACCAGCTATGCCTACCTGAGATTGATGTATCAGTACGAACTGTTTTATGACTTCTATTTGCAGGCAATAGTCAATTATATAGACTCAGAGTATCCCATGGAACTAATGGGGCTTGACTATGATCAAACGAGTTTTTCCGGTGAAGATCGCAGGATAGGCTATGGTCTGTCTGCCGGATATTTGACCAAGATGGGGCCGTTATTGGTGTCCACAGGTATTGACCCTACAAAAAAGGAATGGCATACTTATCTGAGTCTGGGTTTTTGGTTTTGAAGAACACGGGGAGTTTGATTAAATTTAGGTAACTGTCTAAAAATCAGCACCATGAAAACTCTACTCTTGTCTTTCTTTTTATCCGCTTCTTTTTTGTCTTCTGCCCAGGTTCAATGGGGTACAGCACTCAGGTATGTTTTTGAGGGTGAAGGGTATCTGGATCCTCCGGATCGGTACACCGCTTTAGGGTCAAGCATCATGTTTTCGGGTGAAGCAGCCTTTCCCTGGGGTGATTGGTTAGTAGGGGGTGGCTATGTCAACTTTTCCTCAGGAGTGGAAATCTATTATTTGGATTATTCTCCTTCTGTGCTGGAGTTGGGGTTTTTTCTGGGTCCTCAGTTTGATGTCGGCTCTGATCACCAGGCCAGAGCGGTGGCACAAATTGGATACCGCGGATGGTTAGGTGGAGGCAACGCTATGGAAGGCCTGGGTACCAACCTCAACATGAATTTCATTTTCAATAAAAGTAGTAGCATATCGCCCAAAATTGATCTGGGTTTTGTCGCTCAACCTGTGGGAGGCAATGACATTTACTTCTTTAGCCACAGCCCGACATGGTACATCGGAGGTGGGGCCATATTCAGATAGCAAATCATTTGTCAAGTAACAGACAATAATATTTTTTGAGGCTTTTTCATGATCAAGATCACTGGATTACGGCTTGGTTACCTTGGGTTTTTTTCGTATATTTTTGATGCGTTGTAAATGATTGGGTTTGTGTGCGAAACCCAACGAATGATGAAGCAGTGCATCAATCAGAGATGTGCGCTTATGTTGCAGACAATGATCTGCCGGTAAGTAATGATAAAGCAAATAGTACCCCATAATCACCTGTAAAATGAACAAGCCCAATCAAGAAACCCTTGATGTTTTTGGTAGGATCGTATACGCCATGGCCATGGCTGACGGTGAAGTTCAGGATTCCGAAGCAAAAGCACTCCATGATATCGTAGAGCATGATCAGTGGGCCAAACAGATTGAGTTTTCTTTCGACATGGCAAAGAAGCTTAAAATGGACCCCTGGATCATCTTCCTCAAAAACATGCGCATATTCAGAGCCAGACCGATTGATGAGCATTACCCGTTTTTCTTGCACTTGTTGGAGGAGATCGCCAAGGCGCATGACGGTATAGTCCCTCAAGAGGAGGCTATGTTAGAAAAGTTCAAGAGCTATTTTGAAGGAACCGGACTTCATGGTGTACCCAGGCATTATGACACCTTGCCGCATGGGGCAGCCATCTGAAGTAATTTAAGAATTGTCAACCTAAGCTTAATCATGACTAAAAGAATTTCGAAGTTTTTGTTAGCGGTGGCACTGGCTACCGCTTTTTTTTCGTGTGAAGACGAAGACCTGTGCCTGATTGGATCCGGTACAGCCCACACCTACCCGCTGGAATTGGCTGATTTTACTGCTATAGGCCTGCAGGGCCCGGTCAACCTGGAAATAACCCAGGGGACTACACAAGCGGTAGAGGTAGTAGCCGAACCTGAGATGTTTGAGGCGCTGGATTACTCTGTCAAGAGTGGGACTCTTATTATCGGGTATGAAGGAAATGTTAGTTGCTTTGAGACTGACCATGGCGTTTGGATCAATATCACATTGCCTGAATTGTCCTCCATTGCCCAGAGTGGTATCAGCGAGATTGTTTCCAATGGTGAATTAGAGTTGGACGTGCTGGTGCTTTCTTTGGAGGGTGAATCTAAAGTTGAAATAACCGGCACGGTCGGTGCGGTAGCATACAATATAGCCGGGCTGACGGATGTGAATTGCTTCGAATTGGAAACTGAAGCGGTTTCTATTAATCTGGCAGGTGAAGGGGATTTTGAAGTTAGCTGTTCTCGAACCTTAAACCTGAATGTAGCAGGTGCAGCAGTCGTAAGGTACAAGGGAACACCGCAAATCACGCAAAACGTTCAGGGCACGCTGGAACTGATCGATTCTAACTAGATTAATAAGTTCTTACTGGATGGTGTACCGAATGCCCAGAAATGCTCTAATTCCCTGGTTTGAGGCGTAGACATACGAGGGGTCAAAGGTTAAGGCATTTGGATTTTCCGGCGTTGGGATTACTGATCCATCGTCATCAAAATCGACATTCTCATCAAACGGATCAAAAGATCGTGCAATGCTGTTGGCGGCCGGTGTGAAGTTGAGTAGGTTTTTCACTCCTCCGTAGATTTCCCATTGTCCACCAAGGTATTTGGTCAATTGAATGTTTTGAATGCTGAACCAGGGAGAGTAGGAGTCACGGTCATCCAATTCACCCAATAACGGCAACCGCATCGGACCGTATAGATTGCCGGTATAGTCTACATTCAATCCTATGGTGCTGAACAAGTAGCTTGCCTTCCAAACACCCTGAACAGATTCTGTGAGCAATTGGCGGTATTTCTCTCCATTCTCCTCAACCGTCACGTCCATGAGGGTCACGCCTGCCAGTACCATGAGGCCGTTTTCCCAAGAAAGGTCAAGGTTCAAGGATACCCCTTTGGAGACAGAGTACCCGTCCAGGTTCGCATAGATGATCTTGTTGGGGTCGGTTTCATAGTCTGGTAGTATGCGGTTGGTGAAGTAGGTGTACCAAGTAGAGAAGTCGAGTCCGACGAACGTATTTCCTTTAGTGTACATCTTCTTCACGAAGTTGAGGTTAACATTCCAGGACGTTTCGGGCTTGAGTTCGCCTTCAAACTCCACCGTACGAGCACCTGTAAGCGCCGCATGGTCTTCGGTGAAGACATTGGCCACTCGATAGCCATTCCCGGCACTGATACGAAGGATGTTTCTGTAGTTCGGAGTGTTCCATTTGTAATTGACCCTCGGGGTAAAGATGCTGCCATGGATACTGTTGTAATCGTATCGCACCCCTAGTAGCAATTTGTTGGTGGGGTTGAGGGTCATTTCGTTTTGCACAAATGCCCCGGGCAAATGTGTAATGGAAGCTGCGTTTGTGCTGTCCTGAGCATTGAATGTAGCGGGCGTGTTGTCGTCATAATATGTATAACGATAGACGGTTCCTACGAGAAGGTCATTGAAACCAATGGTTTTATTCCATGTGAGCTGTCCAAATCCAATGTATTGATCGGCGTTATAGGGAGTATTGCCATAGTACGAGTCCTGTTTGTGACCATTGGCGCTAAACTGGAAATTGATTTTTTCCTTGACCGGTAGCTGATACACCCCGAAAGCCTCCCACCTGGAGGTGTAGATACTTTCTCCATATCGTTCGGTTCCACCACGGTATTCTTTAGACCAGTCCATTTCACCTCCCCATCGATCTTCATATACGTACCGGCCAGCGATCGAAAATGCCTGGTTATGCTTTCTTTCAATATCTATTTTATTGAATAAGGAAATCCGGTTTTGAAGGGTGAGGTCTGTAAAACCATCGCCATTATTATCAATAGGGTTTTGGTAGTTGAAGTAGTTGATCCCGGCCAGGGAACTTACCTTCTTTCCTAATTTGTATTTGAATCCCAAGTCCGTATTGACTTCTCCCCAACTGGTGGTGAAAATATCCCCAGTGAAGACGGGAGCAGAAAAAGGTTTCTTCGTGATGACGTTGATGAGGCCGCCCACGGCTTCAGAACCATAAAGTGTGGAGGCCGGGCCTTTGACAATTTCCATTCTTTCGATCAAGGCCTGGGGAATGCCGGTAAGTCCATAGACCGTAGATAGACCACTGACAATGGGCATGCCGTCAATCAATACCATGGTGTAGGGGCCTTCGAGCCCGTTGATATGGATGTCGCCTGTGTTGCAGACGTTGCAGTTGAGTTGGGGGCGAACACCGTTCACATTTTGCAGGGATTCAAACATAGAAGGGGTGGGGTTGGCTTTGAAGAAAACCTCTGAGTAGACCTCAACCGGAACGGCACTTTCGAGTTTGGAGACCTCCTTCATCGTGCCTGAAACTACCACTTCATCCAGTTGGCCGACTTTTTCGATTACATCAAAATCAAGGTTGAGGTCTTTCTGATCACCAACCTCAATACTTTGCTCGATCTTTTCATAGCCAATGGACGAGACGATCAAGGTATATTTCCCGGAAGGAACGCCTGAGATTTTATAAGTCCCATTTTCATCAGAGGTGCTGCCGTAGGACGTGCCCAGCAGCGCGACACTGGCATAGGCCAGAGGGTCATTGTTGGATTGTAGTTTGCCCGAAATGGTCGTTGATTGGCCGATGGCCGAATGTCCAAAAATGCTTAATGCAATAATTGTGAGCGCTTTGAGGGTAATTTTTAGATGCATCAATTAATATAATAAGATATGCAAAAATATAAATTTAGACTGATCTAAAAATATTTTAAGGGATATTTTTTCTATGCCTAGACGAGTCTGTCACTACTTGTAGTGAGAGTGATTTCGCTATCCGTAGCGATTGACTTTCGTACCATGCTGCTTCACTTTTGCGAAATATTACTATTTGTAATCGTTCTAAATAAGTGAAATGCGAGGCAGCCTTTTGAGTTTAGTGGTTTTGATGTGTGCTGAGGTGGCTTTGGGCCAAATCGGTGGAGTGGTGAAAGGTGCTGACGCAGAGTTGCTTCCTGGTATTACGGTCATAGTGAGCGGTACTCAGATGGGGACAGTGACCAATTTCAACGGTGAATATTCAATACAACCTACCTCCAATGGTACCTATACTCTGGTATTCTCCGGCGTTGGTTATGAAAGACAAGAAGTCAGGATCAGCTACTCAGGAAATCCGCAAAAGGCAGACGTGGCCATGGTAGAGGACACCAAAATGCTTGAAGCGGTTACTATCACGGGCAAGTCTGAGGCCACCAAAATACGAGAACAGGCATATGCAGTAGAAGTGGTAGAATCCCGTGAATTTAAAAACCTTAGCACCAGTGCTAATGATATTTTAGGTCGTATCTCCGGAGTAAACATTCGTCAGTCAGGAGGCGTAGGATCAGACTTTTCCCTTTCTCTTAATGGTATCTCCGGCAATCAGGTGAGGGTATTCCTGGATGGTGTGCCGATGGACTACTTTGGTTCTTCTTTGACGCTAAACAATTTTTCTGCCAATCTGATCGACCGGATTGAAGTGTACAAAGGTGTGGTCCCTGTCCATTTATCTTCAGATGCATTGGGAGGTGCCATCAATGTCACCACCAACGGAAAGAAGACTTCTTATCTGGATGCCTCTTACACATTTGGTTCATTCAATACCCATTTGGCCTCCATCAATGGTCAGTACCGAAACCAGAAGAATGGGTTTACTGCCCGGTTGAAATCATTTTACAACTACTCTGACAACAACTATAAAGTACCTGTGCAAATCGTGGATTTCGAGACAGGAAAGGAAGAAGACGAGCCCGTCTGGGTGGAACGATTTCATGATGCTTATGAGAGCCGCATGGTTTGGGCAGAGGCCGGATTCACAGGAACTAACTTTGCTGATCAGTTGATGGTAGGAGTGCTCTACTCTGACAATTACAATGAGATTCAGCAGGCTCCCAATGCCATTGGGCAGGCCAAGCTTCCCTATGGAGAGGTAGCCGCTATTGAGGATAAGGTCATCGCCAACTTTGCTTTCAATAAACAGGGACTGTTCACAGACAAGCTATCGTTGAACTCCTACCTGGTGGCTGTTTTTTCCAATACGGTTCAGCGTGATACAGCCAGCCTGCGGTACGATTGGTTTGGGAACAGTACGCCTGAAACAGACGGCACCGGAGAAATAGAAAACCGAAAAACCCTTTTCACACTTGAGTCAAATAATTACCTCGCCAATGTCAATGTGGAATACCAGCTAAGTAAGGTTCACAGCTTGACCGTCAACTACAGCTTAAACTATCTGCAACTTCAAGGCTCTGACCCCTACAAGGCACAAAACAATACTCAATTTGGAGAGCCCAATAGCGTGACCAAACAAGTATTGGCAGCCAGCTATACCAACTCCGTGTTGAATGACAAGCTAAAAACTACGCTCTTCACTAAATATTATGATTATGGTCTGAGTTCGCTCGAAACGGACTATTCCGGAGATGATCCTCAGCCATTCGATTCTCACAAGTCAAATCTGGGGTACGGGATTTCAACCACCTACCATTTTGGAAAATTTCAAGCCAAAGCCAGTTATGAAAAGGCCACGAGGTTTCCTGAGGGAATTGAGCTGTTTGGTGATGGTTTGAATACCGTAGCCAGTCCGGGCCTAATACCCGAGGAAAGCAACAACTACAACGTAGGTCTTTTGTACAACAATCAATCATCGTTCAATGCCCTATTTGCCTCGCTCAATGTATTCATGAGGGATGCTCAGGACTTTATTATCCCGAGGGTTCAAGGTATCAAAGTAGATCATATTAACAATCCCAGTGTACTATCGAGAGGCGTAGACTGGAGTGCTGGCTACTCTTATAACGAGAGTTGGGTGTTTTCTTTTAATGGAACCTATTTGGATCTCAGAGACAATGGGGAATGGAGAAATGGCCAGGTCGGCACACCCAATTCACAATATAAGGTTCGACTACCTAACGTCCCATACCTCTTTGGGAATCTGAATCTCTCCTATCGAAATCAGAATCTGTTCTCCGGTCAGGACTCGTATTCAGTTTCTATTAGTCAAAACTATGTCCACGAGTTCTTTTACAAATGGGCCAACCTTGCTAGTCCCAATGAAAAAGCCACGGTACCCAGCCAGTACACGACTAACCTCGAGCTGGTATACTCTATGGCCGAAGAGCGCTACAACATTTCTTTCTCTTTAATCAACCTGTTTAACGCCAGGGTCTATGACAACTTTGAGCAGCTAAGACCCGGAAGACATTTCAATATTAAACTAAGGTATTTCTTAACAAACATTTAAACGCAATGAAGTTCAACTACTTATTCATATTACTATTTGCAGCCGCCTCTTTGCTTTCATCATGTGATGAAGGAGGTACGGGTACACAGGTTAATTCACAATACTTCACGGGTGTTGAAGCCGCTACCGATCCTACCACTGATGTATTGGTGCCTGTGGTATCACTAGAGGACAACATAATTTCACCTGCAGGTGTGGGCTTTGAGCAGCCAGCCTGGACGACCTTTATCCAGGGGGTTGATCAGATTTTTGCTACGGCTTATACTTCTGCTCCGGAGTACGTTAGCTATTCTGTTGTGGACAGTGTCTTGGTCAAAGGAGAGAGCTTCTTTACTGATCTGGGGATGTATGCCGTTACTGTTGTGGATGACGCTACCATGGTTTTGATTGGGTCGGCACGTCAGGGTCAGGCGGCTAAGAAAATCTACCTGGTCAATACCAATAGCATGACTATCGAGAAAACGGTAGAGACGACCTATGGAAATGACCCTGACAATGCTATGTTGGCTTTTCCGTCAGGAGTGACTGTAGTAGGTGATAAACTGTTCGCTGCTTATATCATGATGGAAGATGCGGGTACGTTTGCTACCCCTGCAGCCAATGAGGCGCAAGTAGCTGTATTCAGCTATCCAGAGCTCGAATTTGAAAAAATCATCACAGACGACCGAGCGCCTAACATCGGAAGGTACTTTACCCTGGATGCGATGCAGCAGGATGAAAATGGAAACATTTATACGTTTTCTCCTTCTTCACTGGCCTGTGGATTTGCACCCGTTCCGGAAACCAATTCAGGTGTGCTCCGGATCAACGCCGGTGAGACCGAGTTTGACCAATCCTTTCACATTGATTTCGAAGAAATCACCGGAGGATATAAAATCAATGATATGTACTATGTAGCAAACGGCAAAGCTGTTGTGAGAGTGCTGAAGGAGGACGAAACGAACGCCGATTATCTCTGGGCTACCTATGCGCCTACCTCTGAGCTTCCGTTGTTGGAGACGGGTATCCTTGATCTGAATGCAGGGACTTTCACCTTGCTAGACGATGTGCCTAACGCAGGTGGAGGATGGAACTCTGCTTACTTGGTCGAAGGAAATAAACTGTATCTGGGAGTGAGCAATGCCGCTTACGCAGGTGTCTACGTGATCGATGTACGAGCTGGTACAGCTACTGAAGGCGCACTTGTCGATGGGAATTATGCCAAGGCAATCTTGTCTTTGAACCAGATTTAAGAAAAAATCAATAGAAGGGACTTTCTCAAAAGCCTGACAGTCGCTAAGGCTTTTGAGAAAGTTCCTCACTTATTGATCAAACCCAAAAAAATAGCTATCCCATGAATCAAAAAAACATATTCCTTACCCTGGCTTCTTTGCTGATGCTGGTGGTGACTACTCAGGCTCATTACCTCTGGATAGAAACGGCCCCTACGGGCAAAATCGGAAAAGAGCAAGAAGTGAGAGTATACTTTGGAGAATATACCTACGGCCTGCAAGAAGAAGTAAGAGGAGAGGGCTTTGAAAAAGTAAAGAAATTCAAAGTTTGGGTCATCGCCCCAAATGGTGAAAAAACTGAGCTGGCCTTTGAACCTAAAGAAAAATACTACTCCGCTTCATTTACTCCCGAATCGGCAGGAACATACACCATTGCCCTGAACAACGACGAAATCGAGGTGATTGATTACACTCAATACGATTTCGGGATTTTCAAAACACACTATCACTCGGTGGCCAAAGTAGTGGTGAAAGGAGGGCTGCGAAATACTGCGGCCAACAATCCCGAAGGCCTGACAATAGTTGACCATTCTAAGAATGCTATAGAAAAAGGCGCCGAACAAACCCTCCAGGTGTTGTACAAAGGCGAGCCGTTGGCGGAGGCCGAGGTGATCGTATTTGTAGCGGATCTATGGTCAAAAGAACTCGAAACAGATGAGCAAGGAAAAGTGACATTCAAACTGCCCTGGGAGACGAAATACATCATCGAGGTGAGCAAAAAGGAGGAAGTACCCGGAAACTACAATGGCCAGGACTATGAGTTCATTTACCACGCTGTGACCTACAGCATTCAGCTTTAGACTAATGTTGGTACTCATCACTGTGCTAACCTTTTTAGGGTTTTATCTTTTTTATCAGACGTCCAGACGAATCGTCGTTGAACGCAAGTTCGCCCTTGATCGATGGATATATGACCACTTTTTAGCCTCCAGGATATTGGGGGCTTTGGTGTTTGTAATTGCACAGTTTTTTTCGATTATCGAATATGGTGTTGGCTCGGGTACGTTCTTGTTTTTCATTTTGCTTACTACGGTGGCAAGTCTGGTGATAATAATCGCACCGCTGGCCACAAATAACAAATAAACATGGAAGAACATCAGCATCATTGGTATAATGACCGGTTATTTACCCACGTTCTGTTGGTGGTGTTCTTTCCGGTTGGCCTATATGCCCTGTGGAAATCTTCGGTTTTGACCAAATGGTGGAAAATAACTGCAACCGCATTGGTTGCTCTCGTCGTAGGGATCGCCATGGGACCATACGACTCGGCGGATTATGTAGCGCCTACTTACGACCCGGCATTGGATGAGGGTTTGGGTCTTGTACGGCATCAACTGGTTCATAATCAATGTGAACTGAATTACTGGACAAAGGACAATCAAGCAGAAAAATGGATAGTCTTCCTACATGGAGCAGGAGGGGATCATCGTACTTTTTATGATCAGGTAGCTGCGGTGGCTAGCAGTTATAACCTGTTGCTGATCGACGGACGGGGGCAGGGAAAATCCAGGATGACGAATGTAGACTACCCTCTGCAATTCAGTGACATGATCGGAGATGTCATTCAAATTCTAGACTCAGAACATATTGGTAAAACTACAATCATTGCACAGTCCCTCGGGGCATCACTAGCTCAGGAAGTTGCCTATTATCATCCGGAACGGGTCGATAAAATGATCCTTATTGGGTGCTACAACCAGCATGAGGAGACCGGATCGCTTTGGAAAGTGAGGAATTATTTAATGACCACCATGCTCAGAGTTGTTCCATGGAAAAAGGTGGTCAATCAGTTTTCGGAGATGAGCAGTGTCGAGGAGGAAGTAAAAAACTATGTGATAGAGGGGTTAATCAATTGTGGTCGGGACACGTGGAAGAATCTGGGTGCGACCGCTTATGCCACCAAACATCAGGTAGATAAATACGAGATACCGCATTCAACACTGCTCATAAGAGGAGAGAGTGATTATCCGGAAATGCTCGCTGGCATTTATGCCAGGATGCAGGAGGTAAACCCAATGGCGAGTGAGGTGGTCATTCCTAATTCCGGACATATATGTAACATGGAGAATGTCTCCGCTGTGAATCAATCGATTAAAAACTTCTTACGAAATTAAATGCCCGCTAACAAAAAACATTTGAACAAATCCGGCTGGAATCGATTTGCCCGCATTGCCGCCGGGTTTCTGGGAGGCTTTTTTCTGACCACCACGTTTCACCTTGTATTAGCTCTTTGGATCGATCGGCCCAATGTTTTGATCACATCAGCATTTACCGGATTCATTCTGTGGGCCGGGTTGTTTATTGTGGCTTTTCTGATCAAAAAGGCCAGACACGTATGGTCGCTTTATTTGGGGTTGATTTTGATCTTTTCTGCCATTCTATACTTTTATCAAGTTACCCCGGTCACCCAATGAGCAAGCGTATATTCAACATCCTCTTTCACCTGCACACCGTCAGCGGGATTGTGATCAGTGTGGCCTTGTATGTGATTTTTTTTGCAGGGGCGTTTTCTTTCTTTCGTGATGAGATTGTCAACTGGGAACGGGGACAAACAGATCGTCATCCCAATGAAATCCATATGGATTACGATCAGGTGATAGACTCACTATCCAGGAATTTTGATCTCTATGGCCGTGAGATCAGCTTTAGCAAATCGTACAATGAACCCAAGGTGAATGTCAGTATCAGCGCATCCCTTGATACCCTGGTTGCGGATAGTATCCGTCAAAAAGCAGAATTTTTCTATCTAAACACTGAGACCCTGGAGCAGAAGAGTTATGTCGAATCCTATACCCTGGGTGAGTTTCTTTATCGCTTGCATTTTTTTGCTCAGATACCCTATCCGGCAGGATATTACTTGTCAGGGTTCACAGCATTCTTTTTTCTGTTTGCCATCATTACCGGCCTGATCGTTCATTGGGACAAGATCATCAAGAACTTTTACCTCTTTCGTCCCTGGGCAAAGCTCAAAACGGTCTGGACCGATGCGCATACGGCTTTGGGTTTGATAGGATTACCTTTCCAATTTGTATATGCAGTGACTGGTGCCTTTTTCATGCTCAATGTCCTTCTCGTAGGTCCAAGTGTTTTTGCTTTGTATGATGGCGACAAGGACAAACTTTATGATGATTTGGGATTTAACCATCCTTCTTTTGAGTTGCAATATAAAAAGCTGACAGAGGTGCCAGCCGTAGAAGACTTTATCAAGGCTGCCGAACAGCGTTGGGATGACCTCAATGTCCTTCATGTCATCGTGCACAACTATGGAGACAAGAGCATGCATGTAACCGTAGAAGGTCGTCCGGATTTTTCAGACCATTTTTCCGGAGTTGCAGAAATTACTTACCATGTAGAGTCAGGCATTGTTGCCAGCGTCAAAGACCACATCAACGAAGCGTCCTATTTGGATTCCGTGAAGATCCTTCTTTATCAGTTGCACTACGGAGACTATGGAAGGCTGGGTTTACGCATCGTCAGTTTTGTGCTCGGGCTTATTTCCTGTTTTGTGATTCTCTCCGGGGTATTGATATGGGTGACCGCAAGGGAGCGAAAGGACGTGCCTGAAAAGAAAAAGAAATTCAACCGATGGGTAGGATGGATTTACCTCTCGGTCTGCCTAAGTATGTATCCCGTAACGGCGCTGACGTTTATTGCTGTCAAGGTTTTTGACCCTGTAGGGCAATCATTTCTCTATTCGTTTTACTTTTTGATCTGGCTGGCGACTTCTATATTCTTCAGTGTCAAAAAGAGCAATTTCTTTACGAACAAGTACACGTTGCTTTCAGGAGGGATTTTGGGTTTGTGTGTCCCGGTAATAAATGGAATCAAGACAGGTCAATGGTTGTGGCTTACGATTGGAAATGGATATCCCGAACTGTTTTTGGTGGATATACTGTGGGTGGTACTTGGTGCTGTTTCCATTTTTGTTGCACTCCGGGTGAAGCGATCCGCTGGCAAGAATGGCTCCAAAGAGGAATTTGGTTAAACAATTTCCTTTTCGAGACTAAAGCTGATCATTCAATCCAGTCGAATGAATCAATCCTGATTCCGTAGTAGCAATCATCGGCGCATGAGTTCGGTACGTATCCGCATAGCGTCATTAGACCAGTGGTATCTGTTTCGAAGTATATCCTATTTTCAGACTTTTTTACGATTAGATACTCGCTGGCGCATGTGCTGTATAGTTCATCTATGGTCATCAGTTCAGCACCCGCTTCGTTGCTGCCAAGATTGCTGGAGGTTTCTATATATGAAGACATCGTCTTATACTCACCTGTGGTATCATTAATCACGAATTCGTGATAAGCCCTGCCAGTGACCACTCCATTCTCGACCATTATTTCTGTGGTATTGCCAAACCCAGCCCAAGAAGTAAATGTGGTTTGATACTTATAGGAGTTTCCATTTTGTTCTTTCAACTGAGTCCAACTGTCATAACTATCCATATAAGAAAAGCCGGTCTCTCCGACTAGTTGGGTAAGGTTTGATAACGGATCCGTATTGTCATTGCATGATGACAAGAAAACGGCGATCGCAACAATAGGTAAGTATTTAGAGATTTTCATACAACACTAAAATAAATCAACTCTTCTAAAGACCCTTTCGGATTCTCAATAGTTGGAAATTAAATAGTAGATATGGGCATGAGGTCGGGTACGATGGGGAAAGTCGATTTTAAGACAATTTCCTTACTTTAGCCAGAAAGGAGATGACTGTGTTTGGAAAAATTCAGGACAAAATTGACGAGCTGATTGAAGGGCCAACGGAGTTCAACCCATTTGCAATTGATGATGCTATGGCTTCTGAGGTGGATTGGAAACCTTTGAATAAGGGAGGAACGTCTTTTGGAACGCATAGGGTCAAGGTTGTTGAATCCGCTCGATTAGAAATTAGACCCACCCTGATGGCTCATATCTTTCCCATGATTTTTATAGCTGGAGGAGCCATAAGTGTAGCTACTTTTTTAGCTGCTGCTGGTAGCTATGAATCTATCGACTTTCAAAAGAACTGGTTATGGCTACTGATCGGCTCAGTATTCTCAATTGTCGGTATTGTTTTATACTTCAAATTGACAGAGAAAAAGAACTTTGATCTGGAGGCTGGATACTATTGGTCAGGTGACAAAAGTCCAAGGGAAGTTTTCGATCCAAATAGAGGGTCAGGGTATGTTCAACTCATTGAAATTCATGCAATTCAATTATTGAAAGAACTCGTTCGTGACAATGATGGCTCGTTTAAAAGCTATGAGTTGAACTTAATCCTCAAGGACAAAACCAGAATCAATGTCATCGATCATGGAGGTCTCCAAAGCATTAGAAAAGATGCGGAAACCATTGGCAAGTTTCTAGGTGTTCCCGTTTGGGATGGGATAGGGTAATATCCTACAACCTCACATACCACCTTCTTTTATACATCACCTGAAGTCCAACAAAATAGCCCACCAATGGCACCAGGGAATAAAGAAAAGAGGCCCATTCTATATCGCTGGTAAAGTTTTGAAAAAAATCAAAACCAATCTGACGAATAGAGCTGCCATCGCTCATAGGCTTGTCCATCAACGACATGATCAGGTAGCTCACCACAAAAGCCAACAAAGCATTGGAACCGAAAACCAAGAGAGGGTAGAAGATTTTTTTGCCTGATTCAAGATTGTCAAGGGCCAACTTGATGACGGCTAGAAACAGAACTGATACCCCGGTACTGTACAAGACAAAACTGCTTGTCCAGAGTTTTTTGATCATGGGGATGACGGCTAAATAGTCGAGTAGGAAGCCTATTGTCATCAAACCTAGTGCCCCGATCAGAAGGTTTTGAAAATTGTAGTTTGTGTTTTGCTCTTTGATCAGCACACCTATCATCAACCCAAACAGTATATTCACACTTGCTGGCACTGAGGCCAGAAGTCCATCTGGATCGTAGGGAATGGTTCCATTCAGATCACCATAGGGCCAGATGTGTTTGATGCCAAATACCTGCTGATCAACAAGCATCGGCCAGAGGTTGAGTCCATCCAGGGTAAGGTCCATACCGGAAATCGGCACGAACGCCAATAGAACGTAATAACCAACTAACATGAGCCCTGCAGAAAGGGCCAGCCACAATAATTTGGAATCTTGTTTTTTGAACAAAATGAACAAGTAGATATTCGAAGCAATCAGATAACATACCCCGATTCTTTGTATTACGCCTGGGATTCTCATATTGGCGAAATCGAAATACGGAAAGGAATTGATGAACAATCCGATCAAAATCATGAGCATTGATCTCAATAGGCTCTTTTTGACCAGGTCTCCATAGGAGGCTCCTTTTTCTACTTTTCGTGAAAACGAAAAAGTCATGGAAACCCCTATGCAAAAGAGAAAGGCAGGGAAGATCATGTCGGAGAGGGGATAACCTTGCCACTCAGCATGGCGCATCCAGGCAAATTGATGTGACCAGTTCCCAGGGTTGATCACCAGGATCATTCCAAATACACTTAGCCCTCTCAGGACGTCCAATTCAATAAGTCGGTTGTTCATAGGATTGAGTAATCGTTTAGTCGTCAAAACTATTCGCATTACTTACCTACGAAGGATGCCAAAAGAGGATAAGTGCTGTATGGTTTGATGCGGGTAACGTCGGTCGAAGTATGAATAGCGCACGGAAGTAACTTCCGCACTAGGGAGGCAGAGCTTTTATAGGTCAAGAACAGTTTGCCATGTTGTATAAGACTCTTTTTCTACACCATCTTCATTGATGATTCCGGTGCTTAACCAGAGTTTCCCGAGATCCTTGACCTCATCAGGGAAGGTTTCCCATAGTTCGTTGTAATCTCTATGTGCCCACCAGATGACGTACTCGTAATTCTCCTCTTGGGCATTGATCATCAGCGTTTCCATGTAATCATTTTGCTCTGGATAGCTGCCGGGGATAAACAGGTCGAACGATGCTACGCTTAGGTCTTCAGATAAGTGGCTCGTTTCGGCAAAGGCAATGGGCTTGTTGATTCTTTCGTGTAGGAAGTTAAAAGCTTCCTGGAAGCCCTCCTTCGAGTTCAATCCTTTGAAATATGGATAAAAGCTGATGGTGACAAGATCCATGGCGTTGGCATAGGTTACAAGTTCATCGATGTATGCGCTGGGATTGCTGGATGCGTCGGGTTCGTACAGGTTGTGCAGGGTGATTGATTCGGATAATGGCAGCGAGGGAAACTCCTGTTGCATTCTGGTTTTGACATTGGAGATCAGTAGCTTGTACTCATCCCATTTGTCTGCTGCATTTATTAACAGCTCGTTGACCTCAATGGCAATAATCAGGTAATCCGGGTTGAGCTGATTGGCGATGTATTGAAGGTGCTTGAAATAGGCATCTTCGATTTCGGTATCATTTAGGGCAGTATAATTAGGAATGGTGCCGTCATAGTCATAGGCCAGTTCATTCCTCAAGCTATTCAACAGACTGACCGAAACGGTCAGTTTGGTCCCGGGGATTTTGTTTGCAGCGCGAGCTGCCATCTCATTGGTAAACTCGGTAGGTAGTGGAAGGTCGTTGATCCAGGCGTTCCATGGGATATTAGAATCAATATGTTCCGAGTATATGGTTCCATTCTCTTCCAGGAACTGGTAGGTGTCATTGACCGATTCGACCGTTGGGGCATAGGCCCAGCTGCTGAACCCCATCTCAAAATTCCTAGAAGAATACTCACAGAAAAACTCTTGGCATTCGGCAGGAGGGTTGTCTTCTTCGGAGCAGCTCAATAAGAAGGAACAAAGCAGTAGCAGAAGGATTTTTGACTCGTTCATATGTGATGGATTTGACTTGTTCGAATTCTATAACGAAGAGTATCAAATCTAATTGATTCTTGTTGTAGGAAAATACTACTTCTTCCGCTTCCACCAAATAATAAAGCCTGTAATGGGTAGGGAGCAACCGATCAGGCTGACAATAAAGTAGAGAATAATGCTGGGCAGTCCCATGATTTCTCCTGTGTGGAGTGGCTTGGCGATGAGCTTAAATTGCTCATGGAGTGGTAGATCGTAAAATTTCTGAACTTTTCTGAGCGAGCCGCTGGTCGAGAACTCTAATTGATCAGGAACATAAAATCCCGCCCAATTGTCGTTTCTTATCTTCGAGATGCCGATGGTTTTGATCGTTTCGTTGGGTAGAAGGAGAATAGTTTTGCCCTGATAGGCTAAAAGGTCGTGGGTTTGCACCATGAGGTTGTCGACAGACCAGTTTTCGACCTGAAGTTTTTGATTTTCTTCTTTCAGCCCTTGGAGCATGGCATCAAAATCGGCGGCAAGGCTTTTCTTCAAAGCCGTATTTCCCTCTGAGATAATGATCGAGTCTCCACCCAACCCAACTATCACTGCGTTTTTCACCCAGGTAAACGAAACATACAGCCCCGTCACCGCTATGAAGAATAGCAGCAATATTGACCAAAACCCCAGTACGCTATGCAGGTCATAGTTGACACGATAGAAGCGGGCCCTCCATCTGACACCCATTCGACTGACTAGTTTTTTGAGCTTCTTGGGTAACCAAAGTATAAAACCGGAGAGGAGCATATAGACCATGATGAGCACGGCTGTGCCGTTGATGAACTTGCCCGTATCACCTGCCAGCAGAAATCGGTGAAGATCTAATATGAAGTCTAAGAAGGCTTCAACGGTTTGGTTTTTCAGACCTAAAAATTCACCTGAATAAGGGTCGTAGTAAGCAGTGACCCCTTTACTCTCTTTGCTGAAGGAAGAGATAAGAATGCTCCTGTGTGCCTCAGGGTAGACTTCCATCCGGGTGGCTGGCCCGAATTGAGCTTCAAAACGGCTGAGAACCGAATCAAGCGGGATATTGATAGAATCGGAAGGGGAGACGTGCAGTATATCCCGATCAGCTATGTATTCGATCTGATTTTTGAAGGCATAGATGCTACCCGACAGGCATACGATGAAGACGATTATAGAAGACAAAAGTCCGAGCCACAGATGTGACACGGACGCTATGTATTTAATCCAGCTTTGCTTAGGCCGTTTTCTACGAAGTAAGCTTCTTTTCAAAATCAGTAGGCTTCTGATTTACCCAATTGGTATTCGTCGGCTAACTTAAGGTATTTGGCGTATTGTTCTTCTGACATCAGTCCTTTAAAGGCCTCTTTTCTGCTGATGTCAATCTCAGCATAGTACTGTAGGTACACATCCGGCTTGCCGTGGTAGTTGTCATGATTGTCGATCAGCAGCTTGTAGAAGGCTTCATTGGCCAGATTGTACTGAGCTGTCTGTGCACTGTCCAATCCCAATTCATCACGGATCAACGTGGTGTTGTACTTTTCCCGACCTTCGCGCTCGATCTTGATCTCCAACGCGTAGACGGCAAACTGCTCTTCAGTCAGTATTTCCTGGATTTTGGCGTCCTGCTCAGTCCATATGCTGTTGATCTTCTTCATAATTTCATTTCTATCACCGCCTGGATTATTCTCGAAGACTGATCGGGCCTTGGATAGGTGAGAAGACGTAATCTCATCAAACTGGTCTACCTGCTCATCCGTGAGGTTTTCCATTTTTGACTTGATCAGTGTGTAGTTGAACCGCTCCCGCTCAGGGCCGCAGGAAAGAATGAAAGTCGCTAGTAGGCATACAGTAAGTAGGTTTATGATTTTTTTCATGGGTTTATGGGGTTATAACACGGCTGTCTCAAAAGCGAAATTAATTGTCATTCCGAAGTAATGAGGAATCTTATCGTTGTGATTATCTGAATTATTGACAATTAGATTTCTCGCTATCGCTCGAAAAGACAAGCTTTTGAGACAGCCACACTTTACTAATAATACAATCCGTCCACGATCACATTGGCACCATCAAGGGCCAATCCTGATGTGAAGGCATCAGAGCTTGACGAAGAAGGATCAAATTCGTATACATAGGCGCTGCCTCCGATAGGGCTGATCGCCATGTAGAACTTGTTCTCATCTATGATGCCGCTTTCGTAGCTAAACAATCCTGACAAAGGCACATCCAAAAGCACAGCAGTTTGGTTGTAGACATCTACTCGTGCCACTGACCATGAGTTTTCGGTGTAGTAGTTTCCAGCGTCTTCCAGGTGCAGTGGCATGTAGCCGATACCATTGCCAACGTAGAACCAACCGGCTGTTCCGACGTTGGAGTCGAGACCCAAAGCGTCAGATACATTGAAAGTGTAAGAATTATCATAGGCTCCGTTTCTCAATCGGGTGATGACCGTTTTGTCTCCGGCAGAAAGATCGAAGTTGTTGGCTGACATAAACCAGTTAGACTGGTACACATCGCCGCTTTCATCTACATGCATGGATGGAGCTCTATAGCCTCCGGTATGTCCGGCCGCAGCATCAGACTCTACGATGGCGCCGTTTTCGAAAGAAGGAAAATCAAATACCAAAGTCTCCAATCCTGTTTGCTTAGGCACTCTGAATGGAGGAGGAGTAGAAGGATCATACATATCCATGTGCATCAAACCAAAGTAGATTTTGCTTCCTGAGATTACAGGAGCATCTACTCTCATAGGGTGATACCCGATAGTGGCACCTTGAGCTGCATTTTCGGTTTGAGGAATCACAAACTCATGCTCACCTGCTATGCTAAGGTCAGGGATTGAGATGTTAGCCAACATCAACGTACATGTTTGATCAATCACCTCGTCATTGTCATTGGTTACAGGTACGGTTTCTACATTGTACACCATGATGGTGTTTTTGTCCGCCAGCTTGTACCTCGGACGAGTAGTTCCTACAGCCTGGCCTACATTGAGCTCTGCTACAGTTTCGAATGCCCCTGTCTCGGTCAGTTGTAGCTGGGTCATTATTCCGGTTCCATAGTTGAGCGAGTACATGTACTCACCGGATGCGATGATCCTGGCGGCCTGGTCGGCATCCAGCTGAGTGCCGTTGTTTTCGAAAGAAAGAGACCCTTCTGTCAAAGACTGGGTAGAAGCAAGGTAATAAGCACCATCGATCGATCCCAAAGCGCTATAGGCTCCAAGTCTTGGTTCGGGAGCGGGATCATCTTCACTACATGAGATCAGTAGCGACAGTGTCATGAAGGATAATACGATTTTGAAATAGTTTTTCATCTTTTATAAAAGTTTGTAATTGATTGTAATGTTTACATTATCCGATAGGTGAGTTTGCCATAGATCGCCCGACCGGGTTTTTGCAACGCATAGTTGTCAAAAACCTGTTCGTTGAAAATATTGCTGAAGTCCACGCTTACAGATAAAGTTTCTTTTGGGAAAGTGTAGCCTACTCCACAGCTCACTACACTTTGCGCCGGGATAATTTCTTTGTTGAACTGGCCCAGGTTTTCCGGCCTTCGGTGGTACTCACCGACGAAGGAATGGTTCAGGTACGAAAAGACCCTGGAGCCTGATTGGATCACATCGTTGAAGTTGAAAAAGAGGTTGGTGTTGCTCTGGAAGAATGGGGTGTTGGGCAGTCGGGTTCCGTTCTTAATATTGATACGCCCATAGGCATCAGTAGCACTGGTGACTACCGGATGCAGATAGGATAGGGTTTGGCTGAGGGTCATAAAGCCTTTGAATTTGTACCGTATCTCGCCATCAATGCCTGTCATGGTCACACTGTCCACATTCTGGTATTTGAATTGATCCGGATTGTCGAAGTTGTCTTTTTGGATCAGGCCCTGAACCTGTCTGTAGAAGACATTGGTGTAGAGGGTGAGGTTGTGAATTCGGTTTTGCATGGGTTTGTATTCAAAACCCATGTTTGCATTAAGACTCTTTTCTGCTCTTAGGTCGGGATTGCTGTCATCAAACAGCGCATCACCCAAAATCTCATTGGGTTCGGGAAGTCTTACGGCTGATTCTATCGAAGAAGTGATCGTCCATTTTGGGTTAAGTACAAACGATCCTGCGATCCCGTAGCCAGGACTACTATCTGTTGCCCGGCTAAACTCCGGGGTATCCCCGGTATAGTCCGTCGTTTTGACCGTTGCGGAGAAGCTGAAGTATTTGACAAACAAAGTGGTTCTCAGCTTTTCTTCCAGCCACAGGCTCTGCAGGGTCAGGCCCATACTGTGCTTGCTGAATAGCTGCGGCGCGAAGTAGCCATCCGTATTGTTGGCAGTATTATAGATGGGATCATTATCCTTTCTGGTTAAGTCACTAAATACATAGTTGTAACCTATCGAGTGATTTCGCCCCAGGTGATAGGCCAGGTTAATGCGGGTCAGAAAAGCATCTTCTTTCAGGTTGTTGAGGGTGCGGACTTGTTCGCCACCCAGTGTGGTGGTGTCGTAGATGATCCCGCGCCAGTCGTACCGATATTTAGAAGTATCGACCCTCGACATATCAAGCCGGGAGTAAGAAGCGAATACATTTACGTCGAGGTTTTGATTGAGCAATCCTTGTTTCTGATAAGTAGCGTAGGGCATGATCACGCTTTGCGAATAGGTGGCCTCACCAAAGGGTACTTCCATGGTCGCACCATGCTGGATGTCTTTGTCCATATCTGATAGAAGCACTCCGGCGAATAGCTGATCCGCCCAAGGAGTTTCAGAAAATCCTACATCCGCCTTGATGGCCTTGGATTCGAAAGAATCATGGAATCGCTCCGCAGTAAAGCGTTCGATACGATAGGTCTCAGGATTGGTATAGTAGATATCGTCTCCCCAGACTTTGTAGTTGTTGTCTGAGTAATTGTAAAACGAGTTGATTCTGGTGGTAAATCCCGAGGCTTTGTCCCGCCAATTTCCTACTACGCTGGCCCGATGGGTGTTGAACGAACCATAGGAATAAGAGACTTCTACCGAATTGTCAAGGTTTGGCTTTGATACTAAATTGACGGCACCTCCCAGTGCATCATTGCCGAGCTCTACCGGCACCACTCCTTTGTAGACTTCTATTCTATCTATTAATGAAACCGGAATGGTGTTGATGGAGTAGGACGATCCGAAATAATCCATGGGTATGCCATCCATGAAGAAACGAACCGCCTTTCCGGAAAGCCCATTGACGGTAACGCTTGCTTTTGATCCCAATCCACCCGATTGTCTGACCCGGATACCAGAGATTTGATCAAGGACACGATTGAGTTGAATCGACTGTGTTTGCAAGGGCTTGGTGGAGATGACATCTACTGCATAGCCGTTTTCCCTTACCTGCTCCATGGCGTCATGGGTGACCAACACCTCTTCCAAAACTTCCATATCCGGAGGTAACTGAAAATCAACCGATAAAGTGCTTTGACTCACTTCTACCACTTTCTCCTGGTTTTCGTGCCCCAGATAGGAGGCCACCAGAGTGTGCCTTCCGAAAGGAATATTTTTTAACACAAACCTTCCTTCGAAATCAGCTACTGTGCCTAGTTCAGAGCCCGAGAGAAGGATTTGAGAGCCGGGTAGTGACTCTCCATTGTGAGAAGTGATGGTGCCTACAATGGTAGAAAGTTTCGTGTCTTGAGCCGCCAGAGGGGCGGGCAGTGAGAGAAGCGTAAGGAGAAACCAGATGAAGCGTGGCCTCATGATATTCGAATGAATATGGATCGTTTCTTTATGCACTCAATGTTTATTTAGATCAATTCTAAACAATGCAAATTTGGGTGAAATTCACCTCTGAGGGAATTGCTATAACTAGTGAAAAGAGGCTCACTAGTTATAGTGAGTCATCGATACTAAAGAGTTGCTAAGTTTTTAGCGTAGGTCTTTCCGTTATGTCATAGAATTACTCGGCATAAATAATGCTGAAAGCCTCGTACATGTTTTGGGCCTTGGTGATCATCGTGGTGAGTTGGTCTACATCGTCCATCTTGAGGCAAAATCCTGTAGAGTGAGGTGAGGTCCTCAGTATCACGTGCCAGTCTCCTATGAAGTAGAATTTAAAGTCATAGTCCTCCAGGTTGTAGAGTACTGATTTGAATTCTTCCAGTTGTTCTTCCGTGAATGTTGAGCAGCAGCTGTTGTAAGCAAGAGAGAAGTACCTGCAGCATTTGCACCAGGTGATTTGCGCATTTTTGGATTCTGAAAGAGAGATGGTTTTGTCTAGGGTACACATGTGTAGTTAATGGTTATAAGTTAAAGGTTATTTGGAGGACGTCTTCTGAGGAAACTTGAATCCTAATAACTCAATAACTTTTTCTTAATAACTAAATCAAAAGGTCTTTACATTTTGATTTGCTTCTCGTGCCTCGCAAAACCGTGGGGTTGGCACCACGGTTTTCGAGGACTTCTTTATAATCGAAACTGATGACGGATCCGTTTTGGGTTCGAAGCATTAATGTTGTTTAGAATCATTCTAAACAATGCAAAGATGAGGTGAGTCCCCGGAAGCTACAATCGCTGGGTGTAGTGAAAATACATCGCTAGAAGTAGTAGGTCATAATCAAGCTCAGGCGCTCGCGCCCTGAAATTCCTTAGGTAGCTGACCAAACTCAGACTTGAAACACTTGCTGAAGTATTTTGGGTCACTGAAGCCTACTGCATACGCCACTTCAGAAATGTTCCTGTCAGAATGCTTCAGGTATTCTATACTCTTTTTGAGGCGGATGTTTTTGATGAATTCGTTGACCGAGAGACCCGTGATGGCTTTCATCTTTCTCAATAGATTTCTTCGACTCATATTGAAGTGTTCACTGAACTCTTCTACGCTGAGGTTGGTATTGGCCAGATTTTCATTGATGACCTCAATGGCCTTTTTTAGAAACAGTTGATCGGCCTCATTGGTCGACAAACTTCCTATATCCAATGAAGTGGATTGCTTGAACTTCTCTATGAGATGCTCACGTGTATGTGCTATGTTTTTGAGCTTTTGCTGAAGGATATTGATGTTGAAGGGTTTGGTGACATAGTCATCAGCACCTGATCGGAATCCTTCCCATTGTTTTTCCTCCCCGGAGTAGGCCGTTAGCAGCAGGAGAGGGATGTGGTTGGTTCTTTCGTCTTCTTTGATTTTTTGGCACAGGACAAAGCCGTTCATCTCGGGCATCATCACATCACTGATGATCAGATCCGGGATGACATCCAGGGCTTTTTCCAGACCTTCTTGCCCATTGGCTGCCTCAATGACCTGAAAATCTCCCTGAAGAGATGTGTGAATGTAATCCCTGATGTCGGCATTATCTTCTACCAAAAGCAGCATAGGCTTTTCCCCCAAAGGAATGTCTCCAACCTTGTCAGACAAAACAGCTCTGTCTTCAGTACTAATTTGAAAATCGGTTTCCAGTGGGGTAGACGTGTGTGTAATTGGGGTGGAAAATGGGAGAATCTCTCCATTACTGAGATGTTGACTTCCTATGGGTAGGAGAGTGCAAAAGGTGGTGCCTTTGTCTACCTCACTTTTGACTTCTATGTGGGCATGATGAAGATCGATGTACTGCTTTATCAGAGCCAGCCCGATGCCCGATCCGGCTTGATGTAGTCCGGAAGCATTATTGGCCTGATAATACAAGTCAAAGATATGAGGCAGCTCATTAGCCGGTATTCCTTTACCCGTGTCGGAGATTTCCAGGGCCAGTGCTCGTTGATCCGGAGACATGTGCAGCTGTACCAGGACTTGCCCGGATGGGGTGTACTTAAAGGCATTGGACAAAAGATTGGTCAGGATCTTTTCCATTTTCTCTGAATCAAACCATAGGTCAAAATGATCGAAGGAAGATTCAAACCGGTAGTCCAACCCCTTTCTGTCAGCCATAAACTTGAAGCTATCAAACACCTCCTGAATGCAGGTAACAATATCATTTTTTGAGGCCTTGAGTTGGATGTTGCCTGATTCGATCTTACGAAAATCCAACAGTTGATTGATCAGGCGCAGTAGCTTGTGGGCGTTTCGTTGCATCAAACCCAATTCGTTGTGCACTTTGTTGGTCAACTGTGTTTGGACTACCAGCTTTTCAAGCGGGCCTATGATCAGTGTGAGCGGAGTGCGTAGTTCGTGAGAGATGTTCGTAAAGAACCTTAGTTTGAGCTCGTTGAGTTCCTGGATTTCTTTCAGGAGTCGACGGATTTTTTCTCCTTGTCGTTCCAGCTCATGATTCTGATCCTGTAACTGCTCGTTTTTGTCGGTGAGCGTGTCATTTTTGTGTCCAATTTCCTCATTACGCTTATGTAGAAGGGCGTTGATCTGACTGATCTCCTCGGTACGTGCAGCTACCTCTCTTTTCAGTTCTTTCTGACGTTGTTTGAGTTGATAGAGCCGAATGCGAATAAATGCAAAAACACTGGCAACAATCAATAGTACGAGCGCAACCTGAAACCAGGTGGTTTTCCACCATGGTGGAGAAATGACCACCCGAATGGACTGTCCCTGCTCGTTCCAGACGCCATCGTTGTTGGCGGCCTTCACCCGAAATGTATAAGTGCCAGGGTCCAGATTGGTGTACGTGGCGGAGGTTTGGTTGCCCACATAGTTCCAGTTTCTTTCGAATCCCTCCATCTTATAGGCGTATTGGTTTTTTTGAGGGAGCCAGTAGTTGAGTGCGGAAAATTCGAATGAGAAAACATTATGCGCATACTGTAGCTGAATTTCCTCACTTTGATTGAGCGGCTTTCTCAGAATATTAGATTGACCGTAGACCACTCTTTGGTTGAAGACCTTAAACTCTGTAAAAACGATTTCCGGGATTACCGGATTGAGTTGAATTTTGTTCGGGTCAAAAAAGTTGATGCCGTTTTGCCCACCAAAGTACAAGGTGCCTGATGGCCCACGATGGCAAGCCATGTCCTTAAAGTCATTAGCCTGAAGGCCGTCTTCTTTGATGTAAGTGTGCATGTAGACAGAGTCGGGCTGATTGACGGCAGACTTCATTTTGACCAGTCCACCCATGGTACTTACCCAGAGGTTGGCTTGTTCATCTTCCAGGATACCGGCAATGCTGTTGTTTGGAAGGCCATTGTCTGTGTTGAATTTCTTCACCTTTACTTTTTCCAGATCAAAGAAAAAGAGACCTTCCCGGGTACCTACCCAAAGATTACCTCGACGATCTTGTAGTGAAGCGATGGGGGTCGTGAGTCGAATCCCAAACCCCTGTTCCAGACGGGAAAACTGTGCACTTTTGGGGTCGTATACATCCATCGTCTTACCGGTCTGAATGTAGAACTGGCCGCTTTGCCCTTCGAAGATATTGGTAATGAAGTTGTCCGATAGGCTGCGGGGATTACCGGGTGCATGTCTCAGATTTTGGAATTGTTGAGTTCGAGGATTGTAAATGTCTATTCCTCCATTCATGCTACCAATCCAAATCTTACCATCGCTGCCTAGACAAAGTGCACTTACATCTGTATCACTTATGCCGTTTTTCGGATCGGGTAAGAAATGCTGGAATTTTCGACTGCCTTTGGGTAGATAATCCAAACCTCCATCAAACGTTCCCACCCATAGGTTGCTCTGGTCATCCATTTTCATACTTAGCACGGCATTACTCATGAGGCTATGAGGGTCATCTTCCTGATGTGATAGTACCTCTACCTTTTGGGTGGTTGGGTCATATATATTGATACCCCCTCCATCTGTTCCAATGTAGATTTTTCCCTGAGGGTCTTCCAGAATGGACAAAATGCTATTGTTGTTGAGCTCACCGATGGCTTGCTTCAGATGGACAAAGGGTTTATTCCATTGGCTGAAGAAATTGAGACCTCCGGCATAAGTGCCCACCCACGTGATGCCGGACTCCCTGTCTGCATAAAGGGAATGGATGGAATTGCTATTGATTCCATTGGCCTGACCTACGGCCGGCAAATAATGAGTAAACTGTCTCGAAGCAATGTCCATTACATTCAGGCCGCCCCCTTCAGTACCTACGATCAGATGACCTTCTCGGTCTCCAGTGACACAAAGCACGCTATTGTGACTCAAGGAATAAGGCTTGCTATCGTGCTGATAGTGAATGAACCCGTCCTGATCGGGGACATAAAGGTTGATCCCCCCTCCCCAGGTACCGATCCAGACGTTGCCACCGATATCATGATATATAGAAGTGACGTAGGGATGGCTGAGCCCGGACGGTTCTTTTTCGTCATATTCATAGTGTTTCACCTGCTGTGCATTGGGGCTGATCACGTATAGGCCATTGTCCGTTCCTACCCATAGGCTGCCTCGGCGATCCTCAGAAATACAGGAGACAATTCCCCGAATGAATACAGGTGTTTCCTCTTTGGTTGTATAAAAGGGGTTGAAATGATCTTTTTCATAATCATATAAGTCAAGTCCCCTGGCTGTCCCAATCCAAAGTCGGCCTTTGCTGTCCTGCTTGATCGAATGGATTTGATCATCACTGATGCTGTTCAGTTTCTTTGGAGCGTTGCGATAGGACTTGAAAGTCTCAGTACCTGGATCAAAGCGGTTGAGGCCTCCGCTGTAGGTTCCAATCCAGAGAAACCCCTGACGGTCTGTTTCCAATGCCTGGATGAAATTATCGCTCAGTGAGTTGGAGTTGTTTTCCTGGTTTTTGTACACGGTGAATTCCTTACCATCATATCGGTTCAATCCATTGACGGTGCCTACCCACAGATAGCCTTTCTGATCTTTTTCAATGCATTTGGCCCAGCCATGGCTCAGACCTTCTTGCACACCGATATGTGAAAAACGGTTGATTTGAGCTTGGGCGAAAGAAACCACCATGAGGATAAACACAAAACTCCAGCCCTTTGATCGTATCAATTTCTTACCACTCATCATATACTAGTACTTACCACAGAATCAGGTTGGTAGAACCCAAGAATGCAAAAGCATTTTTGGGAGTTAACAGTGAAGGGTTATTAAGTTATTGACCGCTTGTTCAGGATCAGAAGTTCTTCCAAGATACCAATGGATCACTTCTGGTTTTTAGAAAGGGTGTCCAACCCGGTGATAATTTATCTATTAACTGCTAACCCAGTAACTATTAACTTCTGATTTGAATAAATCAGGATAAACATACAAAAACTGTAGGGAATTTAGGGCTCAAAAGACACAAAACCCAGGCTCGGAAATTTTCAAAATCGCCCTTTCTGAATCCTCAGGCTATCCTTGTCTCAAATCTCCTCTTTTCAGTCAAATTATTCCACCTGAGACTTTTGACCTAAGTCTAACATTGTTTGCGCTTTACGGCGAACGGCACCAAACAGTGCCCATTAACAAAGACTAAATTTTTAAACTAAATGAACAAGTTATGAATGTTAGACATCTACTTTGGTACGCAGCCTGCCTGCTGGTAATGACAACCGTTGTGGTCAGCTGTGACGATGACGAAGAATCAAATGGAGGGACACAAGATCCAATAATCGTCTCTTTTACTTTTGAGGTGGATGGCAATGACGTGACCTTCACCAATGAGAGCTTAAATGCAGAAAGCTACAGCTGGGATTTTGGTGATGGAAACTCATCCGATCAGGAGAGCCCTACTCATACTTATGAAAGTACCGGGGAATACACTGTGGTTTTGACGGCAAGTAATCCCCTGGAAGACAAAACTGCTGAAAAGAAGGTGATCATTGCGGAAGCAGATCCAATAGACCTACTGACAGGAGGAGCCAGCAAGACCTGGATCTTGGCCCCTGAGAAAAATGCCATTAGCTTCGGAAACCCTAACGGCGTATGGTACGATGGCCTGTCTCTGGAAGAAACAGCCGTAGAGATGTGGTGGGGCAACCTTGCCGATCAGGTGGAAGGAAGATCATGTCTTTTTGACAATGAATTTACTTTTTCTACTGATGGATCATTTGGCCGCGAGACCAATGGTGCGCTGTGGAAAGAGTGGAAAGTATTTGACGAAGTGAGCGGTGAAGGTTGTTCTGCCGATGGAGAAGAGCTTCGTACGAGGCTTAACAATGACGATGTGACGGCCTGGAGAGATGGTAGTTTCACTTTCGAATTGGAAACCTGGGGTGGTGCAGATACCGTATTCAACTACACCCTATCCACTGCAGGGGATGGCGGATATATCGGTCATTACACTTCTGGTGTAGAGTTCTCTGATTACAATGTACATGATGCACACAACTACGGAATCCTATCCATAGCCGAGGACAGACTGGAACTGATCTCATGGGGATGGGGTGGAGATGCTATTGACAATGGCGTAGATCCCAACACTTCCGACAGATGGTACAAGGTTGTCTTAGTTCCTAAAAACTAAGGAAGACAATTCCTTGATTCCTGCCCAAAGGATAGACTTTGGGCAGGTTTCATACTCTTTCCACTTAGACTAGAGCATTCAATAAAAAGCATGAAATGAGAGACAGGTTTACAAAAAATAAACTTTGCCTTGCGCTACTGTTGTGTTTTATGAGCTGGTATGCACATGCGCAAACGAACACCGTCACGGGGAGTATCAAAGACCCGCTTGGGGAAACGCTACCTGGGGTGAATATTATGGTTCAGGGTACTAATACGGGCACCATCTCGGATTACGATGGTAGTTATAGTATTACCATACCTGAGGGGCGAAATGTTTTGGTTTTTAGCTATCTGGGCTACCAAACGAAAACTGTTGAGATAAACGGTCAGACTGTAATCAATGTGTCCCTGGATGAGGACGTAGAGCAGCTGCAGGAGGTAGTGGTCATTGGCTATGGCACACAAGAGAAAAAGGATGTCACAGGTGCTATGTCTTCTCTGGGAGAGGAGGATTTCAACACCGGCGTGGTATCCAACCCACTGGAAATGATCCAGGGCAGGGCCACAGGTGTACAGATTACCCAATCAAGCGGAGCACCAGGAGCGGCCATTACTGTCAAGATTAGAGGTAACGGCTCCATTCGGAGTAACAATAATCCTTTGTATGTGGTGGACGGAGTGCCAATTAGTGCCGGAGATGTTTCTCCTGCAGGTACTGCCGCAGGTGACCTTGGGGGCACACAGGCGCAAAACCCACTCAACTTTTTGAACCCCGATGACATTGAGAGCATGGATATTTTGAAGGATGCTTCGGCGACCGCCATCTATGGTTCTCGTGGTTCCAATGGCGTCATTATCATTACCACCAAGAAAGGTAAAAAAGGCTCGGCCTCTATTAATTATTCAGGTTATGCTTCCCTTTCGCAGGTGCGCAAACAGCAGGATATTTTGTCAGCGGATGACTGGAGAAGTGCACGGATTGCATTAGCAGCGGAAACTGGAAACCTGGGCTATCTGGAGCACGACTATGGGGCCAGCACCGATTGGCAAGATGAAATTTTCAGGACAGCTTTTACACAAAATCATGGCGTATCAATTTCCGGAGGATCTGAAACAGGAAACTATCGAGCCTCAATTGGCTATATGGATCAGAATGGTGTGATCGAATCGTCTTATATGAAGAGGTTGTCTGCCAGAATCAACCTCAGCCAAAACCTCATCGACGATCGATTAACGGTTGGTCTGAACCTGACAGCTTCAAATGTGCAAGACAAAGCCGCACCTGTCGGGGACGGCGGCGGAGTAGGCGGTGATGTGATCTACAATGCTCTAACCGCAAATCCCACCTGGCCGATCCGAAGGCCTGACGGTAGCTACTTCCAGTTTTCGGAGCAGGATCGGAATCCTGTGGCCATGATCGAATTGTATGACGATCGTACGCAGACTGATCGGATGCTTGGCAATGCCACTGCGGATCTCAAGATCATAGAAGGATTGCATTTGCATGTGAACCTGGGAGCGGACAAGTCTACTTCTCGACGGGCGATCAACTTCGATCGAGAGCTCAGTTTCATGCCCAATGGCTATGGTGAAATCCGAAATAACATTTCACTCAACTACCTGATGGAAGATTACCTTCAGTATGACAAATCTGTTGGGGATAATGACTTTTCTGTGATGGCGGGTTATTCCTACCAGTACTTTGAGACTACCTGGAACAGCTCAGTGGCTCAAGGGTTTACCACTTCAGCTATTTTGCCGACGGACAATTTGGGTTCTACCGATGGGTCTATCATCCCTCAGGTGTACTCGGGAGGAAAAATCACGGAGTTGCAATCGGTCTATGGCCGTGTAAACTATGGCTACAAGGACAAGTACCTCGTCACTGCCTCCCTCAGGATGGATGGTTCGTCCCGCTTTGGCGGAAACAATAAGTATGGGTACTTCCCTTCGGCAGCTCTGGGATGGAGAATTAGTGGCGAAGACTTTATGCAGGGTGTCAGTGCGGTGAATAACCTTAAACTCCGGGCAGGATATGGCGAAACCGGTAACCAGGAGTTTGACGATTACATCTACATGCAGATCTACTCCCGATCCAGTACGACCGGTGGGATCGAGCTCAAGCAGGTACAAAACGAGGACATCCAGTGGGAGTCGACCAAGCAGATCAACATTGGTTTGGACTTTGGACTCTTTGCTGATCGGGTATCGGGTACGCTGGACTTTTTCGATAGACGCACGACCAACATGCTCTACTACAACCCCGAGCCGGCACCTTCCATTGTTCCCTATGCCTGGAAAAACCTGGATGCGGTTTTGATCAACAAGGGAATAGAGGCTAGCGTGAATGTCAACTGGCTCAAGAGCACAGAGTGGACCTGGAATACCACCTTCAATTTCACCATGATTGACAATACCATGGAGGACTTCCTGGCTGCAGGCATACAGACCGGTCAGCTTAATGGCCCGGGATTGACTGCTACCCCGACTCAGGTTCTGGAAAATGGATATGCCTCTCAGACTTTCAAACTCAGACAGTTTGAAGGCTATGATGAAGAAGGTTTTTCTGTTTATGCCAATGACGGTGAACTGGCTTATGTGGGTAATCCCTATTCCGATTTTGACTTTAGTATAAGCAACACGGTCACGTTCAAAGACTGTGACTTGAGCTTCTTCATAGATGGAAAGCAGGGGACTATGGTTTACAATAACACAGCCAACGCATTGTTTAGCAAATCTGCCCTGGGTCAAGCCAAAAACATCACTTATGATGAGTTGAGCGCACCGAGAAGCCTGGCTGATGCTTCGCTACCCTCGACCAAATATTTGGAGGATGCTTCTTTCATTCGGCTGACTAACATCACTCTGGGATGGAATATTCCTGTAAAAGGCAGTAGTCTGCTCAAGAACCCGAGGGTCTATGTGACGGGACAAAACCTGTTTGTGCTTACGGACTATTCGGGCTACGACCCGGAGGTCAATACCAATAAGGCACTCAACGGAATCCCATCGGCAGGTATTGATTATACCTCTTATCCGAGACCGAGGATTTTCCTCATTGGCCTAAATGTAAACTTTTAAAGGAACTGAGAGATGACAAGATTTAGAAGAAATATAGCAGTGTGGGTTCTGGGGTGTGGTGCTTTGTGGTCCTGCACGGATTTGGAGCCACAGCTCAAAGAATTTACCCAGGGAAACGAGTACCTGGCTGAGTCTGCAGAAGCCATGAAATCAGATATCACCTTGGTGGCTGATTTTGTGGAGCCGATTTATACGCCGCTGTATCAGTGGAATGGAGAGCGAAACATATACGCGCTCACCGAATCATCCACAGACGAAATGGTTACGCCGATTCGGGGTACAGACTGGATCGACAACCTCATTTGGGTGCAACTCCACCAGCATACCTGGACGGCCGAGCACAGCGTGGTGCAAAACGGATGGAACGACCTGTCCGCCGGGGTGGCCCGGTGCTATGAGGTGTATGTCAACCTCATGAACATGTCAGAAGATGATGCCAATTTCAGAGTAAACCTCGCACCATATCTAGGAGAAGTGCGTGCGATGAGAGCCTACTACATGTGGCAGTACATCGACCTGTTTGGAGTGCTTCCATTTTTGAATGAAAGTCATTCTCCTGATGTAATGGATCGCGCGACAGGCACCGAGTTTATCCTCAATGAGCTTGAGGAGATCATTCCGGATATGTTTGATAGTGACCAGACGGCGTATGGCAAGGCGCATAAGCAAATGGCTGAAACCCTGCTCGCCAAGGTGTATTTGAACAGACACATTTATGAAGACCGAGCGGTGGATAATGGCGATATGGACGAAGTGATAGCCAACTGCGATGCAGTGATCAATTCGGCGCTATTCAGCCTGTCAGGCGATTACTTCAGCATGTTTGATCAGGACAATGAAAGCAGCCCTGAGACCATTTTGACGCTGATGAACAGTGGAGAAGAGGGAAGAGGCTTTGATTCTCAGGCGCATACTTTTATGACGCTCCACTACAACCAGCCGGTGAACAATGGCCAGCCATGGAACGGCATGTGCGTGCCGCAGACGTTTTTCTATTCTTGGGATACGGACGGCAATAACGGAAATGGAGTGCAAACGACGGACACGCGATTTCAGGACGACCGGTATCTGGATGAAACGGGCTTGCACCTGGGATTTCTTTTTGGACAGCAGGTGGATCCTGATGGCGTGAACCTCGAAGATCGTGTAGGTAATCCATTGGTTTTTGACCCGGATATTGATGACTTGTTTGCCGCCAACGAAAGAGAAGGGGCCAGGGTCGTGAAGTGGGCTCCCGATACAGATGCGTCTATTCCGCAATGGATGGACAATGATGTAGCACTATTGCGCTATGCTGATGTGAT
This sequence comes from Reichenbachiella sp., assembly GCA_965222305.1. GTDB lineage: Bacteria > Bacteroidota > Bacteroidia > Cytophagales > Cyclobacteriaceae > Reichenbachiella. Next base: position 510,684 of record OZ244943.1, read on the forward strand.
CCTCATGAAGGCTGAGGCTTTGTGGAGAAACGGAGATGCTTCAGCTGCGATCACTTTGATCAACGAACTGAAAACCACTCGAGGAGCAGCGACTATTTCATCGATCAGCGGTGATGGTCAGGAAATTCTTGATGAACGAGGATTTGAATTCTACTGGGAAGGCCAACGCAGGACGGACTTGATCCGATTTGAGCAATTTACACAGGGCACCTGGTGGGCTAAGGATGTAAGCGATGACTTTAGGTCAATCTATCCAATTCCGGTCACTGCCTTATCAGCCAATGAAAAATTGACACAAAACCCGGGATACAACTAGTAATCGGCTGTCTCAATAGCCAGGGGACATGTCAGGCTGAGGCGCTCGAAGCCTTGCAATGAAACGCAAGTGAATCTTGAGAACCTCAATGTGACAAGTTCTTTAAAACATCAGCTATTGAGACAGCCGCTACTGCCCAAATTTCAAGATTGAACCTTTTGTCGTGGGTGGAGAGAATCCACCAGCGAACCAGAACGAACGAATAGATGAAGCAACAAATATTGATACTGAGTGCGTGCCTGTCATGGCTGGGGTGTGATGACGACAGTGGCGGGGGAGGCCTTGTGCTCCCACCGGGCCCATCCGGAGTAGAGGTTTTGGCCCCTGAGCCAGTGACTAAAACCAATTCGATGCCCGTGTACATGCACTATATGCCATGGTTTGAAGCGCCCGGAGATCATGCGGATCACTGGGGCATCCATTGGACCATGTCCACGAAAAACCCGGACATCATACTTGACAATGATCAGCGACAGATTGCTTCACATTATTATCCCTTGATAGGACCCTACGACTCCAGAGACCCTGATGTAATCAATTATCATCTGTTACTCATGAAATATGCTGGGGTGGACGGGCTATTGATCAATTGGTATGGTGAAGAAGGTACCAATTCTGATATTCATTCTTTGCTGGAAAGCTCAAACGCCATCATCAAAGAAACCGAGGAGACCGGAATGGGCTTTGCCGTGGTGTTGGAAGACCGATTTGCGGGAAGCATCGAGGACACCAAAGCCAATGTGGCCTATTTGAATGCTAACTACTACGGGCACAGGCAATACATTCAATGGAATGAGCAGCCCCTGACCTTGCTCTTTGGCCCTATTACATTCGGTTCTTCGGGTTCATGGACAGAGATATTAGGCGCTTCTTCGCAAGATGAAGTTTTCATACCACTGTGGTACAACACCTCTAAGGTGGGAGGCGCCAATGCCGGTGGCGAATACGCCTGGGTGTATCGCGACGCACTGAATGGATTGAGGAATTTTTATCAATCGACTTCAGAAATCGGGGTACGGGGAGGAGCCGCTTACCCGGGATTCGAAGACTACTATGTAGAAGGCGGCTGGGGCGATCAGATTGGTTGGGAATTGGAAGTGTCTCCTGAAATGATGAAAGCGACCCTGGATTTTGCCAAAGAAAGCGAGGGAAACATCGACTTCCTTCAGCTGGTCACATGGAATGATTTCGGAGAAGGTACCAACATCGAGCCTACGGTGGAATTTGGGTTTCAATTTCTGAAAGAAGTACAAGAATACACCGGGGTGAGCTATTCAGTTGCGGATCTGGAGCGGGTCTATGACTGGTACCTGCTTACTCAGGATACAAGCCTGGAAAGCAACGAAGATGCTCAGGACGACATATTACAAGCCTTCTACTACCTGGTCGCGCTGAAAGTGGACGAAGCGCAAGAACTCATAGAGAAATACAAATGATGAAATATATATATAGAATATTGGCTTGGAGCCTGATGGTGGGTGTCGTGGGGACAGTTTGCACTTCTTGTACAGAGGCAAACAGCGAAGAAAATGACACAGAGATTGTGAGCTCTCCGGACGGGCGGTTGCAACTGAGCTTTTTGTTGGAGGAAGGTCAGCCGGCTTACGAACTGAGTTTTAATGGAAACGTCATCATTCAAAAGTCACGACTGGGGTTCGAGTTTCAGCAGATAAAACCCCTGGCCGGAGGAATGTTATTGGAAGGCGCTCAAACGAGAACCGTTCAGGACGAATGGCAGACTGTGTGGGGTGAGCGAAAAGACGTGCTCAATCATTACAATGAACTGCAAGTTGACCTGGCAGAGGACGCTGGGCAAGGTAGGCAAATGACCCTATACTTCCGGGTGTTTGACGATGGACTAGGGTTTCGCTATGAGATACCTGCTCAGGACGGATTGGATAGTTTGAGAATTACCCGGGAGCTTACGGAGTTCAATTTTGTAGACAACCATACTGTATGGTACCAGGAATGTGACACCACTGACAACAGCTGGGAAAACGGCTACAATACCTACGAGCGCTTGTACAAAAATACCCGACTCAGCGAGGTGAAAATGCTGATGCACACTCCTGCTACTTTTGAGCTGAGCGGAGGAGGATACGCCAGCATTCATGAGGCCAACCTGACGGATTATGCGTCCATGGTGCTGGCTCGGGGTGAAGGCAATGGCCTCAAGGCCGACTTGGTGCCCTGGCCTGACGGGGTGAAAGTCAAAACTACTGCGCCGATGGTTTCCCCCTGGCGAACGATACAGGTAGGAGAGGACCTGGCAGATCTGGTCGAGTCGGATTTGATTCTCAATCTAAATGAACCTAATCAACTGGCTGACGTATCATGGATCGAACCCATGAAATACGTTGGGATTTGGTGGGAAATGCACTTAAATAAATCCACATGGGAGCAGGGACCTAACCACGGAGCCACTACCGAGAACACCAAGAAGTACATTGACTTTGCTGCCGAAAACGGTTTTGGAGCGGTACTCGTGGAAGGCTGGAACCCGGGATGGGAGGTCTGGACGACGCAACCCAATTTCAATTTCACCGAAGCTTACTCCGACTATGATCTACCTTGGCTTGCCAATTATGCCCAATCAAAAGGAGTGAACCTGATCGGACATCATGAGACAAGTGGAGACATCATCACCTATGAGGTACAAATGCCGGAGGCTTACGCTTTACTACAGGAAAACGGCATCCATTCGGTGAAAACCGGATATGTCGGCTCCATTCGACCCGAAGGCCTTAATCACCACGGACAATGGATGGTCAATCATTATCATAGGGTCGTAGAGATGGGAGCTGCGCATCAAATCAATATCGTGGCGCACGAACCGATTAAACCCACGGGCTTGAGACGTACCTATCCGAACATGATGAGCAGGGAGGCCATGAGGGGCATGGAGTACAACGCCTGGAGTACCGGCAATCCTCCTGAGCACACCACGATCTTACCATTTACCATGTTGCTTGCAGGGCCGCTCGACTATACACCGGGGATTTTTCAGACGGATCTTGATGCCTACCGAAAGGGCAATAGTACGCACAGCACCCTTGCCAATCAGCTGGCGTTGTATGTGACGCTTTATAGTCCGGTACAGATGGCGGCTGATCTTCCCGAGCACTATAGAAACAACCCGGCCTTTCAGTTTATCAGAGATGTGCCTACGGACTGGGAGGACTCAAAACTGCTAGATGGGAAAATAGGAGACTATGTGGTAATCGCTCGAAAGTCAAGAAAAACGGAGGATTGGTTCATTGGTGCAATCACGGACGAGAACGAACGGGAACTCGAGGTGGTGTTGGATTTCCTACCCGAGGGAAAAGAGTATACTGCCCAGGTGTATGCGGATGAAGATGATGCGCACTATGTGAGCAATCCGATGGCGATAAGAATCGACAGTATGCAGGTGGTAAATGGAAATACAATCAAAATGAAATTGGCTGCCGGAGGAGGGCAGGCGATTCGGTTGAAGCCGATAGACAGGGTTCAACTGGCGAAAAATGTAGGTAAAGAATAGTTAGTAATAGTTTACAAATCATTGATCTAGTAGAGGCCTCCTCAAAGACCGAAATAACCGTCAATGACGGATGGCTTTTGAGGGGGCTTCAATGTTTTGAGTTAAAAGATTGATTAGGGTTTGGGTTTAAAATTCTAAATCGGGTGAAAACATACATTTTAGGGATTTCTTGTTTTTATCATGACGCAGCCGCTACATTGGTTTGCGATGGAGAAATAATGGCCGCCGCGCAGGAGGAGCGGTTTACCCGAGTCAAGCACGATGCTCGTTTTCCTCAGGAGTCGATTCGGTATTGTCTGGAGGAGGCGGGTATTTCAATTGATGATTTGGCTGCGGTAGTGTTCTATGACAAACCCTTGCTCAAATTCGAACGGCTACTCGAAACCTACTATCGCAATGCACCCAAAGGGCTTCTTTCATTTCTCAAAGCGATTCCGGTTTGGCTGAAAGAAAAGCTATTTCTCAAAAGAGAAATCAAAATGGGCCTAAAGAATGTTGGTGATTTTGACCAAAAGAAACTCAAGCTGCTTTTCACTGAGCACCACCTGGCACATGCGGCTAGTAGCTTTTATGCCTCTCCTTTTGCCGAGGCGGCGATCTTGACTATTGATGGAGTGGGGGAGTGGACCACCGCTTCTATATCGATAGGTAGAGGAGAGGATATTGAGGTGATCAAAGAAATGCACTTTCCCGATTCGGTGGGTCTGTTGTACTCGGCTTTTACCTACTACCTCGGTTTTAAGGTCAATTCCGGTGAATACAAACTCATGGGACTGGCGCCCTATGGCGATAGAAGTTGTCCATCGGTGGCCACTTTCGTGGAAAAGATCAGAACCGAATTGGTCGAAATCTATGAGGACGGCTCAGTCCGACTCAACCAAAAATACTTTGACTATACTACCGGACTAAAGATGGTGAAGGAGAAGCGATGGGAAAAGCTCTTTGGGTTCCAAAAGAGGGAACCTGAAGAGGAACTGACCTCCAATCACCACAATCTGGCTGCAGCGATCCAGGTAGTGACGGAGGAAATTGTCTTAAAAATGGCGGGAGAGGTACAGCGGCTTACGGGCATGAAGTATCTGTGCCTGAGCGGAGGGGTAGCCCTCAACTGTGTCGCCAATGGAAAAATTGTAGAAGAGGGCGGCTTTGGTGAAGTCTATGTTCAGCCAGCTTCCGGCGATGCGGGAGGGTCGCTGGGAGCGGCCTGGGCGGCTAGCTATTTGTACTTTGGACAGAAAAGAAATATTCTATCCGGTTCATACGATCAGATGAAGGGGGCCTGTTTGGGGCCTTCTTTTTCGCGGAGAGAGATAAGGAGGGTGATTGACCAATTTGACACACCGTTTGAGGAAATGGAGGACTTTGGGGAGCTGTGTAGCATTACTGCGAGCCTTCTGGATCAGGGAAATGTAATTGGCTGGTTTCAGGGTCGGATGGAGTTTGGCCCCCGAGCCCTGGGGAATCGCAGCATCCTCGGTGATCCCAGAAATGAAGAGATGCAGTCCCGGATGAACTTAAAGATCAAAAACAGGGAGAGTTTTAGACCCTTTGCCCCGGCGATCCTTGAGGAGGAGGCTTCTGATTATTTTCAAATGAAAGGGACATCTCCTTATATGCTAAGGGTGCATCAGTTGGCGGAGGATATTCAGTATGCTAAACCCGAGGGTTACTACGACCTGACGATGAATGAAATGCTGGCCTATCGGAGGTCACAACTTCCGGCCATTACCCACATTGACGGCTCGGCCCGGGTTCAAACGGTAAGCCGCAGCATCAATGAACCATTTTGGCAACTATTGCAGGCCTTCAAGGAATTGACCGGATGTCCGGTGCTTGTGAATACGAGTTTCAACGTACGTGGCGAACCCATTGTGTGCACACCTCAGGACGCCTACCGCTGCTTCATGGCTACGGAAATGGACTATTTGGTGATGGGAGATTTTCTGCTCAGGAAACCGGATCGTCAATCGCCAAAAGAGAAAAATGAATTTGTAAAAGAATTTGTGCTGGACTGATGAATAAGAAAACGCCCCTTGCTTTTTACTTTATAGCCATCCTGATTCCGGTTGCGTTTTTTGTGCTGATCGAGGTAGGGCTGCAGATGGCTGACTATGGAAGGGATTATCGATTGTTCGTCAAACCGGAAAGGGGGACACCGGGCTTGCTCTACGTGAACCCGGATCGAAGTTATAAATACTTCGGTGATCTCAAGGGTAGCGTATTTTTTGAGGGCAATGGCTTTTTAGAAGAGAAGCCTCAAAACGGTTTTAGGGTTTTTGTCTTGGGAGGGAGTTCGGCGCAGGGGTTTCCTTACGCCAAGCCTGCATCCTTTCCGAGTCAGCTTCAGCGGCGAATGGAAAAATCACACCCGAATCAGTACTTTGAGGTGGTCAATTTGGGAGCCAGCGCGATCAATAGTTATACCCTTCAGGACATTCTCCCTGAGGTACTGGAGCAATCGCCCGATCTCATATTGATTTATGCAGGACACAATGAATATTATGGAGCGTTGGGCAGTGGCTCTTCGCGAACGGGAGTTTCCAATCCTGCTTTTACCCAATTTCTTCTTCGGTTAAAGGAATTTCGGACTTATCAGCTTTTGGAAAACGGATTGGCGGTTTTTGCTTCGAGCAATCGACAGAGCGCCAATCTGATGGAGGAGATGATTGGGCAGAGCTTCATTGATTTGGGATCTGAAACTTTCGAAGCAGGTGTCGAGCAGTATGAGTACAACATGCGGGATGTGTTAGAGCAGATTCATGACGCCAACGTGCCAGTAATTATCGGGACACTCGTCAGTAAGCTGAAAGACCAGAAGCCATTCAGCTCAGGACAAAAAGACGAAAAGGGATGGGATGCTTCAGACTATTATCGACAAGCAAAGGAACGTCTGATGCAGGATTCGGTGCAAGCCAAATCCCTTTTTGCGAAAGCCAGGGAGTTGGATGGATTAAGGTTTAGGGCGCCGGAGGCTATGAATGCTGCAATCAGGAGATTGGCGAGAGCGTATATGGTGCCGCTGGTCGATGCAGATTCTTTTTTTTCTTCTCATTCGGATAAAGGCATACCCGGAGAAGAATTACTCTGCGATCATCTGCACCCCAACATGGCCGGACATTTCCTGATGAGTAAGGCGTATTACAGAGAGATGCAGCAATCAGGGTTTCTATCGTCTGAGCCTGAAATGAACACGGGTGCCTCTGAACTGGATAGCATTTTAATAGCAGAAATGCCCTTTAGCAAACTCGACTCTGTGCAGGCACAGCGGACGTTGGTGAACCTTTTGGGCAATTACCCTTACGTGCCCAAGGGCCTGCCTAATCCTTTGCTTTCCACTATTGAAATGAGAGACTATATCGATGAGTTGGGGAGGGAAAAGGATACGGACTCGACGAGGATTTTGGTTGCCGGGTACTATTGGGAAAATCAACAGATCGCGGAGTTCAAAAGAGAAATCAGGGCGATGCTCCAAATGATGCCTTCCAAAGAATGGGTTTATGACCGTGCGCTGATCTATTTGGAAAGTAAGGGGTTCTCGCAAGAGGCCTACCCGGTCATCAAAGAAGAAATACACCGAATTCCGAACCATGCCTCTAAGTGGAAGATGCTGGCCAAGTACCATCGCTACCAGGGAGCATCGGACTCAGTTTATTTGACTGCTGAAAGAGGCCTTGAATTGAGGTCGAATGATCCGGAGTTGTACGAACTTCATGGCTATGCTGCACTGGTTCTCGGGAAATATGAGCAGGCCGAAGTGGACTACAGCCATTTATTAGCGTTGAACCCTGAAAACATTGAAGCACATCATCAACGGGGCGTAGCACGGTTCGAGCTGAAGGATTACAAAGGAACGGTGGCGGATTTTAATGCTATTATAGAAAGAAAGGAAAAAGCAGATGGCCTGGCATTCCTGATTCGCGGATATGCGCATTATGGTAGTGGCGATCAGTCTATGGCCTGTGAAGACTGGCAACAGGCCGTTCGATTGGGGCATTCTGATGCCCGGGTCTTGTTGAAAAAGCATTGCCAGCAATAAATAAGTTAAACTTCAAATAACAGCATATGGATTTTATCGCAGACTTATGGCACTTCCTCATGGAAAGAAAAGTGTGGTGGCTTGCGCCCATCATTATCGTTTTGCTCATGCTAGGTGCTCTGATCGTTATTGGAGGCGGGTCGGCCTTGGCTCCCTTTATTTATTCGATTTTCTAGCCATGAAGGAAAAACAGTACGAAAGTATATTGGTGATAGTCACAGGCTTCCTCGGTCTCTACCTCTGGCTTGATATAAAAGAATGCCTCATTCTTGCGACGACAATCGCCGTGATGTCCTTGCTTTCTGGGTGGTTTCGAAGAAACCTCTTGTGGCTCTGGCAGCAGCTGGCTATGATCATTGGGTATATCAACAGTCGAATCCTTCTCACCCTGGTTTTTTACCTGATGTTGACTCCTCTGGCTTTCGTTAGGGGATTGTTTTCACACTCTAATACTATCAGCGAGACCAGCACCTTTCGATTGAGAAATCACACCTATAAAGCTAAGGATTTGGAAAATCCGTGGTGAGGGTAAAGAAGATAATAATGCCAAAACCTTGGTCTGTGGTACAACGGACTAAGGAGTAAAAGAATTGATTTGGCACTCACTACCAAGTGCCATTGGGGATGGTTAGAACTTCTTTTGAAATTGAGTTCTTAAGAGAATCGAATCTGTTTCGGCCTAGATTTGTTGATCTCAAGATTGCAGTTTCGTCTTGATATAGTTCATCAGTTGTAAATGTCACCGTTTTTCTAGCCCAATTACAAAAGTTGATATAATATTCGTCGTTTCTACCTTGACCGTAAAGGTCGAATTTATTCATTGCGCGATAAAAAAAAGTCCCAACCGAATAGTCAAAATAAGCATCAAGTATTGGCTTGAAATCAAAACTTGAACCTTGGGCATTGATTATTAAGTCTATTTCTTCAAGAATTTTAAAAAACTCATCTGGATTTTCATCCGACTCTATTTCAAGACCAATCTCGTGGTTGTTTACTTGTGAATATTCGTACAAGTTCATTGATGTGACCAAGCACCTGTGTTCGTTTAAATAAATTTTAGCATGAAGATTCTCAATTGGTATGAGAGTTACATTGTCTTGTTGTTCGAGCCAGTCATTCTCAATTCGAGATAGTTCGTTTTCTCTATAAAAAAACATGACTTGATTTATCTCCGTAAATCTGACACTCATTTTGGCCTTAAGTCGTTTATTGAGTTTTAAATACGGAGAGACAAATATGATGAATGAAGATTCCTCTTTTATTAATTGTTCTATTTGATAAGTTAACTCAGTAGTTCCAAAAACTCTCATCTTGATTTACCCTTTTGAAATTGAAAGCAACTTATCTTCTTCATTCAATTCCCTTAGATCACCCCATCGACAACTCATGCAGCTTTACCGTCTCGGTTTCTCCGTCTTTGAAGGAAGCCCTTGGCTTGAGGTTTAGGGTTTCGAACATTTGCTTGTCCTGATCTACTTCGGGATTAGGAGTGGTCAGTAACTTGTCTCCGGCGAAGATAGAATTAGCCCCTGCCTGGAAGCAAAGTGCTTGCTCTTCTACGGTCATTCTCGCTCTGCCGGCAGAAAGCCTTACCATGGCATTGGGCATGATGATACGTGCAGTAGCGATCATGCGCACCATCTCCCAAATAGAAACCCTTTCCTGATCTTCAAGAGGAGTACCTTCTACGGGTACCAAAGCATTCACCGGTACAGATTCAGGATGCTGAGGCAGCGTCGCTAGAGTTTGCAGCATACCGATTCGGTCTTGCTCACTTTCCCCCAAACCGATGATTCCACCAGAACATACAGAGATCTTTGCGTTTCGCACGTTTTTCAAGGTATTGAGACGGTCATCGTAGTTTCTTGTGGTAATGATCTCCTCATAGTGCTCTTCACTCGTATCCAGGTTGTGATTGTAAGCGTAGAGTCCAGCCGCTTTTAGTTTTTCGGCTTGCTCTTCAGTAAGCATTCCCAGGGTACAGCATACCTCAAGACCGAGTCCGTTCACGCCCTTCACCATTTCGAGTACTTTGTCAAAGTCGCTGTTGTCACGAACTTCTCTCCATGCTGCGCCCATGCAAAAACGGGTACTTCCGGCTTCTTTGGCATCTTTGGCGGCAGCCATCACCGTATCAACAGGCATGAGTTTGTGCACATCTACCCCGGTATTGTACCGAGCGGCTTGAGGACAATAAGAACAATCCTCAGAACACCCTCCGGTCTTCACAGAGAGCAAAGTACAAACCTGGACTTCGTTAGGATCGTGGTATGCGCGATGCACGGTGGCAGCGCGGTACATCAAGTCCATGATAGGGGTGTTGAATATTTCAGTTATTTCCTCTCGAGTCCAGTCGTTTCTTATGATCATTTGTACTTGAAGTTTGTCCTAAAATTGAGCGGTGAAATTACTCAATAATTAAATCAAATGGCATTCTTGCCTGGATTCCTTCGTATTTTTCCAGGTCTTTGATCTCATCGATGTAATCAGCAAACACACCGTATTGGTTTTTAAGGAAATAGGCCTTGGCATCAGCACTAAACCCAAACATCTCTTCCCATTTTGACTTAAGGGCAGGATAGTAGGTGATCTGATAGTCATCACCGATGCCGGCGAGCTCTGCTGCGAGGGTCACCGCATCATCATAGCTGCCGAGAATATCCACCAGGCCATTGGCTTTGGCCTGCTCACCGGTCCACACCCTACCGGAAGCCACAGCCTTCAGGTCTTCTACAGGCATGTTTCGTCCTTCTGCCGCTTTCGTTGTGAAGGTCTCATACCCTCGATTGACTGATGATTGTATGATGGCTTTCTCCTGAGGGTTAAGGCCCTTGGTGACACGGTAGAGATTGGAGTACTTACCGGTAGTCACCGATTCGTTATTGATACCCAGCTTGTCTTCTAGCAATTTTTCCATATTGGGCAGCATGCCAAAGATGCCAATCGAACCCGTAATGGTCATCGGCTGTGCCACGATCGTATCGCAGGGCATGGACAAGTAATATCCGCCGGATGCGGCCAAGCTGGACATAGAGGCGATCACCGGCTTTTCTGCTTTGGTGAGCATGATTTCCTTCCACATCACGTCGGAGGCCATCATAGATCCCCCCGGTGAGTTGACACGAATAACAACAGCCTTCACCCGGTCACTTTCACGAGCATCACGAATGGCTTTGACGAACTTTTCAGACCCCACAGTCTCGGTATCTCCTTTTCCACCAACGATTTCACCCTCTGCCACGATCACCGCGACGCGCTTCGATGAGTAGCCCGAACTAAGCGTTTTCATGTAGTTAGACAGTTTATAAAAATTGATGTCGTCGCTCTGGCTCAGACCAAGTTTGTCCTTGATGGCGTCCTTAAGGTCAGACTCATAACCTAGTCGGGTGACCAGTCCGTATTGAAGGGCATCGTCTGAGTTTCGGACTTTCATTTCGTCTGAGATGCTTCTCAACTCGGCAGGCTCAATCCCTCTTGAAGTGCTGATGTTTGTGAGGTAGTTGGTGTAGATGCTTTCCGCAATAGCGGTCAACTGCTCCCGGTTTTCGTCGCTCATGCTTTTTCGCATGAAGGGCTCCACGGCACTTTTGTAATCTCCTACGCGGAATATCTGCGCTTCGATCCCGAGTTTTTCAAACAGGCCGGTGAAGTAGGTGACGTTCATGGAGAGGCCGTTAAACTCCAGATTGCCAATCGGGTTGAGGAAGACTTCATCCGCTACAGAGGCAATGTAGTAGTTGCCTTCGGTGTAGTATTCTCCATAGGAGTAGATGAATTTGCCTTCTGATTTGAAATCCTCCAGGGCTGAGCGAATCTCGTGCATCGCTGCCGGGCCTCCTCCGGCATAGCCGCTCTCGATGTAGATTCCTTTGATATTGCCATCGTCCTTGGCTGCAGCGATGGCATCCAGGGTCTTGAGTAGGGGAATGTAAGATTCAGAGGACTCAGGGAAGATTTCCGCGAAGGGGTCTTCTGCCACCCGCTCTTTAATGTAACCGTTGAGGTTGAGGTATAAGACGGTATTTTCCGACACCTTTGGGGGTTCGTCTGAGCTTGAAGCCACTAAGGCGGCTATGAAAATGGCAAATGCGAAGAATACCACCAGGCTGAAAATCACCAGTCCGGTAAGGGTCGAAAGAACGGATTTGAAAAAACTCATGGTCTTAGATTTCATTTTTGTCAATATTGCAAAACTATCATTTTAGCTTAGTCGCAATCAACGTTTAAAATATTAATTAGTGAGCGTCTGTTTTTTGTTATTGGGAACCAATCTGGGCGACAGGCCCGACAACCTCAAGACTGCATCTCGACTCGTTAGTGCACGCATAGGTCAGATTCTTACAAAATCTTCTATATATGTTACAGCGGCCTGGGGGATAGAGGATCAGGAAGACTTTCTTAATCAGGTCTTGAGGATAGAAACGACCCTTCCGGTTGATGAGTTGATGAAGGCATGCCTGGAAATAGAGCAGGAGATGGGCCGTGTGCGAAAGGTTAAATGGGGCGAGCGGCTGATTGATATTGATATTTTGTATTACGATGACTTAGTTCTTGAGTCAGAACAGGTGACTGTACCTCATCCGGCCATTCAGGACAGACGGTTTACCTTAGTGCCGTTGGTGGAGATTGCTTCTGACTACATTCATCCGAACTTTGGGGTCTCTCAACAACAACTCCTTGATCAATGTACGGACTCTTTGGGGGTCACAAAATTTAACACCTAATGGATGCAATAGACTACATGCTGGTATTCGGCGCGGGATTGGCGTCCGGATTTATTAATACAATAGCGGGAGGAGGTTCGCTGCTCACCCTTCCGGTACTGATATTTATGGGATTGCCTCCGGCTGTAGCCAATGGCACCAACCGCCTCAGTATCCTGATGCAAAGTGCTTTTGCAGTGTCTGGGTTCAAGAGCAAGGGTGTTTCGGATTTTCGCTATTCCATCTGGCTGGCAGTCAGCTCGGTGATCGGAGCGGTCATAGGGGCGCGGATCGCGATTGACATTCAGGGAGAGGTATTCAACAAGATTCTGGCTGTAGTGATGGTGTTGGTGATCCTGGTCACTGTTTTTAATCCACTCAAAAAGAAAGTGGTCGAGGTGGAGCGGATCGGTACTCGTCAGCAGATCATCACCGTCATCCTTTTCTTTTTTGTAGGAATTTATGGAGGGTTTATCCAGGCCGGGGTAGGCTTTGTGATTATCGCTGTACTCACCTTGGTCAATCACTACTCTCTTGTGAAAACCAACAGCATAAAGGTCTTCGTTGTGTTTGTCTATACCGTTTTCGCCCTGGGCGTCTTTATCTGGGAGGAGCAGGTAGAATGGATCGCCGGGTCTACGATGGCCGCCGGTAGTGCCTTGGGTGGTTGGGTCACGAGTCGCTGGTCGGTTGCAGGAGGTGAAAAGTACGTTCGTTATTTTCTTATTATCGCTGTGCTCGCATTGAGCTTCAAGCTTTGGTTTTTTCCTATAGGCGGGTGATGATTCAACCTCATTTTTCTTAATATTACGCACTCAATTTTTCAACGCATACCTGTTATTACTTCCTCTATGAAAAAGATCAACTTCAAAACCGACGTGCTGCCGCACCTGATTGCCGTGGTGCTTTTCTATGTTGTGACCATCGCCTTCTTTTCCCCTGTGATTCTCGAAAACAAGGTGCTGCCGCAGCATGATATCAAAATGGCTGCAGGAGGTTCCGCCGAGGTGAGGGAGTATTATGACGAGACTGGTGAAGTAAGCCTTTGGACTAATTCCATGTTTGGAGGGATGCCTTCTTATTTGCTTGGGGCAGAATATACGGGAGAGCTGATCGTCCATATTCACGTAGCGATGGGGTTGTTTCTTCCGCATCCTGTTAGATTGCTTTTCATTGCCTTTGTGTGCTGCTATATTATGCTGATCTCCATGGGGGTAAGGCCTTGGTTGGCGACAGCAGGCGCGTTTGCTTTTGGTTTTACAGACTTTTTGATCATTGGTCTTATGGCGGGGCACAATGCTAAGATCGCTGCGGTAGCCTTCATGCCCCTTGTATTTGCCGGAATTTATCTGGCTTTTAACAGAAAATTGATTTGGGGGTTTATTCTCACGGCACTGGGGCTGGCGTTGGAACTTCGAGCCAATCACCTTCAGATTACCTATTATTTGCTGATTATTGTAGTGTTTTATGGTGCCTATCAGTTGGTATTGGCATTCCAAAATAAAACCCTTCCGACGTTTGGTAAGACTTTAGGGGTACTTGTGGTAGCGGCGTTGATTGCTCTTGGGTGTAACCTTGGCAGGATCTGGACGGTGATGGAGTACAGCCAGTTTACCATGCGCGGAAAGACCGAGCTCACCAATACTGACAACAAAAGCTCCGGGCTGGAAAAGGATTATGCCTTCCAGTACAGCAATGGGATCTTTGAACCACTATTTCTTTATATTCCCAATTTCTATGGTGGATCAATGTCGGAGGATCTGGGCAACGGCTCGAATCTGGAGAAAGCATTTCGTCAAAATGGTGCAGGAGCAGCCGAAGCCCGGAAACAGGTGCAAAACGCACCGGCCTATTGGGGGCCTCAGCCAAGTTCGGCACCCTACTATGCTGGGGCGATTACGGTGTTTTTATTTGTACTCTCAATAATGGTATTGGACAGAAAGTACATGATCTGGGTGGTCGCTGCATCGGCCTTGGGTATCATGCTTAGCTGGGGTAGCAATTTTGGAGCGTTCAACTATTTCGTGTTTGACTACCTGCCGGGCTACAACAAGTTTCGGTCTGTGACTTTCACGATCATTATTCCGGTTTTCTGTATGATTTTGGCTGGATTTCCTGCTCTCGAGAAGGTCTTGTCCAATTGGGACAAGGACATGCAAAAGAAATTTCTGATAGCCGTGGGAGTAGCTGGTGGATTTGCACTGCTATGTGTGTTGCTGGCGGGTATTGGTAGCTATAGGGGTGCTGTAGATGAACGATTGCCTGAGTGGTATGCGGAAGCATTAAGGATGGATCGTGCTTCGCTTCTAAGGTCAGATGCACTGAGAAGTTTGTTTTTTGTTCTTGTTTTTGCAACGGTGGTGTGGTTTTTTATGAAACAAAAGCTCAGCGCGCTGGTCGCTGGCATTCTTATGTCCCTCTTGGTGCTGGTCGACATGTTTGGAGTGTCCAAAAGGTTTATCAATTCAGATACCTTCAAAAGAAAGAGAACGGAGGAGGTTATTTCATCACCGGCTGACAAGGTCATTCTAAAGGATAAAGACCCTAATTACCGTGTGTTTAACCTGGCGAATCCGTTTAATGACGGAAATACTTCATTTTTCCATAAATCCATCGGTGGGTACCATGGAGCTAAGATGCAGCGCTACCAGGACTTGATAGAGCATGCTATATCACCGGACCAAGCGAAAATTATTGGAGCACTGCGAAGCGGTTCGACTAACTTCTCGGAGGCCCAAGTCGTCAACATGCTCAATGCCAAATACATCAAATTTGGCAATGAAGCCAATGCCGTCGTGCCCAACACCTCAGCCAACGGCAATGCATGGTTCGTGAGTGATGTGCTTGCAGTCAACAGCCCTGATGAAGAAATTGAAGCCGTCAAAACCCTCAATACCAAGGTAGCTGCCGTGGTAGATCAGTCGAAATTTCAGGTGCCTGGTGTTCAGTATGATTCACTAGCTGCCATATCGTTGACAGAGTATAAGCCCAATCGTTTGACCTATCAGACCAAGGCATCTTCTGAGGGGCTGGCTGTTTTCTCAGAAATCTATTATCCTAAGGGATGGAAGGCTTACATAGATGGAAAGGAAACTGAAATCCTTCGTGCCAACTATGTGCTCAGGGCTTTGACGATCGCGGCCGGTGAGCATGAAGTAGTGTTTGAGTTTAAGCCGACCTCTTACCATACCGGCAACATGGTTTCGTGGGTTTTCAATATTCTGTTGATCCTTCTTCTGCTTGGAGGGGTTGGCTACAGCTTGAAGGACGAAAAGGGTTGAATTTTACTTCTTCCTTTTACAATATACGATATAGTACCGGGGGACAAATCGCCTTAAGATTGGGCGAATGCCGAGCTTTTTGACCGGGCTGGTCCATTGCTCGCTGTCCAGTATTTCCCACCCGGCCTTTTCCAATAGCATATCAAATTGGCGAGGTTCAAACTCGTGGTAGTGTCGGTCAAATGGGTCTTTGTCGTTCCAGTAGGCCGTGGAAAACCACAGCCTCAAAGGCACCGAAGTAATAAGTGTGTCAGCTTCAATAGCCCGGAGCAAAGGAAAAGGTGACACCATGTGCTCAAAAATCTCAAATGAAGTTACTACATTGTAATGCTTGTCTTTGACAATATCAAACTCTAGGTCGAGATCCTGACCCTGGGGTGTGTTGTCCACATCAAAACCCTTTTCTTTCAAAAAATCAGACATGGGATTGGTCGGGCCTATATCGAGGATTTTATTCTCTCTTGTAACCTTACCCTCCATAAACTTCAGGGTTCTTTCAAACCGTTCGCTGGCTCGCTTACCATAGTTTTCATCAAATGATCCAGGCATAGTCTTTATTTGTAGGGTTAATTGCGCGATAGGCTTAAGAATGAACTGATGATCCGCTCTGAGGTTTTTCCGTCCCAAAGATCCGGAACTTCCGATGGCTTCCAGTCACCCTTTTCGATGGCTTCCATTGAGTTTTTTAGCAAATCCATGTCATCACCGATCAGTACATTGGAGCCAACCGTGATGGTCTCCGGCCTTTCAGTATTTTTTCTAAGTGTGAGGCAGGGGACTTTAAGTAGGGTCGCTTCCTCTTGTATCCCTCCAGAGTCGGTAATCACAGCCTTGCAATGCTTGAGAAGGTAGATAAAATTCAGATACCCCTGCGGGTCCACCAGTTTGATGTTCTTGAAACTGTACTCGGTGGCTTCCAGGGACTTGAGTGTTCTGGGGTGAATAGGGAAGATGATCTTGCTATCTCCTGAATATTCATCGAGTTTGTTGAGAAGATCTCGCAATCCCTCTAAAGCATCCACATTGCTGGGGCGGTGAAGGGTGACTAAATAGTACGCTCCCGACTGTAATTCAAACTCATCGTAACAATCAGGCTTTTTCAGTCGGTCGAGATTGGCAATAAGGGTGTCGATCATCGTATTTCCGACAAAATAGATGTTGTCCTTTTTTTTGCCTTCAGAAAGCAAAATCTGTCCGGCCTCCGGAGTGGTGGTGTAGAAATAGTCCGTGATGGAGTCTGTCACCATACGGTTGATTTCTTCAGGCATCGTGAGGTCATACGATCTTAGCCCCGCCTCAATGTGCGCCACCTTTATATGTAGTTTTTTCGCAACAAGCGAACAAGCCACAGTAGAGTTGACATCCCCAACGACTACCACCAGATCGACATGTTTGGTTAATACAAACTGCTCAAACTTAACCATGATGCCAGCGGTTTGCTCCGCGTGCGAGCCTGACCCTACCTGCAGGTTGATGGTGGGCTTGGGTATGTTGAGTTCGTCGAAGAAGGTGCCGCTCATTTTCTGGTCGTAGTGTTGCCCTGTATGCACCAGATCGTAGCTCAGGTTTTCCCTTTGCTCAATCCTTCGGTCAATTTCCTTGATCATGGGAGCAATTTTCATGAAGTTGGGTCGGGCGCCGGCGATGAAAATGATGTGCATACTACCTGTTTTTGTCTTAGATGATGTTGATTTGCGTCGGGCAAATTTGGCCTATTTTTGGAGAATCATGTCATATAATAAGAAATTCTAATGGGGGCAGAGACGAAAGGGAAAATCCTAATGGTATTGAACGAACACTATCCTTCAGACATCAGGGTGTTAAAGGAAACCAGGGCGCTGATCCCATCGGGGTATGACATCACCTTGCTCTGCCTAAGGAGAAAAGATGAAAAGCAGGAGGAGCGTGTGGACGATATCCATGTCATCAGGGTAGATGGCGGAAATGTAAAATGGAAAAAGGGGATTTTCGATATACTTATCGCAGTATTCAAAATACATCCGGTCTTTAGATCCAAAATCAAGGAAATCGTTTCGGCTGAAAAGTTTGACCTTATTCATGTACATGATCTTCCCCTGTTCTTCACTGCTAAAAGTGCCGGAAAGAAATATGTGAAAAACATACTTATTGATTTTCATGAGAACTACCCTGATGCCCTATCGGTATGGTTCAAATGGCGTAAAAATCTAATCATTCGGCTGAAAAACAATCTTTTCTTCAATTACCCTCGCTGGAAGAAGTTTGAATCTCTGGCCGCTCAGGGTGCGGATTATGTCGTTGCTGTGGTGGAAGAAATGAAAGAGAGACTGGTGGCCCAGGCCGACGTCCCAGAGGATAAGATCACCATAGTGTCAAACGTGGAGGGCAAGGACTTTCTGGATCAGACAGTAGATCCGGAAATATTCAAAGAGTACGAGGGCAAGTTTATTATCAGCTATACGGGCAATGTAGGGCCGCATCGAGGGGTGGACACACTGATAAAGTCAATGGCTTACCTAAAGGAATTTGACGATATTTTGCTCTTGGTCATTGGTAATTGTTCGGACGACAACAGGCAATATTTAGAATCACTTGTGGAAGAAAACCAGCTGCACGGAAAAGTCGAGCTTTGGGGGTACCGGCCTTTCCATCAATTTTACTCCTTTATGAGTATGTCGGATGTCAACGTAATCCCTCACAATAAATCCGGGCACACGGATCACACGGTGCCTCATAAGTTGTTTCAGGCCATGATGGTAGCCAAGCCCGTATTGGTTAGTAGCTGCAAACCGTTGAAACGAATCGTGGAAAAGTACCAATGCGGATTGGTCTTTGAGGCAGAGAATCCAAAGGATGCCTCAGAGCAAATCATCAAGCTATACAAAGACAAAGAACAGTATGATACCATGGCGCAAAATGGATATGCTGCGACCATTGATGGCGACCTTAACTGGGAGTATGAAGGGAAGGCTCTTATAGCATTGTACGATAAAATATTGGACAGCTAAGGGCGCCAACTCACAACGAAATCTCATGTCTGCAGACCTGGCCATCATCATCCCCACCCTCAACGAAGCCGGGTACATTGGCAAAACCCTTGAAGTTGCTCAAGGCAACCTTAGCGGAAATTATCGAGTAGAATTTGTCCTCGTGGATGCGGGTAGCTTCGATGGTACCGTTGACCTTGTTTCTGGTAAAGTCGATAAAATTCACACAGATCCAGCCCTTCAGGGTCGCAAATACGAGTCCTTGAATTTCGGAGCAAACCGGGCGCAGTCCAAATATTTACTCTTTCTGGACGCGGACTGTCTCTTACCCAAAAACTTTGATCAGTTCATTATGGAAACCCTAAGCCAAAATAATGTGGTTGGAGGGGCATTCGAGTTTGCTATGGAAAGAAAAGGAGGATGGCTTAGCCTTGGGCTGGCTTTCAATAAAACTCGATACAGGGTATCAAAAAACTATTTTGGAGACCAAGGCTTTTTTTGTAAAAGAAGTGTGTTTGAGGAAGTTGGTGGCTTTCCTAAAGAACCCATCATGGAGGCTGCTTTTTTGTGTCGATTGCTTAGAAAGAAAGGAAAACTCAAATTGATCAAACACCCTGTAGTGTCTTCCGTCAGAAGGTTCGAAAGCGGTGGGATATTAAAAGTGCTGATTTTCGACCTTTATGTTTGGATTCACTTCATTTTAGGCCTGAGTGTCCGGCGTTTTGCTGCAGGGTATTGGGAGGAAAACAGGGAGAGAGGAAGAAAGTAAAAGACTGTCATTCCTTATCCAAACCAGGAATGACAGTCTTTTAAAAATCATCAGTTCGCAAACATGAACTGCAGGTTTATGCTGAAATATTGTATGTGCATGTTGTTTTTGCTGGACTGGAACGCCTGCTCGTATTTGCCACTGACGATCACACCTCCACCTGCTATACCCACAGGGATCAACACGCCAATCTCAGGGGAAACCCCAAAATGTGTACTGTTTTGACCCACGGTGAAGATGCCTACATCAGTACGCTGATTGACAAATACCACACCGAGGTTTGCACCCAAATAGGGTCTTACTCCTTCATCTTGCCCTAGGTAATAGTGGAAGTTGCCTTGAATAGGATAGACATTCAGATACCTCAATTGAGTCCCGTTCAGACTTGAGTGATCATCTATTTCGTAGGTGCCGTCGAATCGCGTATAAAACGTTTGCCATCCGGCTTTTCCCCCGAGGGAAAAGAAGTCCGTGAGAAACTTGCGACCACCTATGGTGACACCTCTAAAACTAACCTCATCCATATATTTCTCTTCCAGATCACCTGTGGGTATGGCGACATCCCAGCCGATCTGAAAAATCGATTCTTGCGCAGTAGCCGCCAATGATCCAATGGACGCCACGATTATTATTATGTATTTTTTCATGTTGAGATTAATTGTTGATATCCAAATAAGGTGACTGGGTGAAGGCCTGGTCAATGTAGCCGTAGATCTGAGAATCGCTTAGACCACTTCTCATCAAGCCATTGATGGCTGCCGTCCATTCTGTTTCGATTTGGTCGTCATCACTGGGTTCAGAGTCTACATCTATTATATTCATCAGTATGGTGCCGGACTGAAATCTGACAACATATGAAGGTGGGTAGGGAGGATACCATCCCCATCCCGGCCACCAGGGGTACCAGCCACCCCAGCAGGTCCAGCAGCTGCCTACCTGGCTGTGATTTGCAATTAGTATTTCCGGAAACACTATTAAATCCACCTCTGCTGTGGCGTCATTAGGATCTACGAAATCATAACCCAGGTCATCCATATTGTCTTTTATTCTTTGGATGATCCCGGCTTGCTCAGAAGGAGTCAAATCGAAATCATCGTCTTCGGGTTTGTAGATAGCGATAGTATCTGGCATCGTATATGTCAGATAGTTGGTAAAATCAGCTGACTCAGATTTTTCAGTGTAAATGATGTCAAGCTCAGAGGTTGTGAGCGCCTCTCCGGGATAGCACCCCGAGAGGTAAACCATTACCCCTCCCAGAGCGAAAAGCAGTATTTTCTTCATAATTGAGATTAAATTAAAGTGAGGTAAAGTTATGTGTCAGTAGGGATACACAAAACATTCTGATAAGTTTATTAGTTATTTGTCAGATGTATTTTGCCATATTGCTGATCGCACGTTTGGATAGAAGGAACTTTTCTATATCTTCTTAAGAAATTACTCATATGAAGAATGTTTTATTGGTATTGCTGGCAGTGGTGACCCTCAGTTCATGCGGACAAGGAGGTAGATCGCAAGCTGTGTTGGACCCGGATGAGTTTCAGACCAAAATGGATCAGGTAGAGAATAAGGAGGTTTTGGACGTACGAACAGATCAGGAGGTGAAAAGAGGTATGATAAAGGGAGCAATCCAGCTTGACATAGCTGCGCAGGATTTCAAAGATCGTTTGGCTCAATTGGATACTTCCAAAAGTTATTTTGTGTATTGTGCCGGAGGTGTCAGAAGTGCGCAAGCGGCCAGGATAATGTCAGAGATGGGTTTTACTGAGGTATATGACCTGCGGGGAGGAATTGGTGCATGGGTCAGTGCCGGGAAACCCTTGGATTAATCTTTGTACAATACGTATTTGTCTCTAATGGCTTTAAATCGTGCAAGATCCTCTTGCCAGGTTTTCCTTATTTCACTTTCTGAAAGCCCCGACTCAATTTGGCTTTTGAGTTTGTCTGTACCCGCCAGCTTCACAAAAAAGTCATTAAAAAAAATGGACTTGTCAGGCGACTGGTTGTAAAACTTTATCAAGTAGTCCAGATTCAACTTTTTGGGAGAAGTGGCACTTCTTAGGTCTATTCCATAGCAAACCATGTTTTCATGCTTGGGGTATTTCGATACCCCTGGAATGCTCTTTGGGGTAAATGAAAAGTTACCTTGAGTAGAATCAGGGAAACCGATCACCTGAAATGGAAAGTCTGTTCCACGTCCTACGCTTACGTTCGTCCCTTCAAAAAGACAAAGGCCGGGATACAATGCAATCGCCTGGTCGTTGGGTAGGTTGGGCGAGGGGATGATGGGTAAAGCATAGGGCATGCTATGATCCCAGTTTTTCACTTCTACAATGCTGAGATCAAGGATCTTGTCCGTATCAAGCCATCCTTCGCCCACGATCATTTGAGCCACTTCTCCGGGTGTCATACCATAGACAATAGGAATGGGATGCATGCCTACAAACGACTGAAACTTCAGATCAAGTACAGGACCGTCGATGTAGCTTCCGTTGGGATTGGGTCGGTCAAGGACCAGCATTGGGATATTGTTTTCCGCGCAGGCTTCCATCATATAATGCATGGAGCTTATATAGGTATAAAAGCGAGCACCTACATCTTGAATGTCATACATGACCATGTCTAACCCCTGCAGCATCTCTGGACTCGGTTTTTTGTTTTTCCCGTAAAGGGAAATAATGGGTAGCCCGGTCTGGGCATCTACGTCGTCCTTGATGATCGCACCATTGGATTTATTGCCTCTAAAGCCATGTTCGGGGGCAAACACAACCTTGATCTCGGCCTCATGAGACAATAAGGTGTCGATAAGATGTGTTTGGCCTATAGTTGATGTTTGGTTCACCAGCAGACCGATTTTCTTTCCTTTGAATTTGGGTAGATAACTGTTGAGTTGGTGGGCACCGGGAGTGACTACTTTTCTTTGGGCAGTTTGAGACTGTCCCTCACAACTAAATAGTACCAGTGAAGAATACAGTGCAGTGAGGAAGAATGTGGCTCTGGTTATACTCATTTGATCAATATTGTCTTACTTTGAAAAGCTTCTTTTCCCTGCGGTAAAATTGAATTTTCCTTTATTCATATCCAAAAGAATAGTAAAAGCCTCTGGTGAGACTTTCGCTCGCACCATCTCCAATATGGCGATTGGTAGCATTTCATTGAGCCTGTGCGCGATGGTGCTGGCGTATTTTATTCTCGGGGGATTCCAGCGTACGATCAAAGACAAAATTTATAACCTAAAGGGTCATCTGGAAATCACCAAATTTGATCTGGGTAGTTCATATGATGAAAATCCGATACCTATTGATCAGGATGCTATTCGGCAAATTGACGCCTATCCTTTTACAGATCATATCCAGTACTTCGCTCATAAGGCCGGGATGTTAAAAACCAAAGAGGAGGTAGAGGGTGTGCTTTTCAAAGGGGTGAGCTCTAATTTCTCTCTGGATCGATTTGCAGCTAACATGATCGAAGGACGATTTGTAGACTTTCCTGATTCAGGCTATTCCAAAGAAGTGGTTATTAGCAACATTATTTCTAATAAACTAAAGCTTGGGATCGGTGATCGAGTCACGATCTATTTCGTGCAAAATCCGCCGAGGTTCAGACGGCTGGATATCGTAGGGATTTACGAGACCGGACTGGAGGAGATAGACAAAACGCTCGTATTGGGAGACATTGGGTTGGTGCAACGCATGAATAACTGGCCGGACACACTGATCGGGGGCTATGAGATTTACCTAAAGGATGCTGATCAGGCCGAACTAGCCAAAGATGTCATGTTTGAAGAGCTGGATGCAAACTTGTACGTAGACCTGATCAGTGATAAATACCGCCAGATTTTTGATTGGCTTGAATTGCTCGATCAAAACGTAGCCTTTATTCTGGGCATCATCTTGTTTGTTGCTTGTATCAACATGATTTCCATTTTGTTGATCCTTATAATGGAGCGTACGCAGATGATCGGGGTGCTGCAAGCATTGGGTGCTACGAAAAAACAGGTCAAACGAATATTTATGTATAATGGCATGCAACTCGTGCTGAAAGGCCTCGTAATAGGAAATGGTCTGGCCCTAATGCTGGCCTATTTGCAAGATGAGTACAGACTTATACCCCTGGATGCCGCCAACTATTACATGCACTTTGTACCTATTCAATGGGATTTTCAATCAATGATCTTTGTGAATTTGCTGACCATAGGGGTGGTTTACATAGTACTGAGCATACCCGTGTTGGTACTATCCAGGATCAAACCCATCGCTGCTATTAGATTTGACTGATACCTACGGCTTAGATGACTGAAGAAGAACTTCTGAAAAAAATCGCGAGAAATGACAAGGCTGCCTTTGAGGAGGTCTTCAGGTTGCACTATGCCGATTTGTGTAAGTTCTGCATCAAATATGTTAAGGACGAAGTGGTCGCCGAGGAGATTGTGCAGGAGGTATTTATCAACATCTGGGATCGACGAGACACTTTGACGATTAGTACCTCTGTCAAAGCCTATCTCTTTACCGCAGTGCGAAACCGATCCTTCAACTATCTGAAACTCCAATTGCCCAAGGAGCAAAATAAGGTGGACTTGGAGAACGTTGGGATGTTTGAGGTCAGCATGGAAGGAGATGATGAAGGCAAACAAGAACTCATTAGACAGGTCCAACTGGCTATCGATGCGCTGCCCAATAAATGCAAGATAATTTTTAACCTGAGCCGCAATGCCGGTATGACCTATAAGGAGATTGCCGAGGAGCTTGACCTATCCGTAAAGACGGTGGAAAACCAGGTGGGACATGCTCTAAAGAAGCTCAGGGCTGACTTATTACCACTCTGGGATAAAATCATGATTGTCATGGCATTTTTTTATGAAATGATATAGGGGGATGGAGCTATTCATTTGACATACAAGTGAAAGTAAATCACAATGCAAGAATTGGAAAACAAGTTGTTGGAATATCTGAACGGAAACCTTGACGAAAAGGGTGTCCGGGAGATTGAGGACTGGGTGGGTCTTTCCAAAGAAAATCAGGAAACTCTGGATCAGGTCAGGAGGATTTATCAATACTCCGAAAGTGATAGGTCATACGAGCCCGATGTAGAATCAGCATGGCAGAAGATCTCTGCCCACATCAATAAACCAAAAGCGAAGCAGGTTTATATGGATATGAAAGCCTGGTATCGAGCTGCGGCTGTGATCGTACTAGGAGTAGGAATAGGAGTTTTAACTTATTTATCTCAATCGAGAGAGCTCACTACGGTCACTGCGTACAA
The DNA here is from genome assembly GCA_965222305.1 of Reichenbachiella sp. GTDB lineage: Bacteria > Bacteroidota > Bacteroidia > Cytophagales > Cyclobacteriaceae > Reichenbachiella. The sequence continues at coordinate 535,534 of OZ244943.1, forward strand.
TAAGGTGGTGGACGTGAGATTGCCGGATGGCACTCTGATCTATTTGAATAAGGGTGCAGAGGTACAGTTTGATGAGGAATTTGATCAAACAGAACGTACCGTTTATCTGGATGGTCAGGCGTACTTCGATGTGCACAGGGACATCAAGAGGCCATTTGAGGTGGTAGGGCCGTCTGCTACAGTGAGAGTGCTGGGTACATCGTTCGATTTTAAGTCTGATGAAAACTCATCCAATGTAAATGTAAATAGCGGTACTGTGGCTTTTGTCGACAAAGAGGATGAAGACAATAAAGTAATCCTTGAAAAAGGTGAGCAAGGAACCTTAGCGAATAAAGAGATCGAAAAGGTAGATGGACTCAATACTGAAGCAATGGCCTGGCGATACGAGGAACTCGTATTCAAGAGTACTCCTTTGATAGAAGTAATCGTGACGCTTGAGAAGTTTTACAATGTGAAAATCCAGGCAGACGACAATATCAAGAGCTGCCTTATATCCAGTTCGTTCAAGGACAAATCTCTTGAAGAAATCTTGACGATACTGGAGGCGATAGCAGAAATAAAAAGTACAGAGGAAGAAGGTGTCTTGAAAATGACAGGGCCCGGCTGCTAAAGAATTTTGAAAATGAAAAGGACTGAGAAAACCCTGGCATTTGTCAGGGTTTTTTCTTTTCTGTCCATTGAATCAACCCTAATTGCGATCTATCGTTAACTTTGGATCAATAGAAGTGATTCATTTCAGCATTGAAAACCAGACAGGCAAGATTTAGGGACATATCAGTTTGCTTCTTTCTATGGATAATACCGTTCTTGCCCGTTTCGGCCCAGGTGACAGGTCTCGATAAGGTCATTCTCATCGAATACAACAACATTACTGTTAGAAAGGTACTGGAAAAGGTGCTCCCTGATGAAGGCATACAGGTGGCATATCTTGACAATATCATTCCTCTTAAGAAGAGACTACCCCTGGAAAAGGGCGGTAAATACACTGTAGAAGAAATCTTGATAGAAGTCTGTAGGAATGAGGAATTGGCCTATGAGGAGTTGGAAGGTCAGTTGATACTCAGGTACTATGACCGGCCGGAGAGCGAATATGAGTATACGGTATATGGTCGTGTCAAGGATGCAGAGACGGGTGAGGTGCTATTGGGAGCCACTGTCTATGTGCAGTCCATACGGTCAGGAGTGGCGACCAATGGTTATGGAGTCTATTCGATGACATTGCCATCTGGCCACCAGGAGCTTATTATTTCTTTTGTGGGCTATAAGCCCAAGCCTGTACCTCTTGATCTGAAAAGGAATGTGCACGTGGATATAGCATTGGACCCGATGCCTGTAAAACTCGACGAGGTGACCGTCGATGAGACAGACATCATGGAAATGAAGGCCGTCAATATCCTCTCGAGCTCCAATCGTTTCGACATGGGCATGGTGGCGGACATTCCCTACCTTGGAGAAGTCGATGTGTTTCAAGGTTCCGTATTGCTGCCCGGCATCACTAATCTGGGAGAAGGGGTCTCAGGAGTCAACGTTCGGGGTGGTTCTGCTGATCAGAACCTGATTCTATTGGACGAAGCGGTGGTGTACAATGCCAATCATTTCTTTGGACTGGTGTCGGTGTTCAACCCAGATAACGTGCAGGATGTTGAGATACTCAAGGGCGATTTGCCTGCACGATATGGTGGAAGAAATTCTTCAGTGATGCATATCCGACAAAAGGAAGGGAATGCAAGTAAGTTTGGCTTGTCCGGTGGAGTAGGGCTGATCACCAGTCGACTCATGGTAGAAGGGCCAATGCTTAATCAATCGGCCAGCTATCTGGTTTCCGGTCGTAGTACTTTTTGGGATATTTTTTTGCGAAATTCTCGAAACCCTGACCTGAACGACATCCGTGCCAATTTTCAGGATTTAAACTTCAAGACCAAGTTTAACCTGGCTGACAACAACCGCCTCTATTTTTCAGGTTATTGGGGCAACGATTCCAACAAGTTTGGGACAGAGGCCCTGCAGCGCTGGGGCAATAGAGTGATGGCAGTAAGGTGGAACAACATTGTAAAGGATAAGCATTTTTTTAACCTTACTGCCAATTTTAGTAGATACCAGTACCGGGTAATTGATGAGAGTGAGTTTGCAGAGTTTGTTGGGGAATCTAAGATTAGCGATGCTACACTCAAGTTTGATATGACCACCTACCTCAATCCCAGAAACCTGCTTGACTATGGGGCTTCAGTCGTGTACCATATTATGAAGCCGGGTGAACGTATTCCAGGCCCAGGATCCGGAGAAAATGAAGTGTCGCTGCCAACTGAGTATGGGCTAGAGCCGGCAGTCTTTTTTTCAAGTGAAAATCAGATTACAAAAAATATGACTACCTCTATCGGGATGAGGGTTACTGGTTTTTACAATACGGGGCAGGCGGATATCTACGAATATCAGCCGGGCCAGCCAAAATCAGTGGACACGATTACAGATACCTTGGAAGTAGGGTCGAAAGAGGCTCGATATACCGATGTAAAGTTCCTTCCCAGACTTTCAATGAAATATCAGGTGGGCCGGGATTTGTCCATCAAGGCAGGGTATTTTCATACCGTTCAGTATATGCATCTCCTTTCAAATACAATATCTCCCTCTTCATCGGATATTTGGAAAATCAGTGGTCGGTATTTGGAACCTACCTTAATGCGACAGGGAACCATCGGTCTTTATAAGTATTTTAGAAAGTTAGATTTTACGGCTTCTGTGGAGGTTTATCATAAGCAATTGGATAATGTTGTTGAGCTTAAGGATGGGGCGAATTTGCTATTCAACCCGGCATTAGAGACAGAGATTTTGAGTGGCCAGGGCAGAGTGACAGGAATGGAGTGGTTCGCAAAAAAATCTTTTGGGAAACTCAAGGGATGGGTGGCTTACACCCTTTCTCGGGCGCAAACGAAAGTGGCGGGCCCTTTTCCAGAGGAGACCATCAATGATGGAGCGTACTACGCCAGCGATTTCGACAGAACCCATGATGTAGCCGTGACAGCCATATATGACTTTAACGATCGACTGTCCCTGGCATCCAATTTTGTTTACTTCACAGGACGGCCGTTTTCGTTTCCTGATTCCAAGTATTCATTGGATGGGATCATGGTGCCGGATTTTATTGATAGAAACCAAAATAGGTTGGATAACTATCATCGCCTGGATATATCTGCTACCCTTAGAAACAAGCAGATCAAAAGAAATGGAGAGCCGAAAAAATTTGAATCGAGCTGGGTGTTTTCAGTTTATAACGTCTATAGTAGAAAAAACACCCAGTCCTATTTCTTTACTACCAGTGAAGAGGATCCGCAAATTTCCCAGGTTCAGCGTTTGTCAGTTATTGGATTTGCGTTTCCTACGGTCACCTACAATTTCCGGTTTTGAAAGCGCCAAATAAGTCACATATCGCCCCATTACTCATGATCCTGTTTTCCTGGATCGCCTGCGTGGAGCCCATCGAGCTAGATCTACCCTCCAGGACTGAAAAGGTAGTGGTGTACGGATGGATTACTTCGGAGGACAAACCGCACGAAATCAAAGTGAGTAAAACGTTGGGATTTAATGATCAGCAGGAGTACCCGGCCATTACTGGCGCAGAGGTCTACGTGATCAATAGGATCAACCAGCGTTTTGTTTTTTCAGAAGTCGGTGATGGCGGATTGTATCATTCAGACAGTACGGAATTGACCGCTGTGGTAGGGGATGCTTACCAACTGCATATTGAAACCACCGATGGAATGCACATAGTCAGTACATGGCAGGAAATCAAAGAAGCCCCCCCTATAGTGCACACTGAAGTCGAATTTGTGGCAGATCCCGAAGAGGTGGACTTAGAGCCGGGAGAGCCAAATTATTACGTGTCGGGGTTCATCAGAGATCAATTGGATATCAGGAACTATTATCGCTGGCAAATTTTTGTCAATGACTCCTTAAGGAATATCCCCGAGGATTTGGTGCTTTTCGATGACCTGTTTACCGATGGAAACATATTCCGGTTTGATGCAAGCAACGTGCTTTTCACTCCTTCGGATAAGGTGGTTGTTCGACATATGTCACTGGGCCAGGAGACGTACTATTATTATGTGCAGCTCAAAGATTTGACCGGTACGGATTTGGTAGGGCCCATCTTTAGATCATTCGCTTTGGAGGGAAATCTCACAGAAATTAACCAGGGAGAAGAGGTTTTGGGTGTCTTTGGTACTTCAGATGTGAGATATGTAGAGGTTCAGAGCGCAAACTAGCTGTCCTGTGATACGAACAGTACTTCACTCGATTGACCCAATGGGCTAATCCTGATTTTGATTGAAATCATCTGATTGCTCGACGGACATATATTATAGTGCAAGAACTTTTGACCTCTTTCATAGAGCTCAGTCTTATTGGGGCGGCCCAGTTGCTCCAACAGGTCTGATTCGTCCTGGTACATAAGCAGATCTGTGAGTTTTGATCTGGACGAATCTCCAGGTGTTTTGAGCTGCAGGCAATCGTGACTTTCTCTTTTGATATACTCGGCAATATTTTTATCTGCAGACTGCTTATCTCGCTGCATATTGCAAGCTGAGAATAACACAAAAACACCACCGATACACATTAGCCAAAAAAGGGTTAGGGTTATTTGTACATTTCTAAGATGTATTCCTCTTATTTTCATTAAAATACGGTTTAGATGCCCTTTTGAATTGGAAGAATCAAAGCAAAACAATCAGTTGTAATATCAAAATATTTTCCTAGATTTATGGAATTATTAATAAGTTTGTGATAGGAATTAACTAAAAAAGATATGGCCGACGATACGTTTAAAGAAGGTTCTGAAGAAGAAAAAAAATCATCGGAAGATAGTTTCTCAGATGATGATTTTGGATTGCCTGATTTGGAGTTCGATGATTTAGAAGAGCTTGATATGAGCGGCGATTCTGATATCGAGGCATCGTCGGGTGACACGGTCAAAGAAGAGGAACCAGCGGCAGGCGGGCTTGAGTTTGATATGAGCCTTGTAGAGGAAGACAGTGATCCGTTGGGAGATTTGGGGTCAGGGCTACAGGAAGGAGATCTTGATCCGCCTGAAACTACCGCACTCAACGAAGGAATGGATGAAGTTGAAGACGTGCTTGACAGTGCGCAATTGATTTCTGATCGATTGGGTGACGATGAGGCTCCTGCCGTAGAAGAAACCCCTTCGCCATTGGCAGATCTTGAAGAAAGCATGACTGAATCAGATCCTGCTCCTGTGGAAAGCGGTGGGTTGTTTGAGGCTGAATCTCACGAAGAAGAGCCCTCTGAGGATCTCTTTGCAGGAATTGATAGTCCTGATGATCTGGCTGCTCTGGGCATGGCAGATGAAGAAGAGGTGCCAGGTACTGAACCAGATGACGCAGGAGGTTCGCTATTTGCTGCTGATGAAGGTGATGATGAAGAGGATTCAATATTTGGGTCAGGCGGCCTTGCCATGGAAGATGATGACAAGGAAGACTTTGAGCCTGCAGGAGATTCAGAGTTGCCTGCTAATTATAAGGCATACACCTACGAAGAATCCTCACAAGGATTTACGCGAATAGTGGTCATAGGAATTATAGTGATTGCAGTGGCTGCGGCAGGTCTGCTTTGGTACAACAGCCAGGGTGGAGAAGAGAAAAAGAAAGTGGTTGCCAAAAAAGAAACCAAGGCTCCGGTTAAGAAGCCCGTAGCGAAGAAGCCGGCTGAGGCAAAATCTACAGGGGCGGATGAAGCAGCGAAGAAAAACGCCGTAGCAGCGGCTAAGACACCTGCTGTGAAAAAAACGGTTGCTGCAACTCCAGCACCTGCTCCGGCACCTTCAAATCCTGGGGAGATACAGAGTATTTCAGAAAGGACGGCTCGGTCATATGTTATCGTTGGTAGTTTTATTGACGGGGATATGGCGATGGATTATGCTGTGAAGCTTAGCGGTGAAGGAAAGAGTGTTAAAATCATTCAACCTTACGGCAAGTCCAAAAGGTACAGAGTGTCGATAGCTGATTACTCTACCTATGGCGACGCAGCCAGCCAGCTTGGCACCTATCGAAGCGAATTTGGCGAGCAGGTTTGGGCGTTGAAATATTGATTGACGTTGTAAAAACTTTGTGGTAAAAATATAAAAAGGTCTTTTTGGCCTTTTTTTTGTTTATGGAAAACCTATGAAAATGATAAATGCAATTTTGCTTCTTGTATTGCAAGAGGACTTACCTGTAGAAGAAGTCGTAGAACAAATCTCTGTACTGGATCTTTTGTTTAAAGGGGGCTATATGATCATCCCGATTCTGGCCCTATCGTTAGCGGGTACCTATATTTTTATTGAAAGGTTGCTTACAATCAAGACGGCCGCTAAGACCCCTGAAGGATTCATGACAGACATCAAGCAAATGGTATTGGGCGGCAAAATCTCTGAGGCTAGAGCTTTGTGCAACAGCACGGCCACACCGATCGCTAAGATGATAGAAAAAGGAGTGTCACGCATCGGCCATCCACTGAAGAATATTGAGGTATCTATTGAGAATGTAGGTAAAATAGAGATTTACAAACTCGAAAAAAACCTGAGCATTCTTGCTACTATTTCTGGCGCTGCACCAATGATTGGTTTCCTGGGTACCGTCACGGGTATGATCCAGGCATTTATGTCGATTGCCCAGGAGGAGGGAGCGGTGAGCCCAAAGCTGTTGTCTAGTGGTATATACGAAGCGATGATCACTACGGCAGCGGGACTATTTGTAGGGATTTTGAGCTACCTGGCTTACAATTACCTGGTGACTAGAGTGGCGAAGCTCATCCACAACATGGAGTACACATCGATTAATTTCATTGACCTGTTGCAAGAACCGCAGTCCAAATGAACTTAAAATCAAAAAATAAAATTGAGGCGGCGTTTTCAATGTCATCAATGACGGACGTGATTTTCTTGTTGTTGATATTTTTTATGCTTACCTCGACGTTCATCACTCCGTCGGGACTGCCGGTGAATCTTCCCACCAGCAAGAGTTCTAACATAGTGATGCAAAAAGTGAGCGTGACGATTACACCTGATCTCGAATATTTCGTTAATGACAAGAGGGTGAGATACAGTCAGCTGGAAAATACCCTGAAGCAGGAGCTTGATGGAGAAGAAGGGGTGGTGGTTTTGCATTGTGATAAGACCGTACCTGTAGAGCATTTGGTCAATGTGGCAAGTATCGCCACACAGCTAAAGGCCAAAATATCGTTGGCGACTAAGCCTGATTGATATGGATTCTGATAAGCAAAAAAGGAACAAAAGCATTTTTATCGCAGTAGGAATACACCTGGTGTTGCTGCTGGTATTCTTTTTTATGCTTGCGTGGACGGCTCCTGATCCGCCCATTCCTCAATATGGTATTGATCTGGATTTATCGTTAAGTGATGCTCAGGTTGAGAAGGATGATAAGCCGATTAGTGCTGAGACACCTACCGAAGAAAGTGAAGTGAAAGATCCTACCGAGGAAATAGAAACGGTAGAATCTCAACCTACTGAGCCTGTGGACTCACCTGTGGAGGATGTGGTAGACCCGGACGAAGCTCCCGATGAGCAGATGGTGACAGAAGACATCAACAGCCCGGATGTGATAGAAAGAGAAACCAACGAGCAATCGGTCAAGGATGCCCAACCGTCCAAAGTGGAGGAAAAAGAAAACCTCGAAGAGAAAAAGGAAGAAAAAGCACCAGTAGCCAAACCGTCTATTGACCAGCGGGCAATTTTAAAGAAAGCGGATCCCGGTACTGGAGGAGGGTCACAGGGCTCCACACTGGATCTGAGCGGTTGGATGTGGGACGAACGACCCAATCCAGACGATCGATCTGCTGAAAGCGGCAGGATTGTCTTTCAAATCTCGGTGGACGACATAGGAGAGATTATCAGCGTTAAGACCATCGAAAAAACCGTTTCTCCAGCTGTCGAAAAAGTATATAGGGATGCCGTAATGGAACTTACCTTTAGCCCGACCGGAGATAACCGGTCGACTGCTCCTGTCTCAACAGGGAAAATCACCTTTATTATTAAATCCAAATAGTCGGTGACCTACGAAGAGGCCCTGGATTTCCTGTACACTCAATTACCTGTTTACCAAAAGGTAGGAAAAAAGGCCTTTAACAAGGACTTGGGAAAAACGCTGCAACTGTGTCGTTATCTTGACAATCCGGAAAATAACTTCCAGTCTATTCATGTCGCAGGTACTAATGGCAAGGGTTCCGCTGCACACATGATTGCTTCGGTCCTGCAAGAGGCAGGTTACAAGGTGGGATTGTACACATCCCCTCATTTGAAATCGTTCCGTGAGCGAATCAGAATCAATGGATCTCTCATGGATAGGGATTTTCTGCCCGGTTTTGTAAAGAAAATACAGCCGTTGATCGATGAAATCGAACCGTCGTTTTTCGAAATCACTGTGGCCATGGCTTTTCAATATTTCTCAGACCGGAAAGTTGACCTGGCCGTGATAGAGACCGGTCTTGGTGGGCGATTTGATTCTACGAATGTCATCCAGCCCAAATTGTCTGTGATTACTTCCATAGGAATGGATCATACCGATATTCTTGGCGATAGCCTCGAGCTAATAGCTGGGGAAAAGGCGGGGATAATAAAAAACAACACACCGGTGGTCGTGGGAGCATTGGATGAAATTTCGGAGCGTGTTATTAGAGACGTAGCCAAAGAAAAGAATGCAAGTTTTTATAGGGCTTCTGATCATTTCTCAATTGAGTCGTCTGATGGTGGCATCTTTTTAAGGAAAATAGAGAAAGACAATCGGTGGATGTTGAAATCTGATCTGAAAGGTGAGTCACTGACCTATAATGCGTCATTGGTCGCTCAGTCGATCCATGTTTTGAAAGGAATAGGGTACACAATAGAAGTTGAGGAACTAATCTCGGGGTTGAATGCCGTTTGCAAGAACACCGGTTTGAAAGGTCGATGGCAAGTGCTGGGAACACACCCCCTGATGGTATGTGACATTGGACATAACGAACAGGCCGTCACCGGACTGGTTGAGGAAATTTCCGGGCAGGACTTTAAGAGCCTGCATGTAGTTTGGGGCATGGTCAAGGATAAGGCAGCTGAGAAGGTCCTGTCGTTGTTGCCAGAAGATGCGATTTATTATTTTTGCGCCCCTCAGCTAGAGCGTGCGCTACCGGCGGAAGAGTTGCATCGGGTAGCAACCCAGGTAGGATTAACAGGAAATCAATACGACTCAGTAAAGGAGGCTGTGGCGATGGCCAAAAGTACCGCTAATGTTGAGGATATGATATTTGTAGGAGGCAGCACTTTTGTGGTGGCCGAACTGGATGAGATATAATGGGAAGAAAGAAACTTGAGCGGTTTAAGGAGAATTTTAACAGCAAGAATGTAGTCGAGGATGGAAAGCCGTTTTTCGGTCACTCCGGTGGCAAGTGGAAATCCGATCACTTCGAAAATGACCATGAGCTCGTAGTGGAGCTGGGTTGTGGCAAAGGAGAATACACCATCGGCCTTGCCTCGCATTTCCCTGATAAGAATTTCATTGGCGTAGACATCAAAGGAGCCCGAATCTGGGTGGGGAGCAGAATGGCCAAAGAGGGCAAGCTGGAGAATGTCGCTTTTCTTAGAACTCAAATCGAAATGCTGGAAAGGCATTTTTCTCCTGACGAAATTGATGAAATATGGGTAACCTTCCCAGACCCACGTCCTAAGGATCGGGATGAAAAAAGGAGACTGACGGCCCCTGGTTTTATGAATAGGTACAAAGCCTTATTGAAAAATGACGGTTGGCTGAAATTCAAAACAGACAATACCGAACTCTTTCAATACACACTGGATATTCTGAAATCAGATTTCAAAATCAAAAACCTTGAGTACACATTTGATCTGTACGAGTCTGAAATGATGAACGAGCACTTTGGGATTAAGACCAAATATGAAACGCTCTTTCACGAAAAAGGGGAGTCGATCAAGTATCTGAAGTTTCAGTTTGACTACTCATGAGTTGACCACCACTGAAAAAGCAGGAATATATCTTTGGAACCTATCTGTAGTGATCAGCTCAGGGCCAAACCGAACATGCCTGCCCACTCTTCTCATGGCAGAAAACTTGAACGTGGCGTCATTGTAAATCTCGCCGCTTGGGTTGAGCAGATATCCTGCGCCGAACGTCCATCCCTTTTGCTCGGGATTGCTCATTTCGTAGTTTGAGTTGATGAAGTGCAGCATCGTTATATTGCTGTCCCCGGACTCACCTCCAATGACATTAACAAATTGTGCCTGCCATTCAAAGTTCACCCTATGAATATATCCTTTTTTGCTCCATTCCAGGGTATTGACGCTTATGCCCAATCCGGGATTGATTTGGTCAGGGCTTATGAACATACTGCCCGAAAAACTAAGCCTGGGATTCAATTGTAAATTTTTATTGGTAGCCGATTTACTCTTAGAGACAGCGACAGGCATTGGTTCAAAAACTATGGGATAGTCAGTGCTTTGAGGATTGAATGATTTTGAAGTGACCCTGGCAATTTTCTGGGACTGGGAAGGAATCTGTAGGGGTTCGATCTCTGATTTGACCGGCTCAACCATTGCGGTCATTTCCTCCTCAGGCAAAAACTCCTTTACATCATAGTTGTGATCAACGTATTCCAGACCAGCTGCTACCAACAGAGTAAAAGAAGTGGCCATGGCCATAAACCAGGTCATTACCCTTTTGTCCATTTGATCGAGTCGCAAGGCAATGGTCTCCCATACTTTTGAAGTATTAAGGTTGGGAAGCTTTACCGAATCAAACCAGGCCTGAGCCTTCTTAGATTTGATGTCTACTTGATCAGATATTTTTTTGGAGTTTTCCATGATTTAAATGATTTCACTTTTTTTAAGGGACTTGATCAATGAAGCCCTTGCCTTGCTTAGCTGTGATTTTGAAGTGTTCTCACTAATGTTAAGTTTTTGGCCGATTTCTTTGTGGCTGTATCCTTCAATTATGTATAGGTTAAAGACGGTCTTGTATCCTTCGGGCAGCTTATGGATATGTTTGACGATTTCCATATGCTCCAATTCTGAGTCACTATATGACCCGGCATCCAGGTTTAAAAGGCCATCAATATCTACTTTCTTATGCTTTCTTTTTCTGAGGACCATGAGGCTTTCATTGATCATTATCCTTTTGAGCCAGGCCTCTAGTGTTCCTTTACCGCGATATTCAAAAGTCCCGATCTTGCTGAATACCTTGACAAACCCTTCGGTCATGGCGTCTTCGGCCTCCATATGATCTGATAAATACCGCAGGCATACATGAAACATCTTGTTGCAGTATTTGTCATACAAGGCTTTCTGAGCCAATGCTTCCATGGCTTTGCACCCCAGTACCAAAGGTTCATCATCCAATATTGAATTCCTTTTCTTCGATTGATTTCTATCTATTAATGAGCTCAAAGTGAAAATGGTTGCTTGAGAATAAATTTCAAGCAAAATAGATACCAACCGGACTGGCTGTTGTTAATGGCCAGTTAAAAGGTGTTAAGAGATGTTAATCAGGGAACGTAAACTCTATTGAAGTAAAGAAATACTATGTAAGCCACGAAGCCCACGAGATAGAGCGCACCCTCGGCGCGATCCAGCTTGTATTTCTGTAGAGTAAACATAAAGATGAACAGCATAAATGTGCCGATCATTACAATCACAATATCAACATTGAGATCTACATCGAATGCAAGAGGTCCATGGAATACAGCCGTTGCTCCCAAAACCAGTAAGATATTGAAGATGTTTGATCCGACGATGTTGCCTACAGCAAGGTCTGATTTTTTATGAAATGCTGCTACAGCTGTGGTGGCCAGCTCTGGCAGTGATGTCCCAGCAGCCAGGATGGTGAGTCCAATGACTTTTTCGCTAATCCCCATTTTCGTAGCGATGAGAATAGAGTTGTCCACGATCAGTTGTCCTCCAAATGCAAGTCCACCGATCCCAAAAACGATCATCAGGGTGGTCTTTACGCTTCCATACATTTCGATCTCCTCCATGTCACCACCGAGATCTCCGGTGCGCTGCATGTTTCTAAAAACATAAAACAGAAACCCACCAAACATTGCCAGGAGGATCAGCCCGTCAGTGACTGTGGCGGAGTTTTCTGAGCCGCTCCACAACAAGGCATCATTGACAAGAATAAAAAGTACTACAGTGGCAAGAAGTGAGTAGGGAACTTCTTTCCACAAGGCATTTTTTTGTACGGTAAGGGGATAAATAACACTGGAAACACCGAGGATCAGAAATAGATTGAAAATATTGGATCCGATGATGTTACCAAATACTACATCGTTGTGTCCGCCAGATCCAGATATGATATTCACCACGAGCTCCGGAGCGGAGGTTCCCATAGCGACCACAGTCAGTCCTATTGCAATATCAGATACGTTATATCGCTTGGCTAAAGAAGAGGCACCATTTACTAAAAAATCGGCTCCTTTGATAAGCATGACGAAACCGATAATTATAAGCAAGGTTGCTATGGTCAATTCCATAAGGTAATATTTATAGTATTTGGGTGGTCAGTTATTCGATTTGAAATATAAATATTTTTAGAATACTTTCTTTCTTTTTTCGATATAATTGAATGTTTTCAAGGATCAACACTTCTTTAAAACCGATTGATAAAACTAGTAGAAATCTTTTGCAACCAACGGTTCCACAACTGCGAATCCGAAATTTTTCTCGAAGTTAATAAGTTTTATATATAAAATACTGAATAACAATGTTTTACTTAATTGAGTTTAAGTTCAGCTTTTATTTGTTCGATTTTACCATTTAGCCCTTCTTGTTGCTCCTTTAGAGTCTTGCTACTATCCCAATCCTCACGAACGCTAAAGTAGAATTTTATCTTTGGTTCTGTACCTGAGGGTCTTACCGAAATTTTGGAACCATCCTCTGTGAGAAATTGGAGTACGTTGGATTTTGGGAAGTTGACCGACGACTTTTCTCCGCTGGTGAGATTTGTAGATTCCGAAGAATCATAGTCGATTAAGGTGGTGACTTTTGACCCACCAAGGGTGGCCGGTGAATTGCCTCTGAAGTCCACCATCATTTGCTGAATTTCTTCTGCACCGGTTTTCCCTTTCTTGGTGATCGATGTGAGCGACTCCTGATATAGTCCAAACGTACTGTAGACTTCTTCCAACAAATCGATAAGTTCTTTGCCGTTGTGTCTGGCCCATGCTGTCAACTCTGCAATCATTGCACAAGAGGCAATGGCGTCCTTGTCCCGAACCTTGTCTCCAATCAGATAGCCATAGCTTTCTTCGCCCCCACCGATAAATTCTTTCTGCCCTTCGAATTCTTTGATCAGACCAGCTATGAACTTAAAACCTGTGAGTGTGTCGTAGCTGTCGATGGAGAAATGCTCGGCAATGTCTTTGATCAGCTCTGTGGTCACTATCGTCTTTACGATGTACTGTCGGCCATCGAGCTTGCCATTTTCCTTCCATTTGCTGCACAGATAGTAGATGAGCAGAGCGCCTGTTTGATTACCGTTTAGTAGTTCAAATTTCCCTTCCCGGTTTTTGATGCCAATTCCTACCCGGTCAGAGTCCGGGTCTGTGGCCATGACCAAGTCAGCATTGATAGCATTCGCTTTGTCAAGTGCAATGCTCATGGCTTCTGTCTCCTCAGGATTGGGATACACCACTGTAGGGAAATTCCCGTCAGGATTGGACTGCTCCTCGATTACGTGCACATTTTTAAAACCGATCTGCTCCAGTATTTTCGGTACAAGGGTGATCCCTGTTCCATGTATAGGTGAAAAGACAATGGATAAATCCGACTGACTTTGAATAGCCTCCGGTGACAAGCTCAATCCTGCTATCGCATCAAGGTATTTGGTGTCAATCTCCTCACCAACGTACTCAATGAGACTTTCGTCAAAATCGGCTTTGACGTCATCATAGCTTGTGATTTTTCTTACTTCTGTGATCACATTCTTGTCATGAGGAGCGATCATCTGTGCACCATCATCCCAATAAGCCTTGTAGCCGTTGTACTCCTTCGGATTGTGAGAAGCCGTAATCACTACACCGCTTTTGCAGCCCAGCTCACGAATGGCAAATGACAGCTGAGGGGTAGGACGCAATTCTTTGAATAAATAAACCTTGATTCCATTGGCGGCAAAAACCTCAGCGGTAGTACGGGCAAACGACGGACTGTTATTTCTGCTGTCGTGAGCAATAGCGACCGATATTTCGCCCGAAAATTGTTGTTTTAGGTAATTGGCCAATCCCTGTGTCGCCATGGATACCGTGTATTTGTTCATTCGGTTGCTTCCGATGCCCATGATGCCGCGCAGGCCGCCGGTACCAAATTCCAAATCTTTGTAGAACGAATCGATGAGTTCGTCCTTATTGTCGTTAGACATTAGCTCTTTGATTGCAGCTTTGTCACTTTCTTCAATGCTGCTGTTCAACCATTTGTCGATCGATTCCTGAATGTAGGGTTCCATAGGTTTTTAATTCTAAAATCCGATATTCTTTTTTACTCTCGCCAGCACCTCGTGTGCGATCACTCGTGCTCGTGCTTCGCCGGCTTTCAATTGCGTGTAAAGCTGATCTTTGTTTTCCATCAGTTCTGTAAAGGCTTTTCGCTCGTTTTCAAATTTTTCCAGGATCAGCTCCAATAATTCTTTTTTGGCATGACCATAGCCGTAGTTTCCACCTTCATAATTCTGTCGCATTTTCGACACCTGGGCGTCATCAGCCATGGTCTTATAGATCTGATATACATTACAGGTGTCAGGGTCTTTAGGATCCTCAAGGGGTAGACTATCCGTTACGATGGACATCACTCTCTTCTTTAGTTGTTTTTCGGGTAGGAAAATGTCAATGGTGTTGTCGTAAGACTTGCTCATCTTCTGACCGTCAATGCCGGGAATGGTCATCACCGTTTCGTCGATTTTGGCCTCTGGCAAGACAAACGTTTCCCCGAACTGATGATTGAAGCTGCTTGCCAAATCTCGTGTCATTTCCAGATGTTGCTTCTGATCCTTTCCGACCGGCACTACATTCGCATCGTAAAGCAAGATGTCTGCGGCCATTAGCACGGGGTAGGTAAACAATCCTGCATTTACATCTGACAATCGGCTGGCTTTGTCCTTAAAAGAATGGGCATTCGCCAGCATTGGGTAGGGGGTGGTGCAGTTGAGGTACCAGGCCAATTCACATACCTCCGGTACTTTCGATTGACGATAAAAGATGGTCTTTTTCGTATCCAATCCAAAGGCAAGCCATGCGGCGGCTACAGCTTCGGTATTCTCGATTCTCGTCTGAGGATCTTTGATACTGGTAAAGGAGTGGAGATCTGCAATGAACAGCAGCGATTCTTGATTTTCGTTTTTTGATAATTCTATAGCCGGGATGATTGCCCCTAGTAGATTTCCCAGGTGGGGCTTGCCTGAACTTTGGATGCCCGTTAAAACTCTAGCCATTCTGCTTCAATACCAATTATTAAACTTCTCTTTTGATCCAGACCTCAATTGTAGTTTCTTTGCGTAAAACTAAGGGCAAAGGAACGAATCATGAAACAAACCCAACTATTATATTTCATCGCATTGATGTGCTTACAGCTAGTAGCATTGGCACAAGAAAAAGGGGTGATGGAATTTGTGGAAACCGATCATGATTTTGGTGAAATAAAAGAAGTGGATGGTCCTGCGACCTATGAGTTTGTGTT
The DNA here is from genome assembly GCA_965222305.1 of Reichenbachiella sp. Lineage (GTDB taxonomy): Bacteria > Bacteroidota > Bacteroidia > Cytophagales > Cyclobacteriaceae > Reichenbachiella. Next base: position 551,246 of record OZ244943.1, read on the forward strand.
TGAGAATACAGGGAATCAACCCATTATTATCTCAAGAGTAAAAGCTTCTTGTGGTTGTACAACGCCGGGGTGGTCAAAGGAACCCGTTCTTCCGGGAGAAAAAGGCTTCATCAAAGCACAATACAATCCCAGGAACCGGCCAGGAACCTTTAGAAAAACACTCACCGTCACCAGCAACGCCGATCCTTCGGTGCTATACCTGTATATAAAGGGAAAAGTGATCCCGAGGATCAAAACTCCTGAGGAACGGATGCCTTATCTGGTAGGAGGACTGCGAATGAAGAGCCGAACAATCAATTTGTCTAAGATTACAACGGAAAAGCCGGTGGAAAGAGAGTTTCCTGTGTATAACTCAGGTCAGGACACTATTCGGTTTACGGGTCAATTTGAGGGGCCTGATTTTATAAAAATAAGTCTAGAAGGAGATGTGCTTGCACCGGGTCAGGAGGGCCAAATGATTGTCTCGTATGATCCTAAAGCGAGCAATTCACTCGGCCTTAATGAAAGCAATGTGTCCTTCTTTACAGACGAAGCAGGTGATGCCAAAAAGAACCTGATCATCAAGGTCAGTATCTCTGAATACTTTGCGCCGATGAGTGATGAAGAAAAGGCACTAGCTCCTCGTCTGCAAATTTCTAGTCGAATGAAGGATCTCGGTACGATTAAAAAAGGAGAGAAAAAAACAGAGACTTTTGAATTGACTAATGGCGGTAAGAAATCGCTTAACATCAGAAACGTAGAAACCAACTGCAACTGTATGTCGGCCACACTAAGTAAGAATGATATTGCGCCGGGAGAAACGGTTGAGTTGACGGTAACATTTGATTCAACCAACAGGCGCGGACGCCAAACAAAATCTGTAACGATCTACTCGAACGATCCATTGGATCCTACACAAATGGTCACTGTAAAGACATCCGTGACCACCAATTAAGCATTTAACTCATTATGAAAAATATACTATTGATAATAGCCACACTATTGGTGTCGGCCTGCGCGAAAGAAGACAAAACCAAAGGCGATACGCTATTTGCCCAGCGTAAGTATAAGGAAGCCATAGCGGCATACAACGAATACCTTGAGCTTCATCCCACGCATGTAAAATCGATTTACAATAGAGGTAGGTCGTACGAAGAGCTGAAGGATTTTGACAAGGCCGTGGCGGATTTCAATAAAGTATTAGAGATAGACAAGAAAAATACTTCGGCGATGCTGAGTCTTTCTGAGCATAACTATCGCAATCAAAAATATGACCGGGCACGGTATTATGCCGAGTCGGCAGTCAAGCTCAATGGGGAATTGGCTGAAGGGTACTTTTGGTTGGGGCGTGCACATCACCGACTGGGCGAGTTTCCTGAGGCCATCAGAGCTTACAACTACGCGATCAATCTCAATCGCGAACTGGGTGAAGCCTACCTATATCGTGGTGCCATCAAGATGAACGAGAACAAGAAGAAAGGAGCTTGCGCAGATTTCAAGATGGCCAAAAGCCTGAAGGTAAAAGGAGCTGATGAAGCACTAGCGAAGTATTGTAAGTAATTACCAATCCTGGTAATTAGCAGTACTTTCAATTTTGTCTTCCAGCTCATCCGGGATCAACGGAAAGAAATCCAGTCCCGTAGATTTTTCGGCCTGATCAACGCTCATCGAGTAGCTGCTCAGTGGCTGTGAGGATTTTTCATTGGGCATGATGAACGCGATGGCTTTCACTTCGTCTCCGTAGATGTCGAGGATCACTTTGTAGTATTTTTCGGGTACGACCACTTTATTCTTGCCTATGCGATTCTTTTTGGATTCAACTAACGGTCCGGTCACCACGAAAAGCTCCTGATTTTCCTTGGCCCAATCACGTGTCTGTTCTTCCAGCTTTTTCCAGATTCCTCTATTGAAGCCCGGCGCTTGTGGACTCATGTTACTCATGTAGAAAGATTCGCTCAGAGCGCTTTCTGACCAGGTGAAGTCTGCTGCCGGGGCCAGGTGCCCACGATCATAGCCTGAACCTTTATAGTCATCCGGATGGGCCGATTGCGTAGTGACCATCGGATCAGCTCTGAAATTGTCCTTCCTTTTGTATCGGGCATTGGCCAGGTTAGCAGCTGTGAGTTTGTATGCTACCCAGTCGGCTTGCTCAGTCTTTTCATTGTAGCGAAGAGTGAAATACTCATGTTCTACAATCGGCTCACCTTGGGTGTAAGCCGGCCAGGCAAAATCAAAACTGCTGGTGAAGTAGTTTTTGTTTTCCTCGGTATAGGAGGGGAGGTTGGGATTCGTTTCGGCCGTTTCTACTCTGCCCTCCAGGTCACCTGACTTTTCTGTTTTAGGAGCGGATCCTTCTTTATTGTCATAAGAGGATTCTTCAACGGGGACAGGTTCAGTCGGTGACTCCTTGCTGTCTTTGTCGTCTGAGCTTACGATTTCTTCCCATTTGGGTACCATGTCCTTGATGTCTCCATCATTTTGCAGGTACCCATAGAGAAACCCTCCGCCAACCACCACCAGGATTACCACCAGTACCGACGAGCTGCCAGACGATTCTTTTTTGCTTTTCTTTTTTCTTTTAGCCATTCTATTTTCTAAATCTTTTAGCTACCACCAGGTCTTTCGATCCTTTCTGATATTCGTAAAACCCTGCTCCGGATTTCCTGCCGAGATGCCCGGAAGTCACCATATTTACAAGCAATGGGCAGGGGGCATATTTGGGATTTCTAAAGCCTTCGTTCATTACGTTGAGTATGGAGAGGCATACATCCAAGCCAATAAAATCAGCGAGCTGCAGTGGTCCCATAGGGTGTGCCATACCGAGCTTCATCACTTCGTCAATTTCCTGTACTCCGGCCACCCCTTCATAGAGGGAGTAGACCGCTTCGTTGATCATGGGCATTAGTATGCGATTGGCTACAAAGCCCGGATAGTCGTTGACCTCTACCGGTGATTTTTCCAGTTTCCTGGAAATAGTCATCACAGCTTCTGTGGTCTCATCGCTTGTTGAGTAACCTCTGATGATTTCAACCAGTGGCATGACCGGAACCGGATTCATAAAGTGCATCCCAATGACCTGAGCACTACGCTTGGTTACGGCAGCTATTTTGGTAATAGAAATGGACGAGGTGTTGGTGGCCAAGATGCAGGATTTCGGGGTTAGTGAATCGAGTTTTCTGAAAATTTCTAGTTTGATTTCCTCCTGTTCAGATGCCGCCTCTACGACCAGTTCGGCATCTTTTACGCCATCTTCAAGGCTGACAAATGTTTGAATGTTGGATAAAGTGGACTCTTTGGTTTCAGCCGTGATGACTTCTTTGGCCACCTGTCTGTCCAGATTGGTTCCAATGGTTTTGAGTGCCTGCTTCAGAGCTTCTTCGGATACATCGATGAGCGAGACCTTATGACCAAACTGCGCAAACGTGTGAGCGATTCCGTTGCCCATGGTGCCTGCGCCTATGACGGAGATGTTGTTCATTTGGGGGATGTTTGTTCTATTCTCAATGTTAGAAAAACTTAGACAAAAACTGCCGTATTCGATATAATTTAAAGATCAGGAATGTACAAGAAAGCCTGAGTCTAATAATGACTCTTCAAATCAAACTCTTCTTTTTCAGAGTCGAGCAATTTGCCATCTTCACATTTTAGAGTCCGGGCAGGGTACTTATTGATAAAGACGTGGTTGTGAGTAGCCATGAGTATGGCCGTGCCACTTCGGTTGATCTCCAGGAAAAGATTGAAAATTCCATCGGAAACTTCAGGATCGAGATTTCCTGTGGGTTCATCGGCGATTAACACCACCGGCTCATTGAGCAAGGCGCGAGCGATTACCACGCGCTGTTGTTCGCCACCAGACAGCTGATGTGGGAACTTGTCGGCAGAGGCACCAAGGCCCACACGCATGAGCACCTCGGCCAGTCTTTTCTTCATCTTGGTACGGTCCTTCCAGCCCGTGGCTTTCATGACGAAGTTGAGGTTTTCTGTCACCGTCCTGTCCGGGAAGAGTTGAAAGTCCTGAAAGATGATCCCGATTTTTCTTCGCAGGTAAGGGATGTCCTTTTTTTTGATGTTGTTGATCACATAATCGGCCACCGTGATCTCACCGGTGTAGAAAGGGAGATCAGAATAAAGCGTCTTGAGAAGGGATGATTTGCCACTGCCGGTACGGCCTACGAGGAATACAAACTCGCCCTTTTCAACCCTAAAGCTGATGTCATTTAAAACTGTTTGATCTTCCTGCTGAATGTTTGCTTCGCGTACGCTGATGACGGGGTTTGACTCAAATACCATTTAGTTAAAACTCTAGAGGTTTCAATTTTCCAAAAGGCAATTCGTCAATGATCTTCTTGAGTTCTTCTTCTTTGCCTTCGAGACCGTACTTGTCCAGTTTTTTGAGGGGACGGTCTGCACGAAAATAGGCAATTAACACAAAATCATCGTCTCGAAGCTGGATGTAATCGGGGATTTTCGCTTTTCCTTTTACTTTGATGATGTGCATCGGGAGGGAAATAAAAATGGCAAACCAACATCGCACCGCTACAACCATCTACCCTTGCTTCCTTCCAGACCTGGGGGAGTTCGATAGGAGCTGGTCGTATCGATTTGCCGAGGCAAAATTAGTTTTAATTTTTAATTAATCAGACTCCTGAAAAGAAATATGAAGGCATATGTCAAAATTAATCCGGCAAGCGAATCAATATCTCCAATGCCCTCTTCATATGGGCTTTGCCGTTCCAGCGGGAGTCGACGGTTTCGACGAGCCGACCGTCCTTGTTGAATACAAAAGTGGCGCGTGGAGCAAGCAACCCAAATAGGAGATTCTTCATTCCAAATTTTTTAGCTACCTCTCGCTCCGGGTCGCTCAGCAGACTATAGCTAAGGCGGTGCTTTCGTGCAAACTCCTCATGGCTCATGACGCTGTCTGAGCTGATACCAATGATCTGCGCATCCATGGCATGGAAGTTTTCCAATTCGTCACGGAAACTGCACGCTTCTATAGTACATACAGGCGTATTGTCCTTTGGATAGAAGAAGATGACCACCGGTTTGCCCCGCCAGCTCTTGCTACTTATTAGTTCACCGGACTGATTGGGCAATTCGAAAGTCGGCAGATTATCTCCGGGCTTGAGCATTTATGACCAGAGTTTTTCAGGGTATTTGCCTTGTGTCACCAGGTTTCTGATGGCTGCCCGGGTAGGCTCTGAATCTTCCTTGTAAGTAACCCCAAACCATCGTGCTGCCGAGTGAAGCACTGAGACTTTAGCACGGCCAGATGTGATCATATCATCTATTACTGTCGGGATCAGATATTCATCTTTGGTGAGGTCGGGTGTTGATTTCATAAATTCCTGGAAACCATCATTTAGTACAGCAAAAAGGCTTTGCTGAAATCCCCAGAAGTTCATCGAAGCGAGACCTTCGTTGATTTTGGTGCGCTCACCATTAGGGCCATCACAGTAAATGGCTCCGTTTTCTTCTGAGATGCCATGAGTTTCCACGATAGAGGCAAGAAAGCCATCTGCATCACTGACCGATACGCCTCTTGATACTGCGCCATTTTCTGATAGCGTGTTGACCATATCATAGCCCACCATGGCATAGTCTCCTGCTCCCTGGTTATTCTTTAGGAATTCACTCATCGTTTGATAAGCCTCCTGACCGTAGAAGTCGTCGGCATTGATCATGGCAAAGCTGCCCTTGATTTTGTCTTCAGCGGCCATGATGGCGTGGGCAGTCCCCCAGGGCTTGAGTCGGTTTTTCTGCGCCTCCTCGGCGATCATGCTTGTATGCAGATCCTGGTAGGCATACGATACTTTGGATTTCATGTCGCCCATCCGATCGATGAGCTTGAAGGTATCTTCTTCTACGTCCTTATTGATCACAAGCACCACATTGCCAAATCCGCTCCTCAGGGCGTCAAAAATGCTATACTCCATGATGGTTTCACCAGATGGGCCCATAGGGGTTACCTGCTTTGCTCCTCCGAATCTACTGCCTCTTCCGGCTGCCAGTATCAATAATGTTGGTTCCATTGTATCGCTTAGTTTTTAGTGTTTGTCTCAGTAATATTTCGTCGATTAGGCTTTATCCTCAATGGGTGTGCAATAATAGCTTCAATTTTCGTTATTTTGTCATACAATACTATGACTGTACGATACCTTACAATTTTTGGGCTTTTCTTATTGCTGGCCGGGACTCATGAAGCTACGGCTCAGTCTTCACGTGATTCGGAATCCTCGGCTGCAGCGACCAAGTCGGCCGAAAAAATGATTAAGTCCAAGACCAAAGTTTCTAAGAAGGGGAATTTCTACAAAAAAGGCCAGGAAGACCGATTGATAGAGGAGTACGAGCAGCTCTTGAAATCAAACAAAAAGAAGTATCGAAAAATGGCCAAAGGGATGAAGAAACCTCAATATTCTGATCCTACCTACTTTGGTCATAAACGCCCCCCGAAGAAGAGGAAACTGGGCAAAAGGAAGTTTTGCAAGGAATGCGGCATGATCCACTAGTACCGCGCCATGGTCAGTAAGTCAATCACCGTCAAAGGAAAAGTCCAGGGCGTTTTTTATCGCGCCTCCACACTTACCGAAACTCAGCAGCTAGGGGTTACAGGCTTTGTTAAAAACATGCCGAATGGAGATGTATACATCGAAGTTCATGGAGAAGATACACAGGTCAGGGCTTTAATTGAGTGGTGTAAAGAAGGGCCTCGATTTGCTAGAGTAGACGATGTGCTGGTGGATGAAATCCCTTACAAAGAATACGCTGATTTTTCTGTGGCGTATTAGGAAGCCTGGCTGAGGTTTTCTTTTACGATTACCCTCTTGAGTCCCCTGATTTTCAAGACCTTTATTTCAAAGAACTCATTGATGATGCCTTTGAGGTAGTTTTGGATAAACACCGGGCTGGTGCCTTCACTGTATAATGCCGTTAGCTGCAACACACCTCGGGTAAAGCCAGGACTGCACATCAGCTCTTTGACCCAGAGCTCGTAAGCCTTTACCCATTGCTCTTGATATTCCTGCTCATGGCTTTTTCCATCCCAGAGGATTTCCAATTGGTTGTCACCGTGCTTGTACCGATAGACCACACTTAGGTTTTCGTAGATGCCTTTGAGATTTTCATTGAAGTCATACTCATAGTCGAGTATTCTCTGGTAGGTCTCATCGACAAGTCCGAGTGGGTTGAAATGTACTTTGTATTGCTCAATGGCTACTCTGGCCGTAAATCCCGAAAGGAGATTAAACAGACTTTTCTGTGCTTGTTTGAGGATAACATTCCTGTCTTTGTCAAAGTTTTCGAGGAACGACTGATCAAGAAGTGGGTTGTTCACAGTTTAAAACCTGTTTTGTTATACAAAATTAGATTTTTCATAACGTAACTAAAAAATAACCCAACCATAATTTTCAAATTAGGTGTGGCATTCTTTGATTGCTAACATTGCTTGAGAATCTATTATTCACTAAATTTTGAAAAATCAACAACATTGAGATGAGAAAACTATTACTACTTGTATTATGTCTAGGCTCCGGTTGTCTTGCTTTAGCTCAGAGCAGCACGATAACCGGTGAAATTAAGGATGCAGAGACCGACGAAGGTCTTATTGGAGCATCCGTCGTGTTAAAAGGAACCACAAAAGGTTCTGTGACCGACATAGCCGGTAAGTTCCGGATATCTAATGTCGGTGAGGGCTCCGTCACGCTATCTGTCAACTATGTTGGCTATGTAGGCCAGGAAGTGAATGTGGAGGTGAGTGGCGGTACTGTTACAATCGATCCGATCATGTTGCAATCTTCTTCGGTAGGTCTTACAGAGGTTGTGATATCAGGTATGGCGATTGATCGTCAGACACCTGTGGCTGTATCTACTGTGAAAACGCTTGAGATTGAATCTAAGATCGGTAGCCAGGAATTTCCAGAAATTTTGAAATCTACTCCCGGCGTGTTTGCCACTAAAGCCGGAGGGGGATTTGGTGATGGACGTGTAAATGTAAGGGGTTTTGATGCCGAGAATGTCGCTGTTTTGATTAATGGTGTACCCGTAAACGATATGGAAAATGGTCGTGTATACTGGTCCAACTGGGCCGGGCTGACCGATGCCACAAATTCTATTCAGGTTCAAAGAGGACTTGGAGCTTCAAGAATCGCCGTGCCCTCGATCGGGGGTACAATCAATATCCAGTCAAAAGCATCGGATAGAGAGCAGGGTGGAAACATCTACCTGGGTACGGGAAACAACAACTACTCTAAGGTAGGCTTTACCGTGTCTACCGGACTCGATGAAAACGGATGGGCCGTAACGCTATCTGGTTCCAGAACTCAGGGTGATGGATATGTAAGAGGAACTGAGTTTTTGGGATTTTCTTATTTTGCCAATATAGCCAAGAAAATTAATGACAATCATGAAATTACTTTCACTGCTGTAGGTGCCAAGCAGCGACACGGTCAGAGACAAAACTATAGTAGCCTGGAGGATTATGAAAACAGTCCCGACGGAATCCAGTACAACCCTGACTGGGGGATTTTGCATGGCCAGGTTGTTCATGTAGAGGACAACTTCTATCATAAGCCGCAAATGTCCATCAATCACTACTGGAACATCAGTGATGCTACTCAGTTGTCTACCGCGGTTTACGCTTCATTCGGAACAGGTGGAGGTGGAGGTACCGGAGGGGATGAATTTACCAAAAACACTTTAGGAGGGGCGTATGGGCCGATTGACCTTGATTATCTTGTAGAACAAAACGAAGGAACCCAGGATGGAAATGCGTTAGCGTTTTTGCGCGCATCGAGAAATGACCATAAATGGTATGGTATGCTCTCCAGCCTGGATCAGGATTTGGGGGGAGGCCTTTCGTTGATGGCCGGTTTGGATTTGAGATACTACAAGGGTCAGCACTTCCGCGAAATCACCAACCTATTGGGGGCGGACTACTTCATCGACGATAGTGATGTAAATGATTCTACTAAGGCTGTTAAAGTGGGTGACAAATATGACTATCATAACGATGGACTGGTCACTTGGGGAGGTCTTTTCGCACAACTTGAATATTCAAGAGACAAGCTTTCAGCATTTGTGACGGTCAACGGATCCAATACGTCCTACAAAAGAATTGATTACTTTTTGTACACACCGGACGATCCGCTGAGAGAGACAGACTGGTATAGATTCTTTGCCTATGGAGTAAAAGGTGGTGCCAATTACAATTTGACAGATAATCATAATGTCTTTGCTAATGTCGGCTACTTCAATAGGGCTCCGTTCTTTGATGCCGTATTTCCACAGTTTGATAACGAAAACATCAATGAGGATGTAGACAATCAAAAGATCATAAGCATGGAGCTAGGCTATGGATACAGAAGCGCTAAACTGAACGTCAACATGAATGTGTACAGAACCGAATGGAGGGATCGAACCTATACAGTAACCGGAGAAGATGACGAAACTGGTGAGATTGTTTTCGGGAACTTATTAGGAGTAAATGCCCTTCACCAGGGAGTAGAAATCGATGCGGTGGCTACGCCTGTAGCAGGTCTGAGATTGATCGGAATGCTTTCATTGGGTGATTGGACCTGGCAAAATGATATCGAAAATGTTCAGCTTTACGACGAATCACAAAACCCTGTAGGTGATCCAGTTGATATTTTGATTGCGGGGTTGCATGTAGGTAATGCAGCACAAACTACTGCTGCATTGGGTGTGCAGTATGAAATACTGCCAAGCATGAAATTAGGTTTGGATTATAACTATTTTGACAAGTTGTACGCTCAGTTTGATCCGGAAGAGAGAAGTGAAGTAGGTGATGATGGTGAAAATGTGGAATCCTGGAAAATGCCGGGATATGGCACTGTGGACTTAAATCTGATTTACGATTTTGATATTGCTGGTTTTGCTTCATCAATTTATGCCAACGTATACAATTTGACCAATACCCAATACGTGGCAGATGCTATTGATGGAGGGCCTACCCCACCAGACAACCCCGGTCACAACGCCAGTTCAGCAAGAGTTTATTATGGATTTGGCACGACATGGAACATTGGTTTGAAAATGAGATTTTAAGACACTCTAAAAAGAAGAAAAATGAAAAGCATATTAAAATATAGTTACTTACTTGTTGGGATTGTCTTGGCCTATGCGTGTAATCCCCTGGAAGATGATATCAATGAAATCCTGGAAGGCAGCACCTTTGTGAAAGACATGGTTTACACCCTGACGGATGATGACTATGATATTTCGGATGAAGCGTGTGGTTGCTCAGGTTTCGGAAGCTTCGGCAGTGAAGAAGATGTAAAGGCAGGCATTCCTGTCATTCTTAGTACCAACTTTTCTGCGTTGGGAAAAGGTTCGTCGGCAATCGTGACTTATAAGTATTTCAATGGTAGTTCACCTGATTTACGAGGGGACTCTACAGGATACGTTGTAAGCGAAGCAGAGTACACGGAGCTTGGGTACAATTACGGTAGTTTCGATGATTTGTCTAATGACATTCCGGTGTATGCGAGTTATAAGTGGTCCGATGCGGGTGACGGTGATTACATGGATGTGACCCATGCCTATTACAATGGTAGCACCACGTTGCCGGCTGTCGTTTCGAGAGCTGTATATACGGTAGCGTATGGATGGCAATATGCCTTCATACTTCCTGATGAGGCATACGGTGATTTCTTTGGCGAAAGCGGCATAGACTTCAGTACATCAGACGAGGGTAAAGAGAAGATGCCTGTGTATCTCAATGAATACCATTCCAGGTTCGTTGACGAAGGGACAACACTCGTGGCGCAGTTTAACTTTGACGATCGATTTACTGACCCTGACAATCCAGGTGATCCTAATGTGCCTGATGTAGGCTTGTATATTTTCACCGGTGGTGAATGGTTATTGTACAATGATCACTACCAAGTCACAGACGAGACTTTGAGTTTTGGTCATGACGGTACGACTTGGGTGCCTGATAATACCATTAAGTACACATTTACTACTGCTGACTATACAGTTTGTGGTTTAGAAGAAAATGGCCTGGGTAATCCTGCCGCAAGAGAAAACCTAAGAACCTATGGAAACTTCGGTACGCAATGGTCTAATGATGAAATCATGGAAGCGATTGCATTCGTACTGAAATTGAACTTTGGTGATATGGAAGTGGGTCAGAAGTACCTGGTCACTTACAATACCTATCCTGCCGGTGATCTGGAGGCACTGTTCATCCTCGATGAAAGTGGAGATTATGTCCTGGTAGAAGAATAGAAAACAAGAACATATGATTTGAAAAGAGGCCGTCCGAATTGGGTGGCCTCTTTTTTTACCTGGAATCTTTCAGTGATTGTTGTTTTGAATTAGTACAAATCCTGCTGATTCGAAGTGCTGATTGACTGTTGAAAATTTCGATTTATCTATCTGAATATTTAATAAAAGCTGAAGGTGTTAAAAGAGTAGTTTGGCCTTGAATCAATTCCGTGAAGAAATTCAGATTGAGAAAATCGTGATGAAATCTGCTGTTTGATCCCGAGATCCCGTACGTACGGTAGATTCGGGAGAGTTTGGATTTCATTGTAGCTAACGATCTGAGTTTTAGGAATTAATTCACAGCCTTGGGTTTTTCGCTTCGTTTTTGGGCTAAGCCAAAAATGAAGAGCCTCGCGGCTTGAGCGATAAGAAAGTTAGTCATGCCTGAATGATCTATTTTGCCTGCTCCGGATATTTCTCTTTCAAAAGCTCCAGTGCAGCAAGGGCCTTATTGTCAATCCCCGCCTTGTACTTATGCTTTTTGTAGCTCAAGGCCTTTTCATAGAAGTATCGGGCCTTTTCATAGTCCTCATTCGCTTCATAGAGATAGCCAATATACAGAGAAGAGGAGGGGGCAAAGTACCAGTTTTCCTTTCCGGCCTTTTTGATGGTGTTGAGGTAGTAAAACATCGCATCATCGATCTTTTCTTCCTTGTGGTAGAGTCTTGCAAACCGATAAAAGTATTCTGTCTCTTCCTTTTTGTTGGTCAGGCTGCCCTGCTTGATGTCGTTGAGCGATTGGGTGGCCAGCAAAAAATACCCTCCATCTGTGGCGAGCCGGGCTCGTATCAGGGACTTGTTGGGGTACATGTCCTGTTCAAGCAAGTCCTGGGCGTTTCTGTCCGCAGCGATGATTGCCCGTCCTGACTTGGTGGCCTTGGTCCAATGGATCTCAGCCATCTTATCGTTGTTTTCAAGGTAGAAGGTCAGAAAGATCTTGAACCAGGTGTCTTTTACATAGTTGGTGCCTTTGTGGAGGTTGAGGAATTTAGCATAATAAAACCGAGCCATCGAGTAGCTCTGTTTCTGCAGGTATATTTCTCCGATCTTGTAGTGGATGTGATGGATGGGGTAGTAGCTTTTTCCTGCAAAGATCAGCTTCTTCAAACCCTCAAGGGATTGCTCACTCCTGGAATATTTGATCAGGGCCGAGTGATAGAAGTAATTGATGATCAGGTTGTCTTTTTGTCGAGTGATAAGGTCATCTAAAATCTCCAGAGTCTGATCCTCCCGGTTTAAAATGTTCATGGCAATGAGCGCCTTGATCATGCCCGTTTCCACCCAGTACGGGCTGTTGGCGTTGATCCGATTGAGTTCTTGCCACCCATCGATGCTGTTGGCTCGTACCCCGAAGAATTTAAGCAGCCAATGATAACTCTCGGGCACTACAGCAAAGAGTACGTGCATCGAACCGTAGGATTTGAAATTGGGAGCAAAATCCGGGAATTCTTCGATGTTTCGCTCGATATCTGAGTAGGCAGTCTTGAGGGACCAGCCGGCCCGTAGCTCATCTTCGAACAATATCTTGGCGATGGCCCAGTGAATGCGAATTTCTGAGGCATAAAAGCGCTTGTGGGGGTCATTCTCTTCCATATCACGAATGCCTCTCAGGTGGTCTTCTTCCGATGACTGAAGCTTTTTATAGAGCTCTTCGTCTTCTGTGACGATGACTTCCAAAGCATCAGCCAGGCTACTAATGAAATGATAATGCCCCAGTTGTGCCGCATTAGGGATGATCCGGCTTAGTTTGGCTCGTCCTGATTCGAGTTTTAGTTTGAGGACATCCTGATAGGCACTGTAGAGCTGGGGTTCCTGGTCGATGGTGGCTGCTTTGCTCGGTAAGCATAGCAGGGTAGAAATGAGTACAGACAAAAAAAGGTGAGTTATGCTCACCTTTTTCATTAGTATTTTATGACTTTTCGTCGCGATCAAAGTATCACTTTTTAGCAGCTGCTTTGGTCGTTCTGCGTCTTGTAGTCTTTTTCTCCGGCTCGATTACTTCTTCCACGTCAGCCAGGATACGTCCGCAGTGCTCACATACGATGAGCTTTTTCTTCTCACGAACTTCTGCTTGTTTTTGAGGGGGTACTACGTTGAAACATCCACCACATGCACCTCTTTTTACAGGTACTACCGCAAGACCATTTCGTACGTTGTCCCTGATTTTGTTGTAAGAGTTGAGCAATCGGTCTTCAATAGCCTTAGATGCTTTTTCCCGACTCTTTTTGAGTTTTTCTTCTTCCTCCTCACTTTCTGCAGTGATGGTATCTAGCTCTCCTTTCTTATTGTCAAGGTCTTTTTTTCTTTCGTCAAGAGCCTTTTTAGTATCTTCTATCTCCTCGTTTTTGGCTTCTATTTTAGCCTGCGTTTCCTTGATTCGTTTTTCGAGGATTTGGATTTCAAGCTGCTGTAGCTCAATCTCTTTGGTGATGGCGTCGTACTCACGGTTGTTTCGTACGTTCATTTGCTGCTCCTCATACTTTTGGATCAGCTTCTCAGCGTCTTTGATGGCTGTCTTGCTGTTGGTGATGGAGATCTCAAATTCTACAATCACGTTGTTGTGATTGTTGACGCGGGTTTCATAGCCTGCTACTTCGTCTTCAAGGTCCATTACCTCCTCAGGAAGTGCTCCCCTTACTTTCTTGATTTCATCGATTTCAGAATCGATTGCCTGTAATTTTGTGAGTGAATCCAGCTTTTGAGCTACTGTGCTATCCATGAATTATTTGAAGTATTTAACGGGGTTTGTGACCCTCTCTGACAAATTGAGTGCAATATTAGCTATTTTTTCATTTAAAAATTCATAAATCAATTCTTTTGTAAAAGCCTCACTTTCATAGTGTCCTATATCGGCTATGATGATACGATTTTCCGCATCGAAGTACTCGTGGTACTTGAAATCTGCACTGACAAATACGTCAGCCCCGGCGGTTATGGCTTTTCGCAATAAGAAGCTACCTGCTCCTCCACATACTGCGATTTTTTTTACCTGATCCTGATGAATGGCCGTGTGTTTGATCACTTCCAGGTTAAACTTTGATTTGAGCAGTTTGAAGAAATTCTCAGTGGCCATGCCCTCTTTCAATGTGCCCACCATTCCTGATCCTACCTCCTGATTTTCATTGCTCAAAGGGGACAGATAGTACGCCACCTCTTCGTAGGGATGAGCTTTTTTTAGTGACCTCAAAACCTTGCTTTGCACGTGAGTCGGTAATATTACTTCAACCCGTTTTTCTTGTTCGGTTTGCCGCTGTCCTGACTCTCCGATAAATGGGTCAGCCTGATCGTTGGGTCGGAAGGTGCCCTCTCCGTCTAGTTGATAGCTACACTCATCGTAATTTCCGACCTGACCGGCACCAGCACTGAACATAGCCTCCAGTACCGACTCCAGATGTGCAGGGGGCACAAACGTTACCAGCTTGGTAAGCGTCTCTTTCTTTGGGGCAAGAATTTGACAGTTCTCCAAACCAATCAAATCACATATTTTTTTACTTACTCCCGTATGCACATTGTCGAGGTTAGTATGGATAGCGAAAATGGCAATGTCGTTCTTGATGGCCTTGATGACGGTGCGCTCCACGTAATTTTTTCCGGTCAGAGACTTCAATCCCTGGAAGACGATAGGGTGGTGGGCAACGATCAGGTTGCAGGATTTTTCGATGGCCTCTTCGACGATCTCTTCAGTGCAGTCCAGAGTGATGAGCACTCCGTTGACTTCAGCTGAGTTGTCCCCAGTGATGAGTTGTGCATTGTCGTAAGACTCCTGGTAGGCGGGCGGGGCCCAGCGGTTGAGTAGGGTGATGATTTCTTGTATTTTCATATCAATAAAATGCGGCTTAAATATAAACAAGAAGCCTGCGCATCGACAGGTCTGTGACTAATTTTGCCGAATGGGTAAAATCTTGAAATTGATCTTCGCTCCCTTGAGGGCACTTTCTGTGTGGAAGCTGGGCTTGAGAAAGAAGATGTTTGACAGTGGACGATGGAAGTCTGTGGAGTTTGAGTTTCCGGTACTAGCCGTAGATGGTTTTAATCACGAAGTGGACTTTTCACTGATCTTGTTACTGAACGAATCTCTGCAGAGCCAGGGCGTCAATTCCTTCTCCTTACTTAATAGGGCTCAGTCAAAGGGACTAAAACTACTGAAGAAAAATGAAGAATATCTCCACCTAATACGCATAGAAGATAGGAGCTTCGCTTTTAGTTTTCGCAATGCACTGCTGGCGATCTCTGAGCTGGCCATGACCCAGGAGGAAATAGAAAGTGTAATACTATCCCAGCGATTTCAAGGTGTAGTAAGACCTGCTATCCGGGTATTGGTGGTAGATTTCAATGGCCCGTTTTTTGAGGATGACTATTGGCCGAATGGGCGACTCATGGAGTCCAGGCGCCAAGCCATGAACGCTGACTTTGTGCTGGTTACTGGAGGAGACACTATTGATTCTGCATTTTTAGACAGATTGAAAGACCATATTTCTGATCAGGTGCTGATTGGATGGGTAGGTAGAGATAATTTGTCCATTGAAACAGTATTTACTCCCAATCGTCCTAAATTTGAAACCGCATTAGCGGAGGCTATAAAAACTAAACGACAGTAGGAATAAGCGTGAAGTCCCGTCTTTCCATTTTTATTATTGTATTAACCCAACTTGGGGCCTTTAGGGTTAGTGCCCAAATCGTAGATGACAGCACCAAGCTGGTCTATGGTCCTACTTCGACACGTTGGATCGATCTGGAGACCCTCCGGCACAACGACACCTTGTACCAGGCCATGGACACTAGCCTGCACAACTTGGAGTCTTTTCAGAAGAAAAAGTCACTGGATCGATACTACTATGATCTTGGTAATAATGGTACAGCCTTGGTACCGATGTATTACCAAATGCCTGAAATTGTGGGACGTACGTCAGGTTTTCATGCTTATGAACCCTACTCAAAGAAACCTGGGGACTTTAAATACTATGATACCAAATCGCCCTTTATCCGGCTGGGAGCTGTCTTTGGTGGCAAGGGACGCAATGCCGTGGACTTTGAATTTTCCAGAAACGTATCTCCGCAGTGGAATGTAGGCTTTGATATTCACAGGATTGCCTCACAAAAGCAGATCGGGTCGGCCAGCCTACGCGAACGTCAGACACTGGGTACTTCACTTGATATTTACACCCACTACCACACTAAAAACAGAAAGTACCATATCATCTTCCATGCGTACAAAATGGAGCACCAGGTCACGGAGTCCGGTGGTTTGCTCAATGGTACGTTAGAGGAGGATTATTTTAAATACCAGGATGCTTCGATCAATCTGAAGACCGGAAGTTCATCGGACTTTCGTACACGACTTTATCTCTATCAGCAGTACTCGGTCAAGCCGTATTTTGAAATCTACCATACCATCCAGAAAAGCAACATTCGAAACGAATACAATGATCCGTCGGCCTCATCGAGTGAGGGGCAGGCATACTACCGCTATCATCTGATCCGCAGGGATTCTACCATAGATGCTTCTCAATTTGAAGAACTGAGAAATGAAGCAGGGATCAAAGGGCGGATCGCAGGCAGGATTTTCTACTCGGGATATTTGAAGAGGAGGGACATAGACTTTAGGTACCAATTGATTGATCCTTTTGACCATGTAGGGGAAAACTACCTTGGAGGGGATGTCAAGCTGTTGGTCACTAAAACCAATGAGCTTGGAGGTAAAGCTGAAGTCAACGATGCGGGCAATTATCTATTCAGGGGATATTTCAAAAACAATTTTCTACGAGCGTCCTACCAGAGCAGTTTGTATAGTCCGTCGTTTATGGAGGAGCGGTTTTTCGGCAATCACAACGAATGGGCTAATAATTTTGAATCGACGTTTGCCAATTCCATCCAGGGGTCGGTATTCTACCAGTTCCCTTTTCTGAGGATCGAACCGGAGATCGAGCTGACTACCGTGGACAAATTCATTTACTTTGACCACAACCAACGACCTGTTCAGGACAATGGGACTTTGTTTATTAACAAATATGGAGTGAAGGCGGACTTCACCGTGGCGAAGCATTTGCACTTTGACAACCATATCATATTCAACAACATTTCCGGTGATCATCCTGAGATCATGCGAGCACCGGACTGGAATTTCTTTGGCCGCTGGTACTATGCCAATATTCTTTTCAATGGGGATATGGACATGCAGCTTGGCTTTGACATCCGCTGGCAGTCATCGTTTTATGGCACGACTTATGATCCCACGGTACAGCAGTTTTATCTACAGGACGACATAGAGGTAGAGTCTTACCTGGTGACCGATTTGTTCCTGACGGTGAAATCTAACAATCTGACCATTTTTGTGAAATTCAATTACCTCAACCAACAAAGGAATGGCGGGTACTTCGAGCTGGCTAACTATCCGGGTATGCGACGTGTGTTTGATATGGGTGTGCGGTGGATGTTTTTTGACTGATCATGGAAAATAAGAAAACGACTTTAGGACTTAACCTTCCCACTGACCCTCGCTGGGCCAACATCGCAGAAATGCAGATCGACGAAATACTGATCGACCATGCCTACTGTGAGCAGAAAGCAGCTTCCTCCGGCATATCGATGATCGTGAGCTACCCTGAACGAAAGGAGCTGGTGGAGACCATGACAGCCCTGGTGGCAGAGGAGTGGGGACACTTCAAGCGAGTGCTAAAAAAGATGAAGGAGCGGGGCATCGATATGGGCCCAAAGCGAAAAGATGAGTACGTATCGGCCATCAACAAAATCTTAAAAAAAGGAGGCAGCCGCGAGCAGCAGCTAGTGGAAAACCTTTTGCTTAATGCCCTGATCGAAGCGCGCAGCTGCGAGCGATTCAAACTCCTCTGGAAAAACATAGGTGACCCAGACCTGGCGGCCTTCTACCATGAGTTGATGATCTCGGAGGCCGGACACTATCATACTTTTCTTGATCTGGCCAAGCTCTACCACGACGAAGAGTACGTAATGCAGCGCTGGGCAGAATTCCTTGAAGCTGAGGCAGAAATCATTCAAAACTTGGAAGTACGGGCGGATAGGATGCACTAATTCCAACCTTCTCCCCGGGTCTGGTGTCTGAATACCATACCAAGACCCACGGATATGAAGTTTTATCATTTATTCCTTTTATCGATTGGCCTGCTGGCATGCTCGGATTCTGATGATGCTGCTTTTGTTCAGCTCAATCCGATTGATTTTTCTGCGCCCAAAGAGGGGCAAAAGTCCTACTATGTGAATTTCTCTACCAACTGTATGGATTACGACCAGGCATTTGAGTATGAACGTGATACGCTGGTGGTGGCAGTACAAGCCATTGGAGACAGCATTTACTTCGAGGAGTATCTGACTTCTGAGAGCTACTCTGTGGTGACCTCAGGGTACAACGATACGCTTACATATGGAGTAACCGTAAGAGCCAATGACCTGTTGATCCCTAACAGATGGGAGTCTCGTTTGCTTTTCTTTTATGGGAATGACACCATTCACTTTGCCAGGCCCACTACGGCCCAATTGCAACAGAATGGTTGTCGTCTTGAGATCAATGGTGATCCGTTCATTGGTGAAGAAGTAGGAAGCATCAGTCAGTTTACCGTTGGAGGATACAAGCTATTCAACAAAAGAGGAGTTTCCTGTGTGCCGGGGTTTATGGGCACGTTTGAAGCCTATCTCATCTATGACCGGGACGCTCTGTATGTCAGCGAAACCATCATAGACGATGTAGTGCAGGGGTGGAGGAGGTTGTGATCAAAAAAGAACCTGACAGGTTTTTTATACCTGCCAGGTTTGAGTGTTTTTTACTTCAACTCCACATGCACACTCTGCACGTCCCTCGAACTTCCGCCCACCATCAGGGCGAATCGGCCGGGCTCAGAGCCGAATGTAAGATCGGGTCGTGTGTAGGATAGGGTCTCGTTGGTGATTTCAAAAGTGACTTCTTTTTCTTCGCCTGGGGCAAGGGTGATTTGCTCGTAGGCTTTCAGCTCCTTCACAGGTCTCGCCCAGCTGGCCGCATAGTCACGCAGGTAGAATTGCACCGTTTCTGTACCTGCTACTTCACTTGTGTTTTTGACTGTTACACTTAAGGTGATGGACTCGCTTGAGGTCAATTCAGACTTGGAGACTACAGGTTGAGAGTATTCAAACGATGCGTAGCTTAGACCATGTCCGAAAGGGTAGAGGGCCTCATTAGGTGCATCAGTGTAGTGAGACCAGAAGACCATGCCACCATTCGCAGGAGTGCCACGACCTGTGTTCATCCTATTGTAGTACAGTGGACATTGCCCTACATGATAAGGAAATGACACGGGAAGCTTGCCCGATGGGTTGTAATCTCCAAACAATACATCGGCGATACCATTGCCGGCTTCTGAACCAAGGTGCCATACGGCCAATACAGCTTTGGCTTTGTCGGCCACCTCGGGGATCGCGAGCGAACGCCCACTCATCAATGCCACTACTATGTTTTTATTCACTTTAACCAGCTCATTAAACAGATCCAATTGATCTCCTTTCAGACCAATGTCCGTCTGGCTTCTTCCTTCGCCGGTTTGCCAGCAGTCTTCACCCAGGGCCAGTACCACCACGTCAGATTTTTTAGCAAGAGCGATGGCAGATTTAAACCCTGATTTGTCGCCATTGACGAATGTTAACTCTTGCTGAAAGGCCCTAAGACCTTCGGTGAGTTGGTATCCGTTGGTGAAGTTCATCGTAGATGGGTTAGCTACTGCGTTCTTTACTCCTTCGAGTAGGGAAACCGCCGAATTGGTTTCGCCCTGAGCGCGCCAGCTTCCGATGGGTACATCCTTTTCAGCGGCTAGCGAACCGATCACTACGATTTTTTGACCTTCTTTCTTTAGTGGAAGGACCTGGTCTTCATTTTTGAGCAGAACGATGGATTTTCTGGCAGCATCACGAGCAACGGCCAGGTTTGCTTCGGTCAATAATTCACTTTTTTCTCTATCTACATCACAGTAGCGGTAGGGATCGTCAAACAATCCCAATTTGAATTTGATTCCCAGTACTCTTCTCACTGCATCATCGAGAATCTGCGTGCTGACTTTTCCGGTTTCCACCAGTTCTGCCAAAGAAGTCTCATACACCTTGCCTTCCATGTCCATGTCGCTGCCGGCCGTGATGGCATGCAACGCTGCCTGAGTCGTATCTGCAGAGTATCCGTGGGCGATCATTTCCACGATTGAGCCCCAGTCAGACACCACGAATCCACTGAAATCCCACGCCCCTTTGAGGATTTGTCGTTGGAGGAGTTCGCTTCCATTGGCGGGGACTCCGTTGAGCAGGTTGAATGAATTCATGAACGACGCTACATTCGCTTCGTTTGCTGCTTTGAAAGGTGGCAGGACGACATTGTAGAGTGTGCTTTCGCTGATCTCGGCATCATTGTAATCCCTGCCTGCTTCGGCAAACCCATAGGCGGCAAAATGTTTCGCGCAAGCGGCTATTGTATTGACTGCTGCCAGATCTTCACCCTGAAAGCCCTTTACCCAGGCCTCGGACATTACCGAGGCAAGGTATGGATCTTCTCCCGGGCTCTCCATCATCCGCCCCCAGCGGGCATCACGGCTGATATCGACCATAGGCGCAAAAGTCCAGTTGATACCGCTGGCCGAGGCTTCACTGGCAGCCACTTCGGCTCCTCTTCGGGCTACTTCGGGATCCCAGCTTGCGGCTTGCGCCAAAGGAATAGGCATCATGGTCTTGAATCCATGGATCACGTCATACCCAAAGAGCAAGGGGATGCCAAGGCGGCTGTTTTCTACAGCCATCTTCTGAGCGGAACGCGTGCCTTCAGCTGTAAGCACGTTGAGCATCGCGCCGACCTGGCCGGTTTTGATTTTTTCTGCTTTTTCCTGGGCATTGTCATTGTCCGGTACAGGGCCGGTAAACTCCCAGGTGCCATTGTACAGATTGAGCTGGCCGACTTTTTCCTCCACTGTCATGAGTGAGAGCAGGCTGTCGATCTTTTGATCTGTTCCTGACTGTTGAGGGGATTGCTGGCATGCGCCAAAAAAGAGGGTAATGCTTAGTAGAAAAGTAATGGATGCTTTCATATAGTTCTGACTTCAAAATGTGAAAGTGCAAATAAAGTATGGAAGACTTATGCTGCAATATTCGGATGTTTCCGAATTGGGGTTGATTTGATCTAATAACAAAGAGAGGCCGCCTCAGTGTCGTGAGACGGCCTCTTATTCCTAAAACCAAACATCATTTAAATTGGGTGGATTGTTTAATCAAAGAGCATATTTATTCTCATCAATTAAGTGTTTAGCTATTGAACGCCTAAGCTCTTTTACATTGACAGGGTTTATTTTGGTAAACCTTTTGAGCCCCATCAGCAGGACTTTTTGTTCGTCCCCTTTTGTAAAAGACACAATGGCATCTTTTCCAGCTTTGTTGATTTTTTCGACAGCTTCGTAGAGATAGACCCGAGCGATGGCTGACTCCAGTTGGGTGGCCTCGTCACCCCGCATATCCATGAGTTTTTCTGCCCTCAGGATGGCTGACTCTGCCGCATATACTTCGATCATCATATCTGCGACATTCATCAGGATCTCCTGCTCCTGCTCAAAGGCCGGACCAAACGTCTGAGCCGCTTTTCCGGCGACCATCAGGATGGCTTTTTTGAGTTTCTTCAACACATCTTTTTCTTCCGCGAAGGGCTTTGAAAAGTCCGGAGTAGAAAAATCCGGTACGCTGGTCAGCTCTTTGGCGACCGCCATGGCAGGCTCCATAATGTTGAGTTCACCTTTGAGCGCACGCTTCAGCACCATACCGACCATCAGCATCCTGTTGATTTCATTGGTGCCCTCGTAGATACGACAGATTCTGGCATCGCGGTAGGCGCGAGCCATGGGGGCTTCTTCAGAAAATCCCATACCTCCATAGATCTGTACGCCCTCGTCTACGATATAATCTATGGACTCTGAACCATGGATCTTGGCGATGGCGCATTCTATGGCAAACTGCTCAAAACTCTTGAGTTTGGCCTGGTTTTCCTCAGTCCCACGACCTATCAGGTCTTCTATCTTATCGTCAATGTTTTGTCCGGCACGGTAGCAGACAGTCTCCGTTACCCAGGTTTTGATGGCCATTTGTGCCAGCTTGTGTTGGATGGCCCCAAAGGACGCGATAGAAGTGTCAAACTGCTTTCGTTCGTTGGCGTAGCTGGTGGCCTGACTGATTACTTCCTTACATCCGCCGATTACCCCTGCGCCCAGTTTGATGCGTCCGATGTTGAGAATGTTTACAGCGATCTTAAAGCCGTTTTCCCTTTCAGATAGCATATTCTCTACAGGCACCGGGGTGTCGTTGAAGAAGATCTGTCGGGTAGAGGAGCCCTTGATGCCGAGTTTGTTTTCCTCGTCGTTCATTGTGATGCCTCCGTAGGATTTCTCCACGAGGAATGCTGTGAGTTTTTTATCATCGTCGATCTTGACAAATACGATCATTAGCTCAGCAAACCCGCCATTGGAGATCCACATTTTTTGTCCCGTGATCTTGTAGTGGGTGCCATCCCCAGACAGAACTGCTTTGGTCTTACCGGAGTTAGCATCTGAACCGGCGTCCGGCTCGGTAAGGCAGTAGCAAGAAGCCCACTCGCCGCTTACAATCTTCGGTAAGTACTTTTTCTTTTGTTGCTCAGTGCCATAGTAGAGGATGGGGAGGGTGCCGATACCTGTGTGGGCACCATAAGCTGTAGAAAAGGAACCGGTAGATCCGATCACATCTGCCATGAGCATGGAGGTATTGAAGCTCATAGCCATACCTCCATACTCCTCCGGTACGGATATCCCCAGCAATCCCAACGCCCCGGCCTTACCCATCAGATCTTGCATAATGTTGTCCTCTTGCTTTTCAATTTTTTCTCTGTTAGGGCTGATTTCCTTATCAATGAAATCCTGGGTGGCCTGAGCCATCATTTTTTGTTCTTCGCTGAAATCTTCCGGGATGAATATTTCATGTGCGTCTGTCTCTCTGATGATGTATTCTCCGCCTCGGATGGATCGCTTTTCTATAGTCTCTTCCATATTTCTAATCTAATAAGTATTATGCATGCATACTAACAAATGTAATAATAAATAGTATGCATGCATACTAAATTTACTTCATTTTATTTAGAGAAGAGAATTAATTGTCTTCGGCCGACCATTCAAACCCTGTATTTCCCTTTCCTGTCTTTTTTAAAGAGAGGCGTAATAATTACTCGTTTAGCAACACTTACCTTCCAGGGAATCAAAACTCAACGACTATGCTGAAGAACTACATCAAAATTGCCCTTCGCAATCTCAAAAAGCACCGGACCTTTAGTTTCATCAACATACTGGGTCTTACAGGTGGACTGACGTGCTGTTTGTTGATATTCATTTTTGTGTCAGACGAGCTGAGCTACGACAAATTTCATTCAAAAAAGGATCGCATCTACCGGATCGAATATCTCATAGGAGACTTTGATATTTCTCGTGTGCCTCCGGTCTTTGCCGAAAACTTTGATGGCTTTTTTCCTGAGATTGAAAAGACTGCTCGGATGTTTCCCAGGCATGCGAGCATCAGAATAAACCAGGCGGATGGCTCATCACCCAAGCGCTTTGAAGAGGAATCGGTATGGTTTGCCGATTCGTCAACCTTCGACCTGTTTGACTATCACTTCATAGAAGGGTCAATGGAGACAGCTTTACAGGAGCCGTTTACCGTCTTGCTCAATGAAGAGATTGCTGAGAAGTATTTTGGTAACAAATATCCTATTGGGGAAACCCTCTATATGGAGGGAAAGCCCTTCAAAGTAGCCGGTGTGATAGAGGACTTCCCATCCAACTCGCACATTCATTTCAACATCATGGCGCCTTACAAAAACATGTTCGATGTGGAGCCTGAGCCCTTGGGCAATGGGCTGAGGCAAAATTTCAAAATGAACTGGATGGTGTCTCACTCCTTTACTTATGTGCTGCTCAAGGAGGGTGCCGATCCGGTGGCTGTGGAGAAAAGGTTTGTCGAGTTTGTAGACACCAAGATTCCCGAGCAGATGCGAAAGGGACAGTCTTTCAAGCTGCAACCGTTGCTTGACATCCATCTCAACTCTGATGTGCAGGCCCAGTTTGAGGCACCGGGCAATATGACCTTTATCTATGTGTTTATCGCCGTAGGGTTTCTTACCCTTTTGATTGCGTGTATCAATTTCATAAACCTGTCCACCGCTAGATCTCTGCAGCGGACTAAGGAAATAGGCATGCGGAAAGTAATGGGGGCCTGGAAGGGCAACCTGATCGGCCAGTTTCTTGGCGAGTCGTTTGTCACCACGGCCCTCGCTTCTGGTCTGGCGTTTATTGCTACCTTTTTCTTGTTGCCCTTGCTCAACGACGTGACAGGCAAAGAGCTGGTGGTGGACGTGTTGTACACTCCGCTGGTATTGGTGGGGTTCCTGGGGCTATTTGTTCTTACGAGCATTTTGGCCGGGCTCTATCCGTCCTTTTTTGTTACCAAAATCTCTCCGGTATATAGTCTAAAGGGACTTGACCGACGAGATACAAAGGGAGGATTGTCGTTTCGCAAAGGGCTGATCATTGTGCAGTTTACCATTTCAATTCTATTGATATCCGGTACGCTTATCGTCAATGAGCAGCTGGATTATTTGCGCAGCAAACCCTTGGGTTTTCAAAAGGACTATATCCTGAATGTGCCTGTTCAAAGCCAGAATTTTAACAATGTTTTTGGCGGCGTTGATTCCTTGAAAAGGCAGAAAATGAACGTGTTTGAGGGCGAACTCACTTCTGTGCCGGGAGTCCTGGGTAGTTCTGTTTCGGCGTTCGCTCCGGGACAAGGAGCCGTCAATCGTAATGTAATCCCCGAAGGCTTTACCGCTGAGGACAACGTGCTGGCCCCAGTGTACGCCGTGGATTATGATTTTATTGAACTCTATGGTATAGAGATCGTCAGCGGTCGGAATTTCTCTGAGGAATTTGGAACCGATCATCAGTCTGCATTCCTGATCAACGAGCAGGCCATCGCGGATTACAACTTTGGAGACAAGGAGACGGCACTGGGCAAAGGAATCAATATAGAGGGCAAGGAAGGTAAGGTAGTCGGCGTGGTGAGTGATTTCAACTTTCTGCCGCTGACCCAGGCCATCGGGCCATTGATCATGGAGATCAGCGTCCCGCAGTTCAATACCTTCTCTATTAAAATCAATAACCAAAACATCCCGGAGACATTGGCGGCTGTAGAGCAGTTGTGGAACTCACATTTCCCCAATGAGACCTTCGACTATACCTTTCTCAATGAGCAACTCGATGAGATTTATGTTGCGCAGGAGCAGTTGAGCAAGGTAGTGAGCAATTTCTCAATCCTTGCTATTTTGATCTCTTGCCTCGGCTCTTATGGGTTGATCATGTTTTTGGCCAACCAGCGAATGAAAGAGATAGGAATCCGGAAGGTGCTGGGCGCAACGGTAATGAGCCTGGTGATGATGTTATCCAGAAGTTTCTTCTGGCTCACCGTGATTGCTATGGGTATTGCTATCCCAATATCCTATTGGCTATCGGATCAATGGCTGGAGGAGTTTTCTTATCGAATCAGCATTGCACCTCAGAGTTTTCTCTACGCAAGCGCTATTACGTTGGTACTGGTACTGCTGACCATTGGGTTTAGGGCATTTGGCACTGCGATTTCCAATCCTGTGAATGCGTTGAGAAATGAGTAGTAAAATTTAATCCGTCCTCATCCTTCGAGAGCCTCAGGATGACAGACGGATTAAATAGAGCTGGCTGACTAATTAGAACCTTGAAATCGATCATTAAGCTTTCAAGTTCTATTCCTTAAGCATAAAGGTGATAGGCAACATCATATAGACATTTACGGATTTACCTCTTTGTTTGCCCGGAGTCCATTGCGGTGAGTTTTCAATGATCCTGACGGCCTCTTCATCACATCCACCGCCAATACCCTTGACGGCTGCCACATCTTTTATGTTTCCATTTTTGTCCACCACGAATTTTACAAAGACCTTTCCTTGTATGCTCATTCTGCGTGCGGTGCTAGGGTATTTGATGTTTTCTGAGACGTATTTGTAGAATGCCGAATATCCACCTACAGGCTCAGGATTATGTTCTACGATTTGGAATATTTCCTCAGCTTCTTCTTCCTCTTCGATTACCTCGTCAAAAATCACTTGTTGCACGACCATGTCTTCAGTGACTTCTACGTCGATCTCAATGTTGACTTCCTCCAGGATCTCTTCATCTGGTACCTCTACGATCACTGCCTGCTGGATGACCTTTGGAGGAGGGGGTGGAGGCTGATCGGTGTTGGGCGGCTCGATGAGCTCTTCGAAGCTGGCGCTCTGGAGAGTCCCAAGATCATCAACGATGCCTGCATCATATGATTTCCAGTTAAACAACAGAATTAATGCGGCTAGTGTCACGGACATGCCCAGGAAGAAAAACATACTTCTGCGCCCCTCGGTCAATTTGCTTCTGGCCTCTTTGATTTCAATTAATTCCTGGTAGTCGGATTGTTTAAGTATGAACGCTTCCTGTGAAGGTGTCTTGACGGCCTTTGCAGGTTGGGCTGCTTTGTTCATCTTTCGGCGCTCATCTCGTGTTTTCTGCCTGGCAGGCGAGTTGTTTTTAACGAGCGTTTTCATGGCTATGCTATTTAATAATCAACGGATCTTGAAAATCTCTTTTGATTTTCTACTATTAATTACGACATATTAATAGTCAATAAATATGACCGCAGGCACAGCCGTACGTGATCTTAATCATCACGATTTTTGCGTAGGAGAGGAACTTTTTTTGAGCAGGAGTTGGCTAGCCTTTTTTCTTCTTTTTCTCTTTTTCTTCGGCTTTTCCGGCACCGATAGGGATGGTCATATAAGCATAGATTGAGTTGTTGATCATTCGCTCACCAGTAGATAACGGATCTTGAGCATTTTCTTTTAGTATGTCTACAAATCCCTGATAGTACTTCACACCTACACTCATACTTTTCTTTCGTCTGCTGAGAAGAAAGCCTACCCCGGCAGTCGCGCCTGCATCGAGGGCTTTGATGTTTTCCTTGATGTAGTTAAAGTAGATCAAGTCGTTCTTAGTTTCTACATCCCTGGTGAATTTGTCTACCGCGTCGTTTCGGAGTGCCAGTTGTGGGCCAATGATGAAATACCATCGGGGGTGTACTTTGTACTTGAATAAAATAGGAACTTGGAAATACCCAATTTCGCGGCGTACCGTACCGCCTTCAAAGGCATCGTCGATTTCCGGATCATTGATAGAATAAGTGCTCATGTTACGAGCCCCGACTTTTGAAACTACCAGCACTCCTGGAGCAATGGATATTTTATCAGTAATCATAAAGTCAAAATAGAACCCAAGATTGAAAGCGCCCATCATTTGCGAGTTTTGAAGGCCAGATGTCTCTGTAAAATTTACCCCTCCAACCAGGCCAAATTCCAGGCTGTCTGAATTGAGTTTGTCACCAAGCAAAAGAGAGATTAGTACTTGGCCATTTGAGGAAAATGAAATGCCAACAAATAATAGCGAAACTAGTAGAAGCTTTTTCATGAGAATTTTAGATGTTAAGTTAAAAATAGGTCAAACGACTTGTATAAAGGGTAGTAAGAAAGGAAATGATCTTAAAATCCTCTAACTTCGCGTTTTAAAGCAAGGTTTTAATAAATCAGCAATGGTTATTTTTAAGAAGTTTGCGTTTGATTCAGCGCATTTTTTGCCCAACGTCCCCGAAGGGCATAAGTGCAAAAACGTCCATGGACATACCTATCATTTGACGGTGTTTTTGGAGGGAGATTTGGACGAAGACCTGCAGTGGGTGATGGATTTTAAAGAGTTGAAGGATGTGGTCAAGCCGGTAATCGACCGGTTGGATCATCAGTTGATGAATGAGATTGAAGGTTTGGAAAATCCCACAGCCGAGCGCATCACCGTTTGGATATGGGATCAGATCAAACCGAAATTGCCGCTGCTGAGCAAACTAGAACTAAATGAAACACCTACCTCCGGGGTGGTGTATGACGGAAAGTAAGAATTACCCAAGATGAAACACGACATAGAAATCATGGCCCCAGCGGGCTCATTTGAGAGCTTGATGGCAGCAATCAAGGGCGGTGCTAATTCCATTTACTTTGGGGTAGAGCAACTCAATATGCGTGCCCGGTCTTCCAACAACTTTACGTTGGATGACCTTAGGGAGATCGCCAAGATTTGTAATGAGAATGGTCTCAAATCCTACATCACGCTCAATACCGTGATGTACGACCATGACATGAACCTGATGCGCTCGATCGTGGATGCGGCGAAGGAAAGTGGCATTTCTGCCATTATCGCTTCTGACCATTCGGTAATGAATTACGCAAGAAAGATTGGTTTTCCGGTTCATATTTCCACCCAGGCGAATATCAGCAATATCGAGACGGTTGAATTTTACTCAGTCTATGCAGATGTAATGGTGATGGCGCGGGAGCTGAGCCTGATGCAGGTGGCAGACATTACTCGTGAGATAAAGAAAAGAGAGATTACCGGTCCATCCGGCGAACTGGTGAGGGTGGAGGTTTTTGCCCATGGCGCACTATGCATGGCAGTTTCCGGGAAGTGTTATTTGAGCCTTCATTCGGATTTTGCATCAGCGAATCGTGGGGCTTGTGTGCAAAACTGTCGTCGTGAATACACGGTGAAGGACGAAAATGGCAACGAACTCAAAATTGACAATGAGTACATCATGAGTGCCGCAGACCTCTGTACCATTGACTTTATGGACAAAGTAGTGGAAGCGGGTGTTTCGGTCTTCAAAATCGAGGGTAGGGGACGAGCAGCCGACTATGTCTACACCACCACCAAGTGCTATCGCGATGCGGGAGACGCCATCGATGAAGGAACTTACACTCCTGAGAAGTTTGCAGCCTGGAAAAAAGACTTGGAGAAAGTGTACAACCGTGGCTTTTGGGATGGCTACTACCTGGGAAGGAAGATGGGAGAATGGAGCGATGTACATGGATCAAAAGCCACCACCAAAAAGATATTCCTTGGCAAAGGGGTGAAATATTTCGGTAATATCAATGTGGGAGAATTTCTCATGGAAACCCACAGTCTGGAGAAAGGAGACGAAATCATGATCACCGGACCAACTACAGGAA
This sequence comes from Reichenbachiella sp., assembly GCA_965222305.1. Classification (GTDB taxonomy): domain Bacteria; phylum Bacteroidota; class Bacteroidia; order Cytophagales; family Cyclobacteriaceae; genus Reichenbachiella. The sequence goes on from OZ244943.1 coordinate 580,665, forward strand.
TTGTCAAAACGACCATTGATGAAATGCGGGTAGACGATCAGTCCGTGAACAAGGTGAAAAAAGGAGACAGCTTTTCTATCAGGATTGAGGAGCAGATCAGGCCTTCTGACAAACTCTATAAGATCGTACCTGCCTAGTGTTTAAGATCACCCACTATCGTGACAAGTGCATTGGCTGCAATGCGTGCGTGGAAGCAGCGCCCGATCGATGGCGGATTTCCAAAAAAGATGGTAAATGCACTTTGGTCGGGGGTAAACAGGTCAAGGGTATCTATCACTTGGATGCGCATGAGGCTGAGTTGGATGTCAATAAGCTGGCAGCGGTCAATTGCCCTGTAAACATCATTCTGATCAACGGAAAGAAGGTGGACTATAGTGATTTTTAGAGAAGGTCTTGGTGATTTCAGTAATCACGTTTCCGGGCCTTTTGAGATCATGTTATCTAATCCTTGAAAATACGATTCCTTCCCCTTAGCATAGTATACCCCGGTTGGATTGATTAATATTGACGAATGTCAAAAGATCAGTTTTCAAACCGATGGGGCATCGTACTGGCAGCCCTCGGCATGGCCATAGGAGCGGGCAACCTTTGGCGCTTTCCCAGGCTGGCCGGTCAGTACGGAGGGGCCTTCATCATCCTATGGATGGTATTTCTTTTGATCTGGTCCATACCGCTGCTCCTGGCCGAGTTTTCCATTGGTAAAAATTACAGACGCGGGGTGATTGGTTCCATGGGCCTAATGGCCGGAAAGAAATTGACGTGGATGGGGTTCTTCATCACGATCTGTACGCTGGGGATAGCCTTCTACTACTCGGTGGTCACAGCCTGGGCCCTGCGGTACCTTGGCTTTTCTGTAGACCAGATGTTCAATCCCATGAGCCTGGAAAGCCGACTGACGGAAAATCCCGGACTCCTGACAGACTTTTGGTCACAGGTGTCGAATGGCGCCACAGCGACCCTGGTACTTTATGTGCTGGTGATCGTCACAGGGGTGTGGGTGATCTCTCGAGGTGTGGCGGCCGGACTTGAGCGAGCCAATAAGATTCTGATCCCAACACTTTTTGTGCTGCTGGTGATCATTGCCGCCACGGCTCTCACTATGCCCAACGGTTGGAAGGGGCTGGAGTACATGTTTGTAATAGATTTTAAATTGTTTGGTGAGCCGAAGATTTGGATTGAGGCTTTGAGCCAATCGGCCTGGTCCACCGGGGCAGGATGGGGGTTGCTGATGACCCTCTCTTCCTATACCCGAGAAGACGAAGAAGTCACGCTCAATACCTTCATCGGCGCCTTTGGAAATAACTCAGCTTCCATACTGGCAGGAATGGCAATCATCCCGGCGGTCTTTGCCCTCGCCGCTACCGAGGGAGAGGCTATGGCTTTTCTGCAGTCGGGCAACCAGGCCCTGACCTTTACGGTGATTCCTCAGCTCTTTTCCAAGGTAGGTGGGGGAGTGTGGCTGTCCATTGTCTTTTTCCTGGCGCTGAGTGTCGCTGCGTTTACGTCCTTTCTGTCCATGATCGAGCTCATGACACGCAACCTTCTGGATCTGGGAATTTCCCGAAAGGGCACAGTAGCATGGACAATAGTAGTCTTTGTGGTCCTGGGATCTCCCTCGGCTTATTCGCTGGATTTCTTCAACAATCAGGACTGGGTATGGGGGCTTGGGTTGGTCGTGACGGGATTTTTCATACTCATCGCAGTGGCTCGATTTGGGCCGGGGGGCTTCAAGGAAAAGTACATCAACTCAGCCTCGGATTTTATGGTGTCCACGGTGTTTTTCAGGATTTGCGTTTATCTAAGCCTGGTGATGGCTGTGGTGTTGATTGTGTGGTGGCTATCGCAGGGGTACAGTGACTATCCTTGGTTTGACGAAAACGGAACCTGGCATGTATGGGATACCTATAGCAATGCCACGGTACTGACGCAGTGGGGACTGGTGATCCTACTAGGGGTTGTTTTGAATCGTTTTTTATACAGAAAGTTCGCAGAGAAGAAATGAGCACAGAAGCAATCATCGGAATGATAGTGATCATAGGTACAGTAGTTGGTGGGTTTGTCTACTTTGTTTCCCTGGCTTTGAAAAAGGAGTCAGAGAAATAGTTGCTAAAATGATGGCGAATCTCCAATTTCGAATCTTTGTTTTACTGTTTAGTTAAGCGACCAATTATCCCGCTTTGGAGAGGGTGTAAGGAGAGGTTTCGCTAAAACACGCTTAACTAAACAATGTTTATTCTTAATTTCAAATCTTGAATTGCCCCATGGATAAAATCGATTCACTCAACCAGGTAGCCGAATTTCATAAGACCTTCAAACATCCCATCCTTGACCAACCCACCATACCTGACGAAAAACGGTGCAAGCTGAGAGTAGAATTGATCTCCGAAGAGCTCAAAGAACTTGAGCAGGCCATCAAGGACAATGACATGGTGGAAATTGCGGATGCCTTGTGTGACATACAATACGTCCTGTCAGGGGCGGTTCTTGAGTTTGGGCTGGGTGAGAAGTTTGTGGAACTCTTCAACGAAGTACAGCGGTCTAACATGAGCAAGGCCTGCAACAGCATGGAAGAGGCGGAAGACACCGTGAAGCACTACAAAGAGAACAAGGGTACTGACAGCTACATCAAAGAGGCAGATGGTCACTACCTGGTCTACCGAAAAGAAGACAATAAGACCCTCAAGTCTATCAACTATTCTCCGGCGGATTTGGAGGGGATTTTGAAGGGTTAGTCTCTCACCGACCTCACCTTCATATTTCTAAACCAGACTTCATCTCCGTGATCCTGTAGGCCGAAGTGTCCCTCTGCAGCGGGAGTGAGCATAGCGGGGAAGTCCTTCCATTTGGAGTTCATCACCATGTCTTTCCAGGTATCTGACCAGAGCTCGTATTCCAAAACCTTAGCGCCGTTTTGCCAGTGCTCGACATGGCTGCTGTCTGCGATTACCCGCACGGCATTCCACTCCCCAGCGGGTTTTACATTTTGTGGGTCAGCGGCGATCATGTCGTAGAGCGAACCGGCCCTACGGTTTCCCATGGTACCCATGTTCCAGTCGGGGTGGGCAGAGTCCAGGATCTGCATTTCAGGTGCATTGGCATAGATCACATCGAGTGAGTCGGTCTCCTGGGCCAGGTAGAAAAAGCCGCTGTTTCCGCCCTCTGAAATTTTCCATTCAAATTTCACCTCAAAATTCTTGTACCGACCCGACGTAATAAGGTCACCACCCAGACCTTGTGACTTTTGTTCGTCCGTCGAGCCCTGGCAATGCAGCATGCCGTCTTTTACTTCCCAACGAGCAGGAAAAGAGTCCTTTTTGTAGCCACGCCATCCCATTGTGGACGCTCCATCGAAGAGCAGGAGCCAGCCTTCACTTCTTTCCTGATTCGTCAAACCGTTGAGGTTTGCTTCGTCTGACGATGGTTTTGTGGTACATGATACGAACGTCAGAATTGACAGAAGTAGCGTTGATTTTATGATTTGATGCTTCATCTTAGAAAGATAATTCGATAAACTGCTCATACAAAGCAAATGCCCTTTTATAAACAATGATCGTTCACTTACTTTGCAGGATTAAACCCAATCAATTGCAATGAAAGTATTCGCGGAAAACGAACGCTACGAGCTCAAAACAGACCATTCAATCAATCGATTATACATTACAATCAAGGGTCTCTGGAGAAAAAAAGACGGTTACCTGGAGGATTTGGAGAAGGCTTGTCAAAGCATGAAAAAAGGCTTCAAAATCCATGTGGACCTGACCACTATGGTAGCCCCTCGAGGAGAAATTGGTGTAGTACATGAGGAAGCCCAGAGAATCCTAATGAAATATGGGTTGGTACAGACGGCGGAGGTTCAGAACGACAGTGCGATTACCAGAATGGCATTGAAAAAATACAGTGATAACTCCGGCATGTCCAAGCGTGTGTTTTTTTCGCACGAAGAAGCCAAGGCCTGGTTGGACGAAAGTTAGTTTTGATTATAGGGCTTGATTTCCAGTACCTCCTCTATGAATCCCGAAGTTTCTGAGATTACGCTTTCTATATCCTTGGATTGCAGGGAGGAAGCCATCACATGATTTCCTACATTTGGGAACGCCATGATCTGTTTTTTGTCCTCTGGGGTGGTGGTTTGGAGGTGAAACTCCTGCATGGCCTCCGTGGACACCACATGGTCGGATTCTTCGTCGGACTTGTAGTAGTACCCAAGGAAATAAGGACAGCGAATCTTTTCAAATACTTCGGGTGTCATGGTCTGCTCCAGCAGTGACTGTACGGTGATGATGCCTTCCGATCGGTACTTGAGCGTCCAGTAGTTTTCTATCTCAGTACCAAAAAAAGTATCCTTGGCGATGCGGTATTCTCCTACCAGTTGATTGACTAGTTGTTTGCCCCATGGCCCGGTGACTAGTGAACCCCTGGGATCATAGAGTCTGATGTTAGGAGAGTAGAGAATCAGCGAATGTACGAGCTCGGGATTGTGGGCTGTGAGGTAGATGGAGTACGTGCTGCCTGTCGAGCAGGAAAGAAGAATTACCTTGTCCCCAATGAGCTGACCAATAGCCAGGGCTTCCTTGGCACTGTTGACCAGATCAGCAGGGGTGATGGATTGGAACACCTCGGGATCATCTATGCCGTGCTCCTTGATTCGGTGCAGATACAGGTTCATTCCGTATTTTTCAGCCAACTGGCGATGCACCGGATCTGACTCCATGATACCGGCAGAAAAGCCGTGAATGTACACCATTGCATAGTCTGTCTTCCTTACACTATCATACCAAATGATTTGAGAGTGGTTGTTTGGTTTTAAGTTTGGAATATTGGATTCCTTGTCATTCAGATATCGATCCAGTTGCTCAATGGATAGATCAAAGTCCGGTATATCTGGCGATACCGGCTCAAGGTGCACCCTTGGGCCAAGAGGCAGCAGAAGGAATAGCCAGGCAAGGATGGAAACGAAATAGGCTAAGGATCGTGTCATGGGTTATGTTCTGCTCAAATATATCGTTTTGTCTGGTGATCAGTTATTTGTGAGGTTTGAAAAGGCAGGAAAAAGAGTTAAATTTTTATTCTAAAATCGAAGCAATGCCTATCGTTAAATTCACCGCCAATCTGAAGCGCTTTTACCCGGAGCTTGGTACGCAAAGCTCAGAATGCCTGTCCTTGCCGGATCTTCTGGATGAATTGGAAAATCAGTTTCCCAGAATCAAGAGCTATATCGTAGACGAGCAGGGACAACTCAGAAAGCATGTCAATATTTTCGTAGGGGGTGAATTGATCAAAGACCGAAAGAACTTGTCCGACCCTGTCGGGGAAAAAGATGAGGTGTACATCATGCAGGCATTGTCGGGAGGTTAGAAACCAAATGGAATAATCATGGCAACCAAAAACCACCTATTGCTGGGCACACGAAAGGGCCTGGTCGTTTATCAAAAATCTAAGGGACAGTGGGCGCACAAGGCCAATCATTTCCTGGGCATTCCTGTGTCGCTCAGCTATGTAGACCCAAGAACCAATACCTGGTGGGCTTGCCTCGACCATGGACACTGGGGCGTAAAGCTCCATCGCTCTCAGGACGAAGGACAAAACTGGGAGGAGGTGGATGCACCCAAGATTCCCGAAGGCGAGGAAATCAAAGAGGGGGTAGCCGCTGCGGTCACCTACATCTGGGCCTTTGCCCATGGAGGAACGGATCAACCAGGCGTGCTGTATCTGGGCACAGATCCCGGAGCCCTATTCCGGTCGGAGGACAATGGAGATTCGTGGCAACTGGTGCGTGGGCTTTGGGATCACCCGAGCCGAAAGACCGAGTGGTTTGGTGGGGGAAGGGACAACCCGGGCATTCACTCCATCTGTGTCGATCCCAGGGATAGTAGTCATCTGTACGTGGGAATTAGCTGTGCTGGTGTGTTTGAATCCCTTGATGGAGGCGGTAGCTGGCACCCTGCCAACAAAGGAATGTCTGCGGACTTCTTGCCCGATCCGGAGTCCGAGATAGGTCAGGATCCGCACTTGCTTGTAATGAGCCAGTCGAACCCCGATGTGCTTTGGAATCAAAACCACTGCGGAATATACATTAGTACCGATGGAGCGAAGAACTGGACACCAGTGCATCAGGACAGAAAGGACGGCCCGGCTAATTTCGGCTTTGCAGTAGCTGTCGATGAGCGAAATCCTGAAAAGGCATGGGTAGTGCCCGGGGAGTCGGATGGGGTGCGTGTAGCCGTGGATTTGGCACTGTGCGTCTGTCGCACTGACGATGGCGGCAAGACCTGGAAGGACTATCGAGCGGGCCTGCCACAAGACAATTGTTTTGACATTACTTATCGTCATGCGCTTGCAATCGACGGTGGTGAGCTGGTCTTTGGTACCACTACCGGTAAGGTCTATCACTCCGTGGATCAAGGTATAAGTTGGTCGCCGATAGCAGGAAACCTTCCTATAATTTACTCTGTAGAAATCGCTTAAATTCAGTTAGTTGTAATCTGAAAAATCCCCTAAAAGGGGGAGTTTTTTCTTTCAGATTTCCGAGGCATCTCCGAAATGATTGGGTACATTGCAGGTCGAGTCCAGTACTCAAACCAACAATCCCCCTCTATTATCCCCGTTTTACTTTTTGCTGGATTAACAAAATACAACCTTGGTCACACCACTAAACCGGGAGGTAGAAACAATCACTACCCCCAGCAGGCTCACTAAGATCGTCAGCCTTGTAGCGTCATTCACCTCGCTAGCTTTTGCTATTGTCACTTACTACCTGATGGACATCAAAGTCCAGGTGCCTATCGTGTTTGTCGTGTTTTCGGTAGTCAATGTCATTGTCTATTGGATTTTTAAAGTCACCGAAAATCTAAAGCTCGTCTATTGGCTCACCTCGTCATTAATTTTTACAGGGGTATTTATCATTTCTCTATTTAGTGGAGGGATCATGAGCACCTTTTCGTTTTTCATGCCGATCGTCGTGATATCGGGGTATTCGATGAACCTGCGGTACGGCAACCGATGGCTGGTCGTCTGTATGCTGGCATTTATGGCCCTGTATTGGGTTGACTCGGAGTATATCGCGACGATGCAGGCTGTGCCTGTAGCGTCTCAGGCCCCGTTTAGCCTGTTAGCCATGTTGCTGGCTACCGTGATGCTTTGTGCCATCTATGGCCGGTATCTGTCTAATTCGATTTATAAATCCCTGAAGAAAACTGCTGAAATAGGAGAGAAAAACAAGGAGAATGAAGCCTTGCTGGAGGAACTGCAAAAAAGGGTAAAAGGAAACCTGAAGACCATTGGAGATTTGCTGTCTCTTCAGGCGCAATTTGCCGATGAGCATACCGCCAAAGAGCATCTTGACTTTAGTCAATATCGGGTGTACTCCATGGCCTTGATCCACAAGATGCTGTATCAGTCGGATAAGGTGAGTCAGATCAATTTCAAGGAGTATGTGCAGAAGCTGTCACAGTCCCTGCTCAAATCCCTGGGAGCGGCTGATCAGATATCCGTACATATAGAGTCCGAGGACATCTATTTCAACATGGATACAGCCGTGCCTCTGGGACTACTGACCAACGAAATACTGACCCATGCTTTTATGTACAGCCTTGACAACAGGAAGGGATCGGTGCACATCAAGCTGGATCGCCTGCATTTCAAAAACTTTATACTGGAGATCGGTGATAATGGGAAAGGTGTCTCATCCGAGCTGGAAATCGATACCATCGGTCATGAGCTCATCGAGAGCCTGGCACGCAAGCTCAACGGCCATGTGGAGGCAGTAGATCCACAAAAGTCCGGCGCCAATTTTATGGTTGTCTTTCAAGAGGTTTGAGGGGAAATAAGGAATTTTTAAGATTTGAAGCTTCCCATTGGCGGGGAAATTATTTCCGTGCCTTTTGATTTTTCAACACGCACTTCCGCTGTGCTCAAACGCGCGCAATTGGGGGCGGCCTGGCTGGCAGAGAAGAATCCAAAAGCTCCAATACCGATGCACTTGTATCTAATGTTACATGTTTTTTAGTAATGTTCGATGGAAGGACAATTCAAAGTTGTTCACCTGATAGCCTAGTATTGGATTATTAATTAAGCTTCTAAAAAAGCGATATTCAAGCTTAACCAGATGAAAATCACTTGACCATTCCATCTGTTTATAAACATTCGTTTCGCTATCCGAATTATCAGTGATTTTAGGTGTTCTATAAAGTTTTGACAAGTATTCAAGGTAGGTCTCGTATCTGCTCAGAAACGTATCTTCGCTTTTGGTGAGTTGTTCTAATTTTTCAATATCATTTTTGGCGTTCCAGCTTGGATTGTAAAAACCGTGATAATAGTTGATTCTTATAAGTTTGTTGAAATCTATGTCTAGATGATACCACACATGAAGGGTCAGTGGAAAGTCATCAATTGATCGTTTAAAAATTACTGCGATCGTTGGCTTCTCATTCTTCGGGTCAAAGTCCGCCAAGGTAATATGAACAGTATCAATAATTGTGGAATTCAATTTTCTCTCAAATGTCAATGCTTCTTCAAAAGTCGAAATGTCAAGGTTAATCAGCTCTTGGGAGCGGACTAGCTGAATGGAGCAAAGGCTAATTAAGAAGAATACGATTGTTTGTCTCACAAGAAATTACATGTAATAAGCGGCTAACATAATGTGTGTTATCCGCTATATGTGTTTCTCAAATCTAGTGGATTAATTATTTGTTTGAAACAGTCTCCAATTCCCGTATCGCTCAATTCTTAAACCCACTCACAGAGGCACTTTCCGAGATTAGGTATTGACGACCCGAGTCCAGGTGCTCGCAGAGGGCACGGGTACGGCGGGACTCGAGCTTTCGGTATATTTTCTTACGAAAGAGAAACTTAGTACCGACCTCTATTTCCTTGAGGAATGTCCCCTTGGGCTGCTCATCGTATCGTCGCAGGGCTGCCAATAGTGCACTGTCCGATACACTGCTGGCTTTCGGGTTTTTCATATGCCGGGCCAGCGGACCTAGTATGTCCATTGGGAAGATATCCTCTCTCAGCATGGGCAACATGAGCTTTTTGAACTGCCCCTTCCACTCAGTGCCGTGGGGTTTAACCCGGCTTTGGTATAAGTCCCGCACCACCTTGTGCGCCACCTCGTGAATGTAGGTGATCAGAAAGGCGTACTTGTTTTGGTCGTGATTTACTGTGACCGTATGGGTGTTGGTGGTAGGGTCGTAGCGGTAGTCGCCCAGCTTGGAGACTCTGGATCGGCTGACCTTAAACTGAAAATCGAGCTGCTCCCACAGCGAATGGCAGTAGTTGACCGCAGGGGCCGGCAGATGCTTTTCAAAAATATGTCTGTGCCGGTCTGTTGACACTACTTTTTGCGGAAGAAGATCTTGACCGGTACTCCCTCAAACCCAAAGTGCCCACGGAGCTTGTTCATCAGGTAGCGCTCATAGGGCTCCTTGATATACTGGGGTAGGTTGCAGAAGAAAGCGAACGATGGCGTCTGCGTCGGGAGCTGCGTCACGTACTTGATTTTGATGTGCTTGCCCTTGAGTGCAGGCGGTGGGTATTTTTCGATATCCGCCAGCATCGCTTCGTTGAGCTGCGAAGTAGAGATACGCTTGCTTCGGTTTTCGTAGATTTCTATCGCCATCTCTATGGCCTGGAATATCCGCTGCTTATTGACCACTGAGGTGAAAATGATCGGGACGTAGGAGAGAGGACCTCCAAGTTTTTCCAGGATCTCCTCTTTGAATTTATTGGCCGTGTTGGTGTCCTTATTCTCGATCAGATCCCATTTATTGACCATGATCATGATGCCTTTTTTGTACTTGTGTGCGAGGGATATGATCGACATATCCTGCGCCTCAAAGCCTCGTGTAGCATCGACCATCACCATACATACATCACTGTCTTGCAATGACTGTATGGCACGCAGTACGGAGTAAAACTCGATGTCCTCCCGCACCTTGCTTTTCTTTCGGATGCCGGCTGTGTCGGTCAGGATAAAGTCCTTGCCGTATAGTTTGTATCGGGTATTGATGGCATCCCTGGTGGTGCCTGCCGCGTCGGTCACGATGGATCTGTCCTTGCCAATCAGCGCATTCAAAAACGAGGATTTTCCTGCATTGGGTCGACCCAATATTGAAATGCGGGGTACGCCTTCTTCGGGGTTTTCTTCTTGTTCGTCACGAAAGTGTTCTACTACCTTGTCCAGTAGATCACCGGTACCCGCTCCACTCGTAGAGGCGATGGTGTAGATCTCGCTTTCCAGACCCATGCCGTAAAATTCGTTGGCCTGCATCTCCAGATCAGGATTGTCGGCTTTGTTGGCGACTACAAATACAGGCTTTTTGAGCTCTCTCAATATATTGGCAAAATCCTGGTCCATGTCCGTAAGGCCATCATGGCAGTCGACCAAAAAGAGGATCACGCTGGCTTCTTCCAGGGCCATTTTGACTTGGTCTCGGATGGCTGCCTCGAATATATCGTCCGAGCCGGTGACATACCCGCCCGTATCGATCACAGTGAAATAGGTGCCATTCCACTGCGCAAAGCCGTAGTGACGGTCGCGAGTCACACCGCTTTGGTTGTCCATAATGGCTTTTTTCTTTTCGACCAATCGGTTGAAAAGAGTTGATTTTCCGACGTTGGGTCGTCCCGCGATGGCTAGAATATTTGACAAATCTCCGGAGGTTTAATTAAGAAGTGGCAAAGGTATCAAAATCCGGTAATTAACAGATTTCAACTTTGTAGTTAAATTCTCAACGAACACGGTTCGAAATTTACATTCCCTTAAGGAGAGTTCGCAAGTATTTATAAATTTGTCGGCCAGACCAAAACACCTGATGACACCCGAAGAGGCAAATAGAGAAATAGAACGATTGACTGAGTCGATCCACCATCACAACCATCTCTACTATCAGGAAAGCCGCTCTGAAATCTCCGACTATGATTTTGACCAGTTGCTCCAGTCGCTCATCGACCTGGAAAACCGATTTCCGGAATTTAAAAGGGCCGATTCGCCTAGTCAGCGTGTGGGCGGCACCATCACCAAGAATTTTGAAACGGTTACGCACAAGTATCCGATGCTTTCGCTGTCCAATACTTATTCAGCAGAGGAACTCCGCGATTTTGACGGCCGTGTGGCCAAAGGGCTTGAAGGGGAGTCATACGAGTACTTCTGCGAATTGAAGTTCGACGGGGTAGCCATCAGCCTGACCTATGAAAATGGTCTATTGGCCAGAGCCGTCACTCGTGGGGATGGTACTCGTGGCGATAACATAACCGCAAATGCCAAAACCATCCGAACCATTCCGCTAAAGTTGAAAGACGGAGATTACCCTGCAGAGTTTGAGGTGCGGGGCGAGGCTTTTATGCCCAATGCTGTTTTCGAAGCACTCAATCAACAAAAAGAAGAGGCCGGTGAAGAAAAACTGGCCAATCCAAGAAACACTGCGTCCGGCACATTAAAAATGCAGGATTCATCAGTGGTTGCGGCCAGGAAGTTGGACTGCTATCTATACAGCCTGATGGGGGCAGAGGGTTTGTCCAGTCATGCAGATTCTATCAATGCCCTGGAGCGATGGGGGTTCAATGTTTCTCAGAGCTACGCTCGCTGCAAAAACATTGATGAAGTACTCGCTTACATCGAGCAGTGGCAGGACAAAAGGCATGAGCTTCCGGTGGAGACCGACGGAATAGTGATCAAGGTAAACAGCCTGTTGCAACAAAAGAGACTGGGCTTTACCGCCAAGAGCCCACGGTGGGCCATTGCGTACAAGTACAAAGCCGAAAGTGCCGTCACCACCCTCAATGCTGTAAGCTATCAGGTAGGCCGCACAGGGGCCATCACGCCGGTAGCAGAGCTGGAGCCGGTGCTGCTGGCAGGCACTAATGTAAAGCGGGCCTCCTTACACAATGCCAATGAAATTCAGCGGTTGGATCTGCATCTGGGCGATCTGGTGAATGTCGAGAAAGGAGGGGAGATCATACCGAAAGTTACAGGTGTGGTTCTGGACAGCAGAAAACCTGATGCAAAGCCTGTTGGATTTTTGGAGACATGCCCAGAGTGTGGTACTGAGTTGGTTCGTATCGAAGGAGAAGCAAATCATTACTGTCCCAATGCAGAAGGGTGCCCACCTCAGATCAGGGGACGGATTGAGCATTTCATTCATAGGAAAGCGATGGATATCGACTCCATGGGAGAGCAGACCATCAAGCTACTGCATGAAAAAGGCCTGCTCAACAATGTAGCGGATCTCTATGATCTGAAGTATGACGATATTATTGGACTGGAGGGGTTTCAGGATCTCAGCGTAAAAAATCTTTTGAGTGGGATCGAAGAGTCAAAAAAGGCGCCATTTGAGCAGGTACTGTTTGGATTGGGGATAAGATTTGTAGGGCGAACGGTGGCAGAAAAGCTGGCTTTGCACTTCAAAAATATTGATGCGCTGATGGCGGCGGACTTTGAGACGCTGGTGGATGTACCGGAAATCGGTGATAGGATTGCGCAAAGCCTGACATCCTATTTTACTGATCCGCAAGGCCTGGAGCTGGTCACCAGGCTCAAAACTGCCGGGCTGAATTTTACCCTGGATGAAAGTAAGCTGGAAATGATGACCGACAAGCTCAAGGGGCTTACTTTTGTGATCTCAGGAGTATTTGAGAAATACGGTCGAGATGAACTAAAGCAGCTCATCAAAGACAATGGTGGCAAAGTGGTTTCTTCAATTTCTGGAAAATTGAACTATTTGGTGGCCGGGGATAATATGGGGCCGGCCAAGCTGGAAAAGGCTACTAAACTGGAGGTCAAGATCATTTCTGAGACCGAATTTGAAGAATTGCTGAACGGATAGGATGATAAGAAAACAACTGGTCAAGCTCAGGACGAAATTTGCGCTCAAGCGCAATGATGCCATTCGCATATCGGATGGGTATGTCCAGGCTAAGTCCATTGGTATCCTTCACAGTCATTGCGATCCCACTAGGGAGCAACTAATCGACAACTTGCAAACCCGTCTGAAAAATGATGGTAAAAAGGTGAACCGATTGGTATTTGTACCCAGGGCGAAAAAAAACGGTGAGAAACCTCAAAATTCATTTTCGGAAATGAGCTTAAAGGCCAACGGTAAATGGAAGGATGAAGAGGTCAAGAGTTTTCAGGATTCCGTTTTTGATTATCTGATCAGTCTGGACTGGGAGACCAATAAATACACGAGGAATATATTGGCCGCCTGTAAGGCAAAATGCCGCGTAGGTAGGTTTGAAGAAGAATACAGCGAATATTTTGAGCTGATGTTGCAACACGGTGATGACAATTTTGAGGCATACCTCGATCAGTTGTATCACTATTTAAAAAATATGAGAAATGAATAGGTTTAGGGGAACGGGAGTGGCGTTGGTGACGCCATTTAATGAGGATATGAGCGTTGATTATGAGGCGTTGGGGCAACTGGTCGATCACGTATCTCAAGGAGGAGTAGACTACCTGGTGGTGATGGGTACGACTGCAGAAGCGCCTACTTTGGCACCGGATGAAAAAATAAAAGTGCTGGAGTTCGTCAAATCAAGAAACGCTAAAAACCTACCCATAGTCTTTGGTATGGGAGGAAACAATACCCGCGTTCTTGTGGAGCAGTACAAAAACTTTGAGCACGAAGTGGATGCTCTGTTGCTTGTGACTCCCTTTTATAACCGTCCCAACCAGACCGGCCTGATCCGGCACTATGAAGCAATAGCAGACGTCTCACCAAAATCGATCCTGCTCTACAATGTACCCAAAAGAACGGGTACAAATCTGGAGGCTGATTCTGTGATCACACTTTCTCAGCACGATAAGATTATTGGCATAAAAGAGGCAACGGCCGGAAATTTTGATCAGCAGGATGCGATCCGGACAGGTGTTTCGGAGGACTTTCTGGTCATCTCAGGCGACGATGATTTGATCATTCCTTTTATGCAGCACGGAGGTCATGGCGTAATATCGGTGATAGCCAATGCCATGCCAGCAGAGACCAGCACATTGGTGAAAAGTGCGCTGAAGGGCGATTTTTCACAGGCTGAGATTGACAATGAAATTATTCAGCCTTTTATCGATTTGATCTTTACAGAGGGTAGCCCTACAGGAATCAAATCCCTATTGCAGGCACGAGGTATTGGAAATGGCCTGCTCAGACTGCCTATGGTGGAGGCTTCTGCTCAGCTAGAAGCGAAGCTTTTGGAAGCCTACAAAAACCTGGACATAAAAAAAGGAGTGCTGTAAAGCACTCCTGTAAATTCTTTATCTACTAGTTCGAAGAAAGTTCTTAGCTGTTTTTGATGTCCTGAACTTCAATACGAATTTCCTGAGCAAGGTTTTTCAGTTCTTGCATTCCCTTTCTTACTCGCGTACCAGCGGCCTGGTTTTGCTTATCGTAGAATTTTTCAAAGTCTCCTTCGAGTGAGAGAATCAAGTCCTTTACTTCGTTAAATCTTTTCATGTGATTTTATATTTAAGGTTATTGAATATTAAACAAGAGTCAGCAATTTATATCAAAAAACATTAATCCAATGAAATAGGGCATGTTTTTTATCAACATCTAAACAAATACTGGTTCGTCGGCATCTCGGTATACGCCCGTGTCCAACTTGTGCTTTACAGACTCAAATACACTAATGGTTTCTTCCACATCAGCAAGCGTATGATCAGCCGTAGGGATGATCCTAAGCATGATCACATCCTTGGGTACCACAGGGTACACAATCATAGAGCAGAAGATGTTATAGTGTGTTCTGATATCCTGAATCATGTTGGCCGCTTCTTTCCATCCGCCGCTAAGTAATACAGGTGTCACGGGTGACTGAGTTTTGCCGATATTGAAGCCTTTTTCCTTCAGGCCGCTCTGTAGGGCATTTACCACTGTCCACAGCTTTTCTTTTAACTCAGGACGTGTTCTTAGGAGTTCCAGTCTTTTTCTATTGCCAATCACAAGCGCCATAGGCAATGACTTAGCAAAAATCTGGGATCTCATATTATATCTGAGGTAGTCGATCGCCATTTTGTCTCCTGCGACAAAACCACCGATGCTGGCCATAGACTTGGCGAACGTAGAGAAGTAAAGGTCTATGCCATCCTGGCATCCTTGCTCTTCGCCACATCCTGCGCCGGTTTTACCCATAGTACCAAAACCATGAGCATCGTCTACCAACAGTCGGAATTCAAATTTCTTCTTGAGCTCTACCACAGCTTTCAGGTTGCCCATACTGCCCGACATACCAAATACACCTTCGGTAATCACCAGTACGCCACCTCCATTTTCTTTGGCTAATTTCTCAGCACGTACCAGCTGTTTTTCGAGGCTTTCCATGTCGTTGTGTTGGTACACAAACCTTTTACCCACATGGAGTCGCAAGCCATCGATGATAGATGCATGACACTCCGCATCGTAGACTATGACGTCCTTTCTGCCGGCCACAGCATCAATGATCGACATGATTCCCTGGTAGCCGTAGTTGAGCAGCATGCAGGTTTCTTTTTGTACAAATTCTGCCAGTTCATTTTCGAAAGCCTCGTGCTGCTCGGTATTACCGGTCATCATTCTGGCTCCCATTGGATAGGCGAGTCCCCATTCTTCGGCACCCTTGGCGTCAGCCTCTCTTACCTCCGGCATGTTCGCCAGTCCGAGGTAGTTGTTGAGGCTCCAGGTTAAAACTTCCTTGCCACGAAACATCATTCTGGGTGCGATTGGGCCTTCCAACTTTGGAAACATAAAATAGTTGGTATGGTCCATGGATGAATGCTGCCCTAGTGGTCCCTTGTCTTCTGAAAACTTCTCAAATAAATCCATTAAATCCTTGGTTTTTTCCTGTAAATGGTGAATTCTAAAATGATCGCAAAGTTAACAATTATGGAGACTATATCAATATGACTATCATCAATTGTTGGGTGGGTAAAATGGGGTTAACATCGGATCTGTTTTTTGTGCAATGTGTTTACACCGTTAACGGAAATAGAGCAACTCAATCAAGGATAGCTCTCCTTATGAGCACTCCTATTTGATTGTATTCTCCCGGTCTCATGCTTTTTTATCCTAAAGGAAATTATGGATATTTGTTAAGAACGTTAAAACCTAAATACCATGAGTAAACTAATACTTGCCTCTAACTCTGCACGTCGACAGCAGTTGATGAAAGATGCTGGATTTGAATTTGATATTAATGTACGGCATGTAGATGAATCGTTTGATGAGTCGATACCCCTTGAGGATGTGGCAGAGTACATTGCAAAAAAGAAGAATGCTGCATATCGTGAGTTTTTTCCTAAGGATGTGATCCTCACCGCAGATACGACTGTGATCGCCGGTGACCGGATCATTGGCAAGCCCGCTAATAAAGACGAAGCATTCAAAATGATCAAGACGATGGCAGGGGAGATTCATGAGGTGGTGACCGGGGTGTCTATTTCATCGCCAGAAAACGAGGTGAGTTTTTCTGATATTGTGGAAGTGGATTTAAGCTCGCTGCATGATGAAGAAATAAACTTTTACGTAGAAAACTATTCACCCATGGACAAGGCCGGAGCCTATGGAATACAAGAGTGGATCGGTATGATTGGCATCAACAAAATCAAAGGCTCGTTTTACACCGTTATGGGTTTGCCCATTCACAAGGTTTACCAGGTGTTGAAAAAGGATTTTGAGATTGTCCCATTTCAGAATTTGAGGCATCATTCGTAAAGACATAAAAAAAGCCTGGTTGATCAACCAGGCTTTTTTTATGTCTTGTTTCTTTAGACTATCTCTTGTCTACATCCACGTAGGCTCTTTCAGTTTCACCTGTATAAACCTGTCTTGGTCGGCCAATTGGCTCGCCATTCTCACGCATTTCTTTCCATTGTGCGATCCAACCAGGAAGTCTTCCCAATGCGAACATTACTGTAAACATCTCGGTAGGGATGCCCAGTGCTCTGTAGATGATTCCACTATAGAAATCTACGTTAGGATAGAGCTTTCGGTCAACAAAGTACTGATCTTTCAAGGCTGCTTCTTCCAGTCCTTTCGCTATATCGAGTACCGGATCGTCTACACCTAGTTTCTCTAGTACGTCATCCGCAGCTTTCTTGATGATCCTTGCTCTAGGGTCAAAGTTCTTATAAACTCTATGTCCAAATCCCATCAATCGGAATGGATCGTTTTTATCTTTTGCTTTCGCGAGGTACTTAGCAGTATCTCCGCCATCCTCTTTGATTGCTTCAAGCATCTCTATCACTGCCTGGTTAGCTCCACCGTGCAAAGGTCCCCACAGCGCATTGATACCTGCAGATAATGAAGCATACAAGCTGGCTTGTGACGACCCTACGATGCGTACAGTAGAGGTAGAGCAGTTTTGCTCATGGTCTGCATGTAGGATCAAAAGAGTATCCAGTGCCTTCGCTACTACAGGATCTACTTTGTAGTCCTCTGAAGGAACTGCAAACATCATCTTCAAGAAATTTTCGCAGTAGTTCAGGTTGTTGTCAGGGTAAATGAACGGTTGTCCAATTTCATTTTTGTATGACCATGCTGCGAAAGTTGGCATCTTGGCTAGGATACGTAGAATACTTAGATTCACTGCGTCAGCTGACCTGTTGGGGTCAAGTGACTCTGGATAGAAAGCCGTAAGGGCCGTCACCACTGATGAAAGTACGCCCATAGGGTGACTGGCAGATGGGAAACCTTGCAGGATCTGCTTGATGTCCTCATGGATCAGCGTATGTCGAGTGATGTCGTTTTCAAACGCCTCTTTTTCAACCTTATTGGGTAGATGACCATAGATCAACAGAAAAGAAACCTCCAGGAATGAAGATTTTTCTGCAAGCTCCTCTATCGAATAGCCTCGATACCTAAGAATACCTTTTTCTCCATCCAGGAAGGTGATAGCACTACGTGTAGCGCCTGTGTTTTTATAGCCCGGATCTACTGTGATCGCTCCTGACTGTGCTCTTAGTGAACCAATGTTTATAGCATATTCGTTTTCCGAGCCGATCTCTACAGGTAGCTCGTACGATTTGCCATCTATTCGAATTTCCGCTTTATCTGACATTTACCTTGACTTGATGTTAGTTATTGAATATTTGAGACGCGAAAATAGTCATTTTATACCAGAAAAGGAAGGAAACTCAATACTTAGTTTCTACGTAGTTCTACTACTTAGTTGTTTCCAAGTATCAAAGGCAGTCCGTCTTTGCCACTGCCGATCACTACGACTTTCGAATTTTGGGAATTGGCGAGTTCCTTTGTGGCCTCTATACCGCGCATCTTGAGCAGGGCAGGGGTCAGAGAGGAATTGACAATACGGTTGGCAGCAGCCTCACCTTCTGCCATAATTCGTTTTCTTTCAGCCTCACTTTTTTCTTTCTGAAGACGGAATTCATACGCCAGGGCTTCCTGCTCCTGTTGTAGCTTCAGCTCGATTGCCTGCTTAATCTGTGCAGGAAGGTTGATAGACCGGATCAAAAGGGCACGCATTTGGACGTTGTTATTTTCCGATCCTAGAACAGCTTCTGTATCAGATTGTATTTGATTTTCAACCTCGGTTTTCTTGGTGGAAAAGATTTCTTCGGCAGTGTACTTGCCCATAATTCGTTTTACAGAAGCTCGCACTTCTGGTATAACAAGTGTTGTAATGTAAGCCCCCTTAAAATTCTCTTGAAGTTCTCCAATTTTATCTTTCATTGGAGAGAATCGTACGGACACTTCAACGCTAATAGAAAGTCCGTTTTTATCTAAGACGTTCATGTTTTCTTCTTCTATCAGCTCAGAAACATCATAAGTATATACCGTTGTCCAGGGGGCCTTTACATGCCATCCCGGCTGAATAATATTTTCTTTGTCAAGATTACCACTTATCGTGTGGAATAGTACAGCTCTTTCTGCAGGTCCTATTTTGTAAAAAAGGCTCGAAGAAAGGCTCACAATAATGAATAGGCCAATCGCGATGACTATAATGAAGGGTAAGAATTTTCTATTATCCATGGTAACAAGGTTTATATTTTAAGTGCTTAAAATTAGTGCAATGAAAGTGACGATTATTACAAAATACCAGCATTAGGTCTTTTGTTTTTTCTTTTTGGCAGCAGGGAAGAGGATGTTGTTTAGAATCAATCGATACCCGGGTGAATTGGGGTGTAGGTTGAGATCGGTGGGTTCCTCACTGACCATGTGCTGGTAGTCCTCAGGGTCATGTCCTCCGTAGAACGTCCAGAACCCCTTGCCGAACACCCCATGAATGTATTTGGCTTCATTGATGGATTTGTTTTCACCAAGGATCACCACATCTGGTTTTACCAGGTTCTTTTTGAATGATGTGGTCTGTCCCATGAATGCTTTGATGATGTGGGCATGATTTTGTGTGAGCATGGTGGGGATGGGGTCCCACTTAGCAGAAAATTCAAATAAGGTGAAATAGTCATTGGCCTCGGTCACCCCTCGCTGGCTGGGATGCGTATCAATGCTCGAAAACTCATAGATGTAGGGGTTTCTTTCCAATACAAAGTTTTCAAAGGCGAAGGTTTTGCTGAAGTCCAGCTTTGATTGGGCCTTGGGATCCATAGGGTCTCCGTCAAACATTGTTTCGCAGATATCTACCCCCTCAGCGGCTAGCGCAATGTCATAGGTGTCAGTGGCCGAGCACATGGCGAATAGAAACCCTCCACTGGCTACATAAGCCTGAATTTTCTTTACGATGGCGAGCTTCAGGTGGGATACTTTAGTGAATCCATGCTTTCGGGCGGATTCTTCATAATCCCGCTGTTGCTGCTGGTACCAGGGGTAATGCTGGTATACGCGATAAAACCGACCGTACTGACCGGTGAAATCCTCATGGTGAAGGTGCAGCCAATCGTACTTGGGTAGCTCCTCGTACATGAGCTCATCATCAAATACTACATCGTAGGGGATTTCTGCATAGGTTAAAACCAGCGTCACCGCATCGTCCCAGGGTTGCTTACTCTTAGGTGAGTACACAGCGATTTTCGGGTATTTCTCCAGTTTCATGGCATCCATGTTTGAGGATGGGCTCGATATTTCGCTCAGGATAGAATTAGCATCCGCATCCGAGATCACCTTGTAGCTTACCCCACGGATGATAAGTTCGTTTTCAAAATCCTGGAAGTATTTAAACATAAAAGAGCCACCCTTGTAGTTGAGCAGCCAGTCTACCTCCACCTCATGCTGGAGAATCCAGTAGGCTATGCCGTATGCTTTCAGGTGATTGGACTGTGTTTCGTCCATGGGAAGAAACAAGTAGGAGGCCCTACTTTGAAATACCAGGAAAACCAGTGCGATGATTAATAACTTCTTCATATCCCTTCTGCCGCTTATCTGTGCAAGTTACTTTCTTTTTAGCGTGGAACAGGGCAATTTGTTTCAAATCACAGTCTATTAATTGCGTTCCATGACGATTGTCGTGGGTTTTTGGATAGAAATAGTCGGGCATCGGAAAGCTTATTTGTCGGATGTAATTGTATTATTTTTAGATTATAGCTCGTTTCCTTTCTAATAATTGCGATATTTACTAATATTTCGAAGATGAAGATGATTCGAGGTTTGGTTTTTGTCCTGCTTGTAGCCTCACTAGGTGTTCAGGCCCAGGAGATTAAGCTCACAGGCGTATATAAGGGAAAGGGGATTTACATACAGAATTCCTATAATGCACAGACCAAAGAGTTTTGTGTAAGCGAGATTCTTGTCAATGGAAAAAAATCCAGTGCCAACCTGAATCTCACCGCCATTCATATTCCATTTACGGGTTTTGATTTATACACGCCGGTGAGTATCACCGTTTCTTATAAGGACAGCTGTACGGCCCGTATCGTCAATCCTGATGCCATCCTTTATCACAGCTCATTTAAGTTTGACAGCCTTGTGCTCAATGACTCGGTGATGCACTGGTACACGAAAGGGGATCAGGTGGGTGGTAACTTTTTTGTCGAAAAACTAGACGTGGATCTATGGGATGTGGTCAAAGAGGTTCGTGCCAAGGGACGCTTTCAAGGTGCTCAGTATGTCTACTTTCCGGAACATCACGATGGGGGTAATATCTATAGGGTCAAGTATGTAGCTCCAAACAACCGCTATCTCTATTCCATGGAAATGGAGCATTATCATTATCCTGAGTCCGTGACTTTTTCGCCCCGAGTGGTGAAAGACAAAATTACATTGTCGCGGGCCACTTCGTACGAAATCATGGATGAAGATGGCGACGTAATACTCCGGGGGAATGGCAAAGTGATTCCACTTCGGCTACTCAAGCCAGGAGATTATTCTATTATGCTGGAGGGTGAGGTGGATACTTTTATCAAAAAGTAATTATCCTAATAGCTCGATCCCAAAGAAGTTGTTCAGTACAACCATCACAAATAGAAGTGCCAAAAGGAGTGGACAGATATAAGTGATGGCGATATCGATCAATGGTTTGACCTTAGAGGTGTTGAAATTCTCAAACCCTGATTCCAACTCAGAATAGAGGTTCTCTTTTTTCCAAATATAGGCGGCAAACCCGACGATGCAGCATCCTCCGAATAGTAGAAGGATATCCGCTATATGCCCAAAGAAGGTCATAAAATCTGTGGGACGATCCGCCCCAACGTAGGTGACAAAAGAGGAGAAAAACTCACTATAGCCATTTCCAACCAATGAAGGAATTCCCGCAAGGAAAATAATGGCCGCAGAGATGGTTACTGCAGTGAATCTTGATGTCTTGAACTCATCTACGATATAGGCTACAGGTACTTCCAATAGAGAAACGGTTGAAGTTAAAGCAGCAAAAGACAGCAACAGGAAGAAAAATGCTCCGAGGAAAATTCCCAATCCCGCTCCCAGTGATTCGAAAACTCCAGGTAGCACGGTAAAGATCAATCCCGCACCTCCGGTCACATTGCTCATGTCACCGCCCGTGCTGTAGGCGACGATGGGGAACATCATCAGACCTGCGATGAACGCGATCCCTACATCAAACAGCGTGATTGATGCTGCGGATGATATAATGTTTTCTTTTTTGGATAGGTAGCTGCCGTAGGTGATGTGCATGCCCATTCCCAGCGATAGTGAGAAGAACGCCTGTCTCAGCGCTCCACCGATTGTTTTCAGACTGATTTCTGAAAACTCCGGAACGAGATAGTATTTCACCCCGGTCATGGCATTGGGTAGGGTGAAGGAGTAGAGCACCAGCCCGAGGATCATAATGATCAGCGTAGGCATGAGAATCTTAGCAGCGCGCTCGATTCCTCCAGAGACTCCTTTGGATACGATGAAAGAGGTAGCCCCCATGAACAGCACGGCATAGAGGCCGATTTTGAATACATCTTTCACATAGTCTCCAAACTGGCTACCGATGGCGAAGTTGCCGCTGACCATTTCTATGAAATATCCGAAGGCCCATCCGGCCACTACATTATAAAAGGAAAGGATCACCACCCCGCAGATCACGCCTAACGCCCCGATGAAGCGCCAGTTGGAGAATCCAAGGGCATTGAAAGCACCGATGGCGTTTTTACTGGTCTTTCTACCAATGGCAATCTCGGTGACCATCACCGGAAAGCACAGAATGAAGCAAAACAACAGGTACATTAGCACAAAGGCTGCCCCTCCGCCGGCCTCCACCTCGAAGGGAAACTTCCAGATATTGCCCAGGCCTACGGCCGATCCGGCTGCCGCCAATATAAAACCTAATCTATTGCTAAAATTGCCTCTTGACTCCATGAATGATCTTATTACAAGCTACGAAGATATAGAACTGACCCGAATAGTCTATAAAACAGCGCCGGATCAATCGATGGGTTCGAAAGAATCCTTTTGAAAAAGCTGTTTTTCCTTGATGATTTTGGCGACACGGTCGGGGACGAACTGCTCCCAGTCTTCCGTCCCTTCTTTGATTTGCCTTAGCACTACCTCCGACATGATGTGCAGGTATTCTTCATTGATGTCTTCTATGTCTTCGATAAAGCCATTGACCCTCAGGTGCTCGTAGAGATTGCGTTGTTGCTCCGGTGGTTGGAAAGAAAATGCAGTTTCAATCACTTCATTGACGATCATTGGGAAGACCATCAGCTTTACATTAGCACCAAAGAGATGACCGAATGATCCCATGATCCCGCCGCGAATTTTGCTGTAGCGCTTTTCATCAAAAATCTCAGACAATACATCGATGCCCGTGATGAAGCCCAGACGTTTGCCTCTGGTGAACTGTGCAAAGTAGTCGGCCAACTCGTACAACTCGTTGTAGTTGGATATCAGTACTTTGTAGCCCAGGGAGTTGAGGAGGTCGACGCGATCCATGAAGTCCTGCTCGTCGATGGTGCCGTCGGTGGTCAGGTCGTTGAGCATGAGCTCTACCACCACGTTTACGTCCTTGAGCTCCACGCCCGGATCTTTCATAAACTGGCGGAGACCCTTTTCGATCATGTCTGTATGTACGTTCGTGACAGGACGAAACTGCCCCCGGAGTACGCAAATATTCTTTTTGTACAGGTAGGAGGAAGTCTGTTGTACCTCTCCCTCATCGTCAAACATCGCTGCATGGGTGAGGCCATGCTTGACCAGCTTGAGCGACATCAGGCGATTGTCCACCGATTTGAAATCGGGCCCTTCAAGTCTGAACATGTCAATATCCAGGCGATCCGTAGAGAGGTTGTCGATGATGGAGCACATCAGCGCTTCCGGATCGAGGTGGTGATTGAAGCAGGCGTAGATCATATTGACACCTACACGACCCAGTACCTCCTGCTGCCAGATGGCATCGGGATCCTTGAGTACAATATGGACAATCAGGTCGTTGGGTTCAGCCTCTGGAGTCAGCTGGAATCGAACCCCAAGCCAGCCATGCCCGGCGTTGGTTTTTTTGAAGTTGAGCGTTTCTACGGTATTCGCGAAAGCAAAGAAATGGGTGTCGGGAGCCCGATGGTTGAGGCGCTTGGATAGGAGGGAGTACTCCTTGTCGAGCATTTTCAGGAGTTTTTCTTCGCAGACATAGCGTTTGGTCGCGCCGTAGATCGCGTCAGAGAACGTCATGTCATAGGCCGACATGGTCTTGGCGATCGTGCCGGAGGCTCCACCGGCCTTGAAGAAGTTAGCCGCTACCTCCTGGCCGCCACCGATTTCTGCCAGCGTGCCGTAGATGCGTTCGTTGAGATTGAGGGAGAGTGCTTTTTCTTTGGTAGTGTGTACGCCGTTTTCCATATGTTATTTCTTAATGCAAAACTATTTACAACCTACAGGGATTAAAAATTGAACGGTTTTAAATTGTATTGTCGGCTCAATAATTATTGTGTCTGAGTAATCGTTGAAAAAATAGTTAATTTTATCAGGTATGATAGCCGAAGAATTCATCATGGGTGTGATCATTATGTGCGGAGTGTTTATGCTCTGTGCCATAGCCTACTTCATCGACTCGCTCAATCTGTTTTACTACCGAAAGGTAAAGTTTGAGTTTGAAGACGTGGAGGTCACTTATCTCTACAAGTGGAAGCTATTTACCAGCAAGGGCTCGCCTTTTTTTATCTGGCGCAAGGTGAAGTTCTACAACAAGACCACCGACATGAAGGCCGAGTACGTCATTGACCCGGTGAGTGAGCAGGGGCATATCTTGTATTTCTACCTGGATCACAACTATACTACCCACACCGGATTGCTCTTCGATGCAATTGTGATTCGAGATACAGATGTGTCTATGGGCTTTGACCTCTACTCATTGGACTATCTGGGCAAGCACTATGTCTATGAAAAGCGCGAAGACCAGACCGAATACATCGGCATGATCGAACGGGGCGTCTTCTACAAGTCCGAAGGGATGTTTCGCAATGTCGAGAGCAAGGAGTTGAACTACTGATTCTTTAAAATAACCTAACCATGAATAATCAATCACATCGTTCTTCCCATATCATTAAAATCATACTGTTTCTCTACTTTCTAGTACCCATATCGTGCTTAGACGAGAAATGTGAAGACTCTTGTTGCGGTGCACCTTCTGAACTTGAATACACCAAGATAGATTCGCTAACCCTTGCTGTGGGCAGCATTGATATGTATCAGGGCAATGGATACGATATCGTGGATTTCAGTTCTGACAAATCAACTTCTTATTTAGATGCTGCGATATTCATCGAGGTGTTTGATATTCAATTTGCTGCAGACCATGGTGATGGGGTAAATTCGACTGGCTCATTTTCACTGCTCAATCAGGCCTATGCCTGTTCACCTCCTGAGCCAATTCCTACGCAGCTATTTGAAAGCATTACAATTGTTTCGGATAGACCGGTAGTTGTAAACGATACTACTTTTGAAAGTGGGGTTGATCTATCTCATTTGTTTTATTTTCCAGCAAGATACTCCGATAGAGAAAATCAATCTGTTGATGACTATATAGAAGAGCAAAATCAGATGATACAATACCCACAGGGTGGGTTTGGATATTATAAGAGTAATATGCTCCTACAGTTGAACACTAATGTGGTGCTTCCTCAGCAAACACTTACATTTAGAATTGAGTTTGAAGATGGGGCAGAGTTTGTTTTGTCTACAGACGAATTTGTTATTGAATAATCCAGCATGTTGAAGCACATAATAGTCATCTCAGTTGCAGCATTCCTTATTCTAAAATTAATTACATCATGCACATCAGAAAAACCAGACACCTCTAATGTATTCGATCCTTTGCTAGAGTTTCAAAGTATTTCTACGAGAAAAAGTCAAGCTATTATTAACCTAATTGAACAGTCACATCGCAGCCGTGAAGGTATAATAAGCGAATTACTAGCTATGACTGATTTACGAATAACACACCAAATACCGAACACAAAGAAAACTTTTAAACAGCCGATTAACACAAATAATTTACGTGCCTATATTTTAAGTCTTGACAGTATTGATGTGGCAAATGGCATTGAACCTTGGGAAGATAAAAAGGAGACTCAGGATCGCTTATTCAAAAACCTAGATAAGTACACTCATACTGATCTAAATAACCTAGCAATCCTATCTGATCTTTTGAAGATAGAGTCACTTTTTTTGGATAATAGAGCGGTGGATGTTGAGTTGCCCAGGTTTGGTCGAAGAATTTGTTACCTGAATACTAACTGCTCTGAATTAAAAATAGGAAGTCGATATAAAGGTGTACTTACCATTGATACCGATCAACATAAATACCAATCCATAAGTTATGATACTGCTAGACTTACGGTAAACGGCATTGCTCATAATGCTGATTATGAAGAGGTTGGCGGTGCACTATTGATTGAGTTTGACATCTCTCAACCTGGTGAGTACCATATTGAAGGAGCTGTTGTATTAACGTATTTCAATAACTCAGAAAATTTTGTAAACTTTTACCGAAAAACAATCGGCACTGCTAAATAAAAAGAAGATAATAATTGATATAGTAGCAGGGAAGTCACACGTTTTGCTACCTAAGTTGCGCCAGAGGAGGTAGAGTTTCTTCAATTCGACATGGTTTTCATATGGCTGGTGAATCCCTTAGATTTGGCAGTATAGACACAGTGCGAATATAGTGCATGCACTATAGCCGTACGTTATGCCTAACTAAACTCAACAATCATGAAGAATTATGCAGTCCTTTTAGGTCTATTAATTGTATTCCAATTTGCTAATGCTCAAAAGCCCAGAGCAAGAGATTTGGGAATTCCATTTTATGGTGAAACAGGAAAGTATAATGCCATTACTGATGTGCAAGGTGTGGAAGTTGGATATAGTACAATCATTGAAGGAGAAGGAAAAAACATTGTTGGAGAAGGTCCAATAAGAACAGGTGTTACGGCGATATTTCCAAGAGGAAAATCCAAATTCAACCCCGTATATGCTAACTGGTATAGCCTTAATGGAAATGGTGAAATGACTGGAACAACCTGGGTCACTGAATCAGGATTTCTCGAAACGCCAATAATGATAACAAATACAAATAGTGTGGGTGCGGTGAGACAGGCAGTATTAAAGTGGTTTGTCGATACAGATTGGTATCAGGGTGAAACATGGTGGTATACTTATCCTGTAGTCGCCGAAACTTACGATGGGTTTCTAAACGATATTTATGGATTTCATGTGAAGGAAGAACACGTTTTGGAGGCCATAGAAAATTCCTCAACGGGTAAGATTGCTGAGGGAAATGTAGGTGGTGGAACTGGAATGATGTGTTTGGGTTTTAAAGGTGGAACAGGAACTTCTTCAAGATTGATTCATATCAATGATACTACCTACACAATTGGAGTTCTTGTACAATCAAATTTTGGTTCAAGGAAAAACCTAACCATTGCCGGAGTGCCTGTTGGATTGGAGCTGATGAATGTGAAAAGTTCAATAAATAATGGTGCCCCACAATCCAGCAGAAAAGAAGGTGACGGATCTATTATTGTTATTGTTGCGACAGATGCACCTTTACTACCGCATCAGTTAAAACGAATCGCTCAAAGAATTCCTTTGGGAATAGGAAACGTTGGTGGTTTTGGAGACAATGGTTCCGGTGATATTTTTCTAGCATTTTCAACGGCCAATGAAAATGCTTTTAGTCGTAATGAAAACTCCTCAGTAATTAGCCTATCCAATGATCAAATTTCTCCCTTATTTGAAGGTACCGTTCAAGCTGTAGAGGAGGCTATAATAAATTCTATGATTGCAGCTGAAACCATGGAAGGAATTAATGGAAACAAAAGCTTTGCATTACCTCACGAAGAAACAATCGAAATCTTAAAAAAATATAATAGATATGATGATGTCTCGGCTGAACCAGAATTGTTCGAGTCAGAACTTGAAAAATTTTGTGCCGTTTATGACATACCAGATGTTTATAGAATGACAGTATCTACAACAAACAATAAACTATATTATAGCGGTGAGGATAGTCCCAATAAACGGTATCTTCAACCAATAGGAACAAATACTTTTATAGAACCCAGCTCTGGTGCTAAGTTCGTATTTATTACCAATAAAAAAGGGGAAGTTGAAAGGCTTGATGTACATTATAATGGTGTAGATTCTTTCACCATGTTGAAAAAATAGGCATAACAAGAACTATCATCCATAAGCTAACTGAGCCATTTGCAAAGACTGGTGCTATCCGATACTTTTATAGAAATTTAAAAAGTCCAGCTTACGGATGATAGTTGATCGTTATACACCACCATCATGAAGTTAACCTTAGTCTCAATTTTCATCCTTTTTGCTTTAAATCTATCAGCGCAAAAAAGTGAGAACATAAATGTTCTGATCGTCCAAGATCAAGAACACCATGATACCAAGATGCAGGCTGAAACGTTCAAAACCATTCTACAAAAGTCGCTAGGCTATTCAATAGACATCATTATTTCTATGGATCAGAAGAGGTGGTTTGAACACGATTTTGACTTTTCAAATTACGAGTTGGTAGTTACATCGAGCTTGGGATTTGAAGGTTTACCGAGCGAACCTTTGAATGAACTTGAAGCATTCATTGTGAATGGAGGTGGGTTAGTTGTAGTTCATCAAGGAACAGCAGCTTATGTAGACGAACCGAAATTTCAGCGATTAATAGGTTTAGGCTGGTACGGATCGCATACAGGCTCCCATATTTCCTGGAACGATGAAATTAACGATTGGGCGGAAACCCCCATATATCATGGTGTTGGTCCAGCACATGGTAAACAACATGAAATGTTAATTGATACCAGAAATACCGAACACCCTATTACGAAAGGAATGCCGTTGAAATGGAGACATGGAATGGACGAGTTCTATCATGGAATGCGTGGCAATTCGAAAAATATTGAAATTTTGGCCACTTCTTATTCCGATAAAAAGATGTGGGGTTCTGGCGAACATGAACCAATCGCATGGACTTTAGAACATGGAACTGGAAAGGTGTTCGTGACAGTATTAGGTCACGCATTCAATGAAGAGAATGCGAACGAAATACCCGGCATTAACTCTTCCGAAAATGGAACAGACGCCCTTTACTGTGTTGGATTTCAAACACTTTTTGCAAGAGGCGCTGAATGGGCAACTACTGGGAAAGTGACACTCAGCTTACCATCAGACTTTCCAACTGAAAATCAAACTGTAATTCTTCCACCAAACGAAGTAAAATGGTCGAAATAAGGTGTATAACATATGCTATGAATGAATGGGGTTTTATCAGCCCAATGGCGCGCGTTGCGTAGCAAAACGCGTGACTATACGACTCTGTTCCATCAAAAGTCACTATTTTGTTATTTAATCGATTTAGCCTATCATGTCCGAAAAATACAAATTCAATAATCCCGAAGGTCATTCTTTTTGAGGAAAGATGATAAGAAATTGTTACTTTGTAGAAAAGGTCGATGATATGGATATCCAGGCAGAGAAAATACGATTAATTGAATGGCTTGCAGGTCTAAACGATACTAAAACACTAAACGAGTTCATTACTTTGAAGAAAAAGAAAGAAGTAGACTGGTGGGATGAAATTAGTGGAGAAGAGCGAGCCGAAATTGAAGAAGGGCTAGCCCAGGCAGATAGGGAGGAGTTAGTACCTCATAAAGAAGTAATGGAGAAATACCAAAAATGGCTTTAGAAATCGTGTGGACTAAGCGTGCTGAAACAGGCTACGCTAAGATCATTGAATACCTTTAAAGCCACTTTACTGAAAAAGAAATCCGCAAGTTTGTACGTGAGTCTCATCAATTTTTTGATTTGCTCAGTCAGTATCCTGAGATGCTTGAGAGTAGCAAAAAACAAAAACATGTTCGACGTGGGCCAATCAATAAGTACACTGTCTTGACCTACCGAATTAAACCAAGGAAAAAGCAAATTGAACTGATCAATATCCGCTCATCCAGGCAAAAGCCTCTGAAATAATCCCAACCTGTACATTCGTAATTGCTCCTGTATGGACACAATTAGCATCGTTTACTGTTAAGAAAACAACTTTGTCAAAGGTCGAACTTTGACAAAGTTTCAATCATCCTGTTCTTGTTTTTGTCTATTCATTCCAACCCATCACTGGAAAAAGGTGTCCGATGTACGAATTGATTACTTTTGTTTGACCTAAACGCTTGACCATGAAACATCAATACTTTTCCGCTGGCCTTATCAAAATCGTTCTCTGTTTGTATTTACTGGTGCCTTTGTCATGTGATGATTGTAACGACTCTTGTTGCGGGGTAGAGTACAACCATGAATATACTGTGATCGATTCTCTATCAGTACTGGTGGGCAGCATCCAACTTGAAGGAAGTCCTGGCTATGAATGGTATGATTTTTCAGCGGATAAGTCAACTGCTTATGAAGATGCGGCAATTAGTGTCAGGGTATCTGAGGTGTCATTGGATCTTGCACAGGCAAATGAGTCAACTTTCGATATGCACTTTTCTTTAATAAATCGGGCCACTGCATGTAGCTATGCCGGTCCGGAACCAACGCAGGGAATACAAAGAATTAGCATTTTTTCAGATTCGGATATTGTTTTCAACAATGCCGTTTTTAAAGCAGGTGCTGACCTGTCCTCTTTTTTCTCTGTGCTAAACCGGTACGGAGACGAGGAGGAGGGGAATTTGACAATAAGCGATTTCATTGACCTTCAAAACGGCTTTCGTTATGCTTTTGGCCAGGAAGGAAGCTACATCGTCTTTGTGCTCAATGAAGACGTCAAATTCTCCGGGCAAACATTGACCTTTAGAGTGCATTTTGACGATGACACTGACTTCCTGGTGACCACTGACGAATTCATCGTTGAATAAAGAGATAGAATTATTCAAGAATGTTCAACCTCCACTGATGAGATGTTTTATTTCTGCCCAGCAAGAGCAACTTTGTCAAAGCTTCATTAAGGATCCTCTGGATCATTCCAACCTACCGAGTAGCTGATGTGTCCGTAATAAAACCAACGGTACTACTCATGAAAAAATCAATTCTGTTCGCTCTGGCAATCACCCTTCTTCTTGGATGCGCTGACGATGAAAGTTCCTCTGATCCCATTCTAGGAGATTGGAAATTGATGGAAGCTCAGTTTTACGGATGGATGGGGGAGCATTCCGCTGATTATTCTGAGCAGGACATAGTTTATAGTTTTCAAAGCAACGGAGTGCTCAAAGTCGAGGGAGGAGAAAATGCAGGATATCCTGATGGAGAGTATAGCTACGTTTTTGAGGAGGATCATCTTGCCGGATCTACCGGTCCGCAGATTTTGCTGGTGAAAATCAATCAATCCAAATGGACTTATGATTTGACGCATGGAGTCATGACCTTGAGTATGGCTTATGTCGATGGGCCTGCACTTGTGTTTGAAAGGGAATAAAGGCCTTTAGCATTTCTAAATAAAGAGAAGCAGCCTGGGAATTAATTTCTGGGCTGTCATTGTATCATGCCAAGCCACTACCCTAAGGGTGTTTTCGTACATGAGTTGCAGATAAGAAGATGGAGTGTGTTATATTCGGTTGTTATGTCTCATTCCGCACCTTAACGAGACCATGTCAAGACCAAAGACTATTGAACTCAGTTGGACTTACCCGAAGATTTTCGATTCTGCTTGGGAATCTGAACAATCATACGGGCGAGGAGTCTATCAAATATCTCGATTATTTGGAACGAACGAAAAATTGCTTTACATCGGGCTGGTTAAAGGTGAGTATCGTAACTTTTACGAACGCCTGAACGAACACTTTTGGTGGTTACAAAACGTACGAGGAACGATCTACATCCGATTCGGCAAAGTTGTACCTAGACGTGGATTTTCTCTGACAGAAGAAATAATCGAAACACTTGAGGGCGCCTTAATCTACGAACACCAGCCTCCAGAGAACACTTCCAAAATGAAGAGTTACTCTATTTATCACCATCTGCAAATTACGAACACCGGATACCGTGGACAACTGAACAAGTTTCTTGACACCCGTGATCATGTCTTGTGAACTCTGAACGAACGGAAAAGACGAGGTATAACATTGTGTATGGACGCATGTGCGAACTGAGCATTTAGCCAGTTTCGGTGGAACTCGACTGTGAATCTGCCGCTGAGAAAATTGCACTGCTTTCTACCAAGTTCAGTGCGCAGGAGTACCGCTAACATTGTGGACCCATTTGCGAACTGAACATTTGGCCCGCTTTCGTGGAACTCAGGCTGGCACAAGCATTTTGCTTGTGCCGGAAAGCCACAAATCACTTCTGAAAGTAGAATAGGAAAGAATAAGATAGACTTCTGATCAGCAATGGTTTCACCCCTTGGCACAGTTCTTGTCAAAAGTGAAATCATGAAACTTCAAACCTTAATCCTCCCCGTTGCTCTGCTGTTTTTTAGCTGCGCCAAGTATCAATACATGACCATATCCAGCGACCTGCCTCAAGACCACAGAGGCGCGTTTGCCTTTGAAAACGACACCCTGGAGCTCGTCTACAGATACACTCCTGAGGGCTACATTGAGGTAGAGATCACCAACAATTTGGATCATCTGATTTACGTAGACTGGAGTAAGTCCGCGATGATTTTTGATTCGAGGAGCTTTCCGTTCTTTTCAAACGAGATGTTTTTTTCAGCGGTTGGCCAGTCAATGGAATGGGTGGAAGGTTTTGCTACTTCAAACACGCAAGGTTCTGTTTTTTCTTCTCCAGCACTCACTTACATTCACCCACATGCAAAAGTCTCCAGGATGTTTTTTGACGTCCCATTTACTTATTTGGAATTCAATGAGGGTTCCGATTACGAAAAAGTTTCCTGGTCGAATGCAACGGGGAAGAGGTACTATATAAATCCCTTAGACTCTCTGGACTTCCATCAAAGCTACATCTACCTGGGTGATGATAATGGGTCGAGTCCTTATCTGCTGAGCCACACGTTCTGGATAACCGAAGTAGTGGAGACCAATTACAATACCTTTCCCGCTTCAGAGAATCAATTTGTCATCGAAAGTCCCTCAAACGGGTCCGGAGAGGGAGCCTTGCTCTTGAGTTTAGCGATTATTGGTACTACTGCTGAATTACTCGGTGGAAGTAGCGACCCGGTTTGTGATTAGTGATCGATCAGAAAACAACTTTGTCAAAGGTCGACCTTTGACAAAGTTTGTTTTAAACCCTAGTTGACTTTATAGGCTGCCACAGTATTCCCACCAAAGGTGGGTACGTACAGCATACCCGTTTCTTCAATAAACCAGGCGTCTGCTGCATTTTTGCCTTCCTCGGTGGTATCAAGGATTACCCCTTTCGAGCCATCGGGCTTGATGTGGAATACCACACCTCTCCAGCAAGAAACAAGAAAATCTTCCCCATAGGACATGATACCGTCTCCCTGGTAGATGGAGTCAGCTACCACTTCGTAGGTTTTGGTCTCAGGGTCAAGGGACATGAAGTTACCGGAATTGAAACCTGCCACCATTAATCGATCTCCCATGTGAAGCAGACCATTTGACCCGCTAAACGTACTGTCTTGATGATAGAAACTCAGAACCCCATCCTTGATTTGGTGGATGCTGTTGTTTCGGGAGTCCGAAATGTACACTGTCTTGTTGGGCCCTACAGTGATGTCGTTTAAGAATCCTGCGCCTTCTACTTCGAAGGTGTTGATGATCTCTCCGCTGGGGATATCAATCTCTATGACGGAAAGTAAATCGGTCACAAAGAGGCTGCTGTCCACAATGCCCATGCCTTTCATAGAAGAAATATCTCCGGTGACCCAGTCTCGTTCGATCACTTCTCCGTCCATGGACAGGATCGAGATAAACCCGTCTCCATCAAGGGAGTCGTTGGGTTGCCCGCTGATGTTGGAGACATAGAGCCGGTCTCGGAATTTGTCATAGATCACGGACTCGGGTATCTTAAATACCGTGTCCGTTTCCCATACTTTGGTGAGTTGTGCAAATGTAGGCTCGGTTGCAGTGTCAGCCTTTTGCCCCTGCTGACAGCCAAAGGCCATCAGCAGAACAAGGCCGGATAAAAAGTTGGTTTTCATAATTATGGATTGTTTTTAGATATTAATCTTCTGTCACAACCACTTTGTCCATCACGTCGCCCTGAGCGATTGCATCGATCACATCCAGGCCTTCTACTACTTTGCCAAAACAAGTGTGGTGTCTGTCAAGGTGTGCGGTGTTGTCACGGCTATGGCAGATGAAAAACTGCGAACCGCCGGTATTTCGTCCGGCATGTGCCATAGAGAGCACCCCTCGATCGTGGAATTGATTGTCACCGTCTAGCTCACAGTCAATGGTGTAGCCTGGTCCGCCGGCTCCCGTGCCATCAGGACATCCGCCCTGGATCACAAAGTTTGGGATCACACGGTGAAAAGTCAGTCCATCATAAAACCCTTTCTTAGCCAGATCAGTAAAGTTCTTTACTGCCTTTGGAGCATCTTTTTCAAAAAACTCCAGTTTCATTACACCTTTTCCGGTGTGAATTTCTGCTTTCATCTTAGTTGTTTGATTAATAATTACGCTGCAAAACTAATGGCTTTCATGAAAAGGCCTTGGGACAATAGCAATCATTCCATCGAGGAAGATGAATTACGATTATAAAGGAAAGTTGAAGTTGGTGGCTATAAAGAATTGATGAAGTGAACCGTACTGCATGCCACGATCCCGGCCGTTTCAGTACGTAGCACAGATTGACCCAGGCTCACTTTTTCAAACCCCTTTGATTTGGCTTGATCTCTTTCCTCCGGGGTAAAATCTCCTTCCGGACCGATAAGGATCAATACATCTTTTTTTGATACGACAGATTTTGATAGAAGTGCAGGGTTTTCAGAATCCACGAACGCCACAAATTTCTGAGCTTCTGTCAACGGTTGCTCAAGGAATTTAGTGATAGAGGTGAGCGGGTGGATCTGACATTTCCAGTAGCCCTTGGACTGCTTAAGTGCGGAGACAGCCTTTTTCTCCAGTCGGTCTAGGTTGACTTTGTTTCTTTCTGTTCGCTTGGTTTGAAGGAGCGAGATTTGGTCTATGCCCATTTCGCAAGCCTTTTCCACAAACCATTCCAGGCGGTCGATGTTCTTGGTAGGGGCTATGGCGATGTGGAGTGAGTAGTCTTTTTGGGGATATGATTCCTTGGACTTAATTTCAAAACCACACTTTCGATGATCTGCTTTTGTAATGGCGGCCGCAAACCGATTACCCAACCCGTCGATCAGCAGGAGCTCATCTCCCTCTCGTTTGCGCAGGACTTTTATGGCATGGGCCGATTCCTCCGGTGAAAGGACGCCTTGATTCGGATCGGGATGATAGTAATGGTTCATTTGACAAAACTACTATTTAGTGAATAACTGATCTACATCACTCTTTTTGTAATTTTTGATTATTTAGGTTGAAAAATCTACTTATAAATCCGTTTTTTGTGAAAATGTATAGTGATCCAGTTTGCGAAGGGTCGCTTTTCGTAGATTTAAAGAAAAATTCTCCCTATGGCCTACCTGAGATTCCGAGCGCTGGATCATGTGCAATCCAGACAAAAAGTTGAAGTTGACGTTCCCTCTCACAAAGTCTCTGACTACTTCGGGGATATGGCTTTTGGCACAGGGCAGATGCGGATGGCACTTTCCGCGGACTCTTTTGAAAAGCTCGACACAGCCATAAAAAAAGGCCGTAGGATAGATCTGGAAACCGCTGAGGCGGTGGCTTCCGCCGTGAAGACCTGGGCGATACAAAAAGGAGTGACCCATTATACCCATTGGTTTCAACCCCTCACTGGCAGCACAGCAGAAAAGCACGACACATTCTTCAATCCCAGCACGGGCATGGAGGAGTTCAATGGATCTGCACTCGTACAGCAGGAGCCGGATGCGTCGATGTTTCCGAGTGGAGGGATTCGTAGCACCTTTGAGGCACGCGGCTATACGGCCTGGGATCCGAGCTCCCCGATCTTTATCATGGACACCACACTTTGCATCCCTACGGTGTTTGTGGCATTCACCGGTGAGGCATTGGACTACAAGGCGCCATTGCTCAAGTCGATGGAGGCGATTGACCGGTCGGCTACCAGGATTTGCAAGCTTTTTGACCGGAACGTGACACATGTCACTGCTTCGTTGGGGTGGGAGCAGGAATACTTCGTGGTGGACAAAGCCTTGTATGAAGCTCGACCGGATTTAGTGATGGCAGGTCGTACCATTTTTGGGCACAACCCTGCCCGGGGGCAGCAATTGGAGGACCACTATTTTGGATCGATCACCCCGAGGATTTTTGACTTTATCAAGGAATTCGAGTTTGAAGCCCATCGCCTGGGCATCCCGGTGATGACCCGGCACAATGAAGTAGCTCCATCGCAGTTTGAGTGTACCCCGCTGCACGAGGAGGCCAACAAGTCCGCCGATCACAACCAACTGCTCAAGGACATTATGGAGCGGGTGGCCGTTAAGCACAACCTCAAAGTGCTTTTCCATTCCAAGCCATTCGCCGAACTCAACGGCAACAGCAAGCACAACAACTGGTCACTGGAGACGGATACCGGTGTGAATCTTTTTCAGCCCAGCAACAGTGCCAGAGAAAACCTTCAATTCCTGATTTTCTTCATTTCTACCGTCAAGGCCGTGCATGACTATGCAGATCTACTACGGGCGAGCATCGCCTCAGCCGGCAATGATTTGCGATTGGGTGCCAAGGATGCCCCTCCGAACATCATGTCGGTATTCATCGGGGAGCAGCTCACCCATGTGCTCAATGAGATCGAGAGCAATAAAGACATCAAGCTCGATAAGGGGGACAACATGTACATGAAGCTGGGAATTGATAAAATTCCTGAGATCATCCTCGACAATACGGACAAAAACCGGACATCGCCCTTCGCCTTTACGGGAAATAAATTTGAATTCCGCTCCGTGGGTTCGGATGTGAATGTTTCTGATCCTACCACCATTCTCAATACCATCGTTGCAGATCAGCTTAATCAGTTTTACAAGTCTATATCCAAGGATCTGGACAAAGGCGTGGAGCGCAAGATCGCGATAATCAATATCCTGAGAGAGTACATTACGGCATCCAAGAAAATCCTATTTGAAGGGGATGGACACTCAGATGACTGGCGCAAGGAAGCAAAAAACAGGGGGCTGTCTAATGTCAATGATACGCCCAGGGCTTTGGACTTTTATGTCAATAAAAAAGCCGTAGATGTGCTCAAGCGAAACAAGATCCTTTCTGAGAAAGAAATGGAGGCCCGACACGAGATCATGTTGGAAAACTACATCCTCAAGCTTCAGATCGAATCACGCGTGATGGGGGATCTGGCGCTCAACCATATTTTGCCTACCACAGTGGCTTATCAAAACAAGCTCATTGACAATGCCCGGGGACTTAGGGAGCTGGGTCTAGACAATGCGGAGATCGTACAGACCGTTGAGCAGATATCAGAACTGGCCGTAAGTCTCAAATCCAACGTGCTGGATATGATCGAAGCACGAAAACGTGCCAATAAAATTGACGACAGTCGAGCCAAAGCCATCAGTTATTGTGATGAAGTGAAGGGTAAATATTTTGCTACCATCCGGTACGTGGTAGACAAGCTGGAGCTTTTTGTGGATGACGAAGACTGGCCACTTGTAAAGTATCGGGAGTTGTTGTTTATTAGATAACCAAATCAATCGCAATCAAAATGAAACCTATCCTACTGACCTTACCTATTCTACTTTGTAGCCTAGTTGGCCATGCTCAAGCAAAGAAAGACAAGCAGCCCAATGTTCCCAATAAGAAGTCTCATATTGAGAACCTGCGTAAGGAGACTGCCATCTATCTGGAAGAGGGTGATACCTCAAACATAAAGAATAACTACTCAGAGCTTGCGAAGCTTGAAGATGAGTTGCACCTATCCTTATTCTATAGTGAAAAGGCGTTGTTTTATTACAATCATCAGGACTTCCATAAAATACTAAGCGACATAGGAGAAATCGTAAACAACCCTAACTTTTTCAGGAGCTATACAATTTATCCAGATCATGACCATCTATTAGATAGTCTGCAGCACTTCACCAACACCAACAGAGGCCATATCATTGGACTTATGGAGGGCAGTCAGCTGAGTTCCGAGGAAAGGGACGTGCTGCTGCTCAATCTGGACATGTATCTGCTCGGAGCAGAGGGTGCCCTTGTAGATGAGGACTCCCTAAACCGGCGGGCCGAGGCATTCATGGCTAAGTATCCCGAGTCCCAGTTCCTCTACTATGTCAATGAATATATCTGGTACGACTATTCACTGAGCCCGTGGGCACTGTCGTTTACATTTCCGATCAACATCCGCATTAATTCCGGAGGACTGCAAAACTCATTGAAGAACGGATTTACCCTGGGCTTGGGAATCGATGCCTATTTTTATCGGGTTGCATTGTTAACACATATCGCGTTGCTAGGCGGATCAGGCGCCAATAGTTCGATTGGCCTGCCAAACACCTCATGGGCAGACGGAACAAAATTGTCATTCAATGAATATGATGTTTCACTGGGTTTTGTGATCATCGACTCGCATAGGTTTCGGATTACGCCATTTGCCGGGTACAATAGGTCGGTAGTCTATCCTGTGATCAAGGAGAAGGAAGAGCACCCTGAATATAAAGGGACAGAGCTGGCTGCAAATACATTTCAGTATGGAATTAGTATTGATTTTTTGGCGTATCGTGTGTCCAATATCGTATGGCACCGTGAAGTCGCCAGTGCCATAGCCAGGTTGAAATATACCTATATGAAACCTACCTATACAGGGTCTCTTGGTGAGATTTCAGGCGAAAGCCATAGGATATCCATTAGTTTCGGATTGTACTCTCGGGCGTTGAGGAGGAATAAATAGGGCTTGGTCAATAGTTCATTCAATTGCTGTCAAACAGTCAAAAACAGCGTAAATAGTTGTTTAATTGCTGTATCTTGGCACTATGAAAACCTTGGTTCTCAATATTCCCGATACTGTTGATATAGATGATAAGGAAGCCCATATGACCCTGGCCATAGGTCTTTATCAAAAAGGAAAGCTTTCCTTGGGACAGGCGGCTGAATTGGTCGGGCTCTCGAAAGCCGCATTTATGGAATTGCTAGGAACGCATGGTGTTTCCATTTTCAATCATTCAGCAGATGATTTGGATCGAGATATAGAGAATGCAAAAAATTATCATATCTGATACAAGTTGTCTGATCCTTCTTGATAAAATACATAGGTTAGAAATACTAAGGGATGTATTTGGAACCTTGACGGTTACACAGGAAATTTCAAATGAGTATGGAAAAAGGCTTCCCGAATGGATTGAGGTAAATAACCCCATCAATGTTAATTATCAGAAAATTCTTGAGGCATCCGTGGATCGAGGTGAGGCAAGCGCAATCGCATTAGCTTTGGAACAATCGGAGTGTTTACTAATTCTTGACGATATCAAGGCAAGAAAGTATGCTGAAAATTTGGGCCTTGAAATTACCGATACACTTGGTGTAATTGTATCAGCGAAGCAAGCGGGTAAAATTGATTCTGTTAAATCCATTTTGGATAGTATGAGACAGACAGATTTTAGGTTGACAGATAAGCTGGAGCAGGAAATACTTAAAAGGGCGGGAGAAAAGTAAAGAGATGAAGACTAAACGATTATTAATTATAAATCTCATTTGGGTAATTGTATGCTCCTGCGGCCCGGCTACCAAGCAAAAGCGAATCCAACGGAC
The DNA here is from genome assembly GCA_965222305.1 of Reichenbachiella sp. Taxonomy (GTDB): domain Bacteria; phylum Bacteroidota; class Bacteroidia; order Cytophagales; family Cyclobacteriaceae; genus Reichenbachiella. The sequence continues at coordinate 620,215 of OZ244943.1, forward strand.
ATTTGACCTGGCCAACGAAAAACTGGAGCAAGGATATTTTGAGGAGGCATCCTCGCTTTATTCCATGGTGATCGAAAAGGATCCGGAGATAGTGGATGCCTTCATGAACCGGGGGGTGGCTTACTACGAAAGTGGTCGGTATGCTCTGGCCCTGGCGGATTACAATCACGTGTACTTCAATTACCCCGAATACACTGAGGTAGTGTTTAATCGTGCGTATTGTCATATGGAATTGAGCCGATACAAATCGGCAGAGGAGGATGTGAAGGAACTCAAAAGGATCTACCCTGATAGCGCATTGATCGATGTGATTGATGGACTGGTGTGGGAAAAGCAAAGAATATATACCAAAGCCGTAGAGAGTTTTAGCCGGGCGATAGAGAAGGACGAGTCTAACTTTGATGCCTGGTCCAATCGCGGGATTTTACAGTTGCACTTAAAGGAGTTTGAAAAAGCAGAAGCCGACCTGAGAAAAGCCCTGGACATTAGTGAGAATGCTCCTGAAGCCTTGAATCCACTTGCCCTTGCCTTGGCTGAACAGGGAAGAGGTGAAGCAGCCGACTCAATTATTAATATCGCTCTACGGCTCGTGCCTGAGCATCCCTATTTTCTAAACAATAAGGGCTTTGTGCAGATGACGCTGGGACAACTGGCTCAGGCCGATTCATTGATCCAAAGAAGCCTTTCGATCGATAGCCTCAACGCCCATGCATACAAAAACCTGGGAGCACTTAGGATTATTCAAGACGAACCAAGCCAGGCATTGAAGTTCTTGGAGAAGTCTTTGCAACTGGATTCTACCCTTGTTGCCACTTATGACCTGATGGCTGTGTACTACGAAACCTACGGAGGTCCATACCCCATCTTGGATATTATAAACCTGAAAGAAAAATACGAATACCAATGATCACCGTACTCACACTCATTCAAAGCACCACGCTTTTCTTTCTGGCCGGTATTCATTTTAACTGGGCCCTTGGCGGGGAATGGGGATTTGATGCGGCATTACCAACAAAGGAAAATGGCGAACGGCTCATCAATCCCAAGAAGCCTGACAGTGCGATTGTAGGATTTGGGTTGGCTTCTTTTGGATTGTACTACCTGATTCTGGTGGGTTGGGTCAATTGGTCTATTCCCTGGTGGGCGCTGGAATATGTCAGGTGGGTGATCGCCGGAATATTTACCCTTCGTGCGATGGGGGATTTTAGATACGTGGGCTTTACCAAAAAACTAAGAACCACTGAATTCGCTAAAAAAGACACCCAAATCTACGCTCCGCTTTGTCTGGGGTTGGGAATCATTGGGTTTTACCTGGCTTTGAGCTAACGTTCATCACCATTATTTCATTCCTTAAAATTTTTGTCCTGTAAAGGTGAACCAAATCGTAATGTCTGCGACCTTTATGTGATGTCAGACTTAAAGTCACGATTAGAAACTGAATTATTGACCCTGAGTGCCTATGAAGGCGACCGGGAGGCTTTCAATAAACTGGTGGTCTTGTGGAATAAGAAACTCATTTACCAGGCTCACTTGAGGTTGGATGATTGGGATCAGGCCCAGGATATCGTGCAGGATGTCTGGCAATGGCTGATAAAGAACCGAAGGAAGCTACGTGATGTGCAAAACTTCAGCGCCTGGATCAGAACTATTGTGGACAGGCGTTCGGTGGATTGGCTGAGGAAGGAAAACAAGAAACAAGAACTACGAAAAGACTATGGAGACTCTGGAAATACTATTGACTCTGTTGATGCAGATGATTCTGCTATTGCAGGAAGCACTGAGAAAACACCAGTAGACCTATTGAGAGCCAGTTTTAGGTTTTTGAAACCTGAAATGCGGCTAATCTTAAACCTGTACTACCATGAAGGCGAAAGCGTCAATTCGATCTCTCAAATCCTTGGAATACCGACAGGCACAGTTAAGTCCAGGTTATTTACTGCACGCGAAAAATTGAAATCAATTATAAAACAACATTCAAATGAAAAATCAAATAAATGAAGTGGATGCAATGATCAAGTCCGCACTCTCAAAAGAGGAAGCCGAATACTATGACAAGCTCAACGAACAGGGACTGTTCGAAATGATCGGGGAGTTGTACAAGGGGAAACTCATGTGGTTTAATCTGGTCAATGTCCTATTGAGCTTTACTGTAGTGGGTATAGGTATTTACTGTCTTGTTCAATTTTTGAATACAGAAGAAACCAATGAGCTTATCCGATGGGGAGTAGCAATATTGGTAAGTGCACTAATGGCCTCAATGCTCAAAATTTGGGCCTGGAACCAGTTGGACAAGAATGCGTTGGTGCGTGAGATAAAAAAGCTTCAATTGACGTTGGCTGCTCATATGGCGGAAGGAAAGTGAGCTGATTAAAATTCCCTAGCCCACTTCTGTGCAATGAAGCCAGATTCAACTATTTGTTAACCTGTAGAAGGTACGAACTATATCAACCAACTTCTGACGTTCTTCATAACCCGGGAATTTTTCTCTAATGTAGGTGTCCGGACTGTATGAATAAAATTTGCTGAAACCCTTATTCTGAATAAACGAAAGATTATAGGTCACTCCATCATAAACGGAAATATATTTACTTGTTTCCTCATCAATCGGCTTGCGTCTTATGTTTAATCTGTCGGGATTGAGGTCAATACTTCCGCTCTGGGTTAGAAACATAATATACTCTATGATTTCTGACTGCTTAGCTTTGTTAAGCTTAATTTTTTTGACTCTATAATTCTCAGAATCTTTTGGTGAACGAATCTGGTAATATCTGATTGCTCCCTCAATATTGTAGTAAAGGATGTTTAATACTTTTTTTTTGTTCCAATAACTGGATAAGTGAAACTCAATCAATAAAGATTCAGAGTCTTGCATTTTTAGTTGATCATACAGTTCATGGGGAGCAGAAAGCTTTGAGTTTAGCTCCAGATTGGGAATGCTATTTTGACCAAAGGCGTTAATGGTCATTAGAAAAAGAATGTAAGCGAGATATTTCAACTTTTCTTGGCTATTAACTGCACCAAACTCACCAAATGTGAAAAGAACACCGCAGGCACTATAAAAGCCGGCAACCAGATATACGGCAAGTAGAATGGAGCCATCACCGGGTTGTCGAAATTGAATTGCTGAAAAGGAGTAGGAGCGGATAGGATCGCATGGCCTACGATGTTAAAGAGCAGGGCCAGTGCCACGAGATTCCAAAGAATAGCCCCAAGACGATTGTGTCTCTTTTCGCTCACCAGGAAAATAGCCACGAAAGGTGCAGTAGCTCCGGACAGAATATCATAATTGATCCCCTCGAAAGTCAGCATCATGGGTAGTGCGTTTTCCAAAGCCAGCCACCAAAGTACCATCTCCACAGGCACCCTGATGATATGGAGGTAGGTGAGGATCGAGATGGGTATTTTCTTTAAGTACTCTCTTGATCGCTTGATCAGCAAAAGCGCGATGATCACCAGGTTGGCCGGGCCGATTGCGAAGAATAATCGGGGAGGGATCGCATCAAATTCCCGGTAAAAACCCATGTGCGCCAGATAGCCGGTAAATGCCAGCCACCCCAGCAAGGCCGAGAGAACAGTGATGGACAGGGACTTGGCTTGCTTGGATTTGACTTCCCTTATGGCGTAAAAAACAAAGCCCAATGTGGCCAGAGTGATCGCAAGAAATACGAGACTGATGTAACTGGGTAAGTCGTCCATTTAAGTGTAAAAAGCTTCAAACTAAGATAATGATTATCCCTAAAAGTTTGTTATTGGCAAATCAAATTCTAATTTTCAATTCCCAACCCCAACTTAAACAAGTCAACTAGAAAACAAGTCAACCAGAAGACTTGTCGACCAAACACCAATGAACATCATTAAACTCAAAAAAGCCCTCAATTCCGATATCGGATACAGCCATTACCGCAAGGAGATGGATCCGCTAAAGCATCGGCCCAGGACCTGGGATCACCAGGGTGCACCGCCCAGGGAGAGTGCTGTGTTGATTTTGCTCTACGATGATGGGGGTGAGTGGAAGTTTCCGTTGATTCAGCGGCCTACCTACAATGGTGCCCATAGCGGACAGATATCTTTCCCCGGAGGTAAGTATGAGAAAGAAGACGAGAGCCTGATCCATACGGCCAAGAGAGAAGCCCATGAGGAGATAGGAGTAAAGCCAGAGGTCGTCAACGTACTGGGTGAACTCACCGATCTGTACGTGCCGCCGAGCAATTTCAACATCCGCCCTGTTGTGGCCATGGCCTGCGAAACGCCCAATATCACGATGGACGAAAGGGAGGTGGAGCAAGTCTATCATATCAGTGTAGAAGACCTGCTCAACAAGGAGTTGCGAAAGCAAAAAGATGTGAAAGTTGGAGATAACGTCCGGTTCAATGTACCTTGCTTCGAGTTTGGCCAGGCCATTGTATGGGGTGCTACGGCCATTATATTAGAAGAGTTGGCGGGAATATTAGAAGAGATAAAGCATGGGTGAACCACTACTGACAAATGACGCAGCCATTTTCGGGTTGCTAATGATTTTACTGGGAATTATTTTCAAGACGAGCTCGAGTAGCCATCCCTTCTGGCAGAAGTTTTATGGAGTGGTGCCGTCAGTATTGCTGTGCTATTTTCTTCCCTCTATATTTAATTCACTTGGTGTCTTCGATCCCGAGAAGTCCAATCTCTACTTTGTTTCCTCTCGATATATGTTGCCGGCTGCTCTTGTCCTGCTGACATTGGGGACGGACTTTAAGGAAATAGTCAAGCTGGGGTCAAAAGCCGTGATCATGTTTTTAACCGGTACGATTGGGATTGTATTGGGTGGACCGTTCGCTCTTTTGTTTATTTCCTATATCGCTCCGGATATGATTGGTGCTGATATCAACGATGTCTGGCGAGGGATGACCACTGTAGCCGGTAGCTGGATCGGTGGAGGTGCCAACCAGGCCGCTATGAAGGAAGTCTTTGATGTGGACGATCAGATGTTTTCTAAAATGGTGACCGTAGATGTGATAGTCGCCAATGTATGGATGGCGTGCTTGTTGATCGGAGCAGGCAAGTCCAAAAGGATCGACGGGTTCTTCAAGGCGGACTCCAGTGCGATCGATGATGTCAAGGTCAAGATTGAAAACTATCGAGCAAGCATTTCTAAAATTCCCAATCTGTCGGATACTGTGTTGATTTTGGCGATCGCCTGTGGGGCCACAGGTTTTGCGCATTTGTTTGCCGATTGGATTGCACCTTTTTTAAAATCTAACTATCCCGGGTTGGAAAAAATCAGTTTGACCAAGGAGTTTTTCTGGATTGTTGTGATCACGACCCTAATAGGATTGGGGCTTTCTTTTTCGAAGTATCGAAAATTGGAAGGAGTGGGTTCTTCGAGACTGGGGAGCTTGTTTATCTATATTTTGGTGGCGACCATCGGGATGAAAATGAACGTGTTGGCGATTTTCGAGTCCCCCGGACTTTTTCTGGTGGGTTTTATCTGGATGTTTGTACATATAGCCTTGCTTTTGGGGGTAGCCAAGCTGATCAAGGCACCGTTCTTCTTTGTGGCGGTGGGTAGCCAGGCCAATGTAGGAGGCGCAGCTTCTGCACCCATTGTGGCATCGGCTTTTCATCCTTCGCTAGCCCCGGTCGGGGTGCTATTGGCCGTACTGGGCTATACGCTGGGAACTTTTGCCGCTTATATTTGCGGCTTGCTGATGCAGGCGGCGGTGATGTAAAATAATCAGCCCGCTCGGCAGTTATACTTTTTTACCCAATCTCATATGAATTTAAGACGATCACTTTCTGCACTATTTCTTTGTGCCATTTTTATCAGCTCTTGTACCGATGATGAACCCGTGGATTGTTCGACGTTGATGGTTGCGGCTAATGTCATTTCTGATGCGGGATGCACCGTAGGGGGTGAAGTGGAACTTATCGCCGGAGACGGACGAGCACCGTATGCCTACAGTTTGGATGGAATCAATTTTACTTCTGATTCAGTGATGACTGACCTGGAGGTAGGCGATTATGTAGCGACCGTAATAGATTCTGATTTGTGTGAAACAATCATTGGTTTTACCATCGCAGAAACTTTGTCTGAAATAGAAATCACTACGACGGTAGATGAGTTTTCAGGGTGTGGAGGGGCGAACGGCCAGATTACGGTATCAGCATCCGGTGGATTTGGTGCTTATTCTTATAGTATTAACCAGGGAGAGTTTGCGTCAGACAACGTTTTCACGGGGCTCACTGAGGGTATACATGAAATATCTGTGATGGACGAAAAAGGGTGCGTTGAAGTTCATGCGGAATCTGTACTGACCGGCGTAAGTTTTGCCAATGACATTAGCCCGATATTCGAAATGTACTGCGATGGCCAGGGTTGTCATTTTGATGCCAATAGTGCACTGACCAACCTGGGGGATTTGGAGCAGGTGCAGGCTCGAGCCCAGCGAATCAAAGAGGTCACACAAGATAGATCTATGCCCGATGATCAGCGTAGCCTTACGCAAGAAGAGATCGATCAGATCGCCTGCTGGGTGGATGAAGGGGCTATGGACAATTAGGTCCGGATACAGACCTTAATTTTTGATATATAATCCTTATCTTTTCGTCGTTGACACTAAAAAAAACCTGTTCGTGGGAATTTTTTAGGTTAATTATATGTATCAACTGACAAACAACTAATTATGAAAAGAAACCACCTATCCGTGCTCCTCGGATGCTGTATAGGCTTATTGTTATTATTCAATGCCTGCAGCGAGGATGAACCCACAGACCTACCTTTTGATTGCAATGAATCTACACTAGAAGGAACCTTCCGTATCATAACAGAGCCTACATGCACAGAAGGAGCTGAAATAGAACTCACCGGAGTTAATGGTTTTGCGCCATATGCTTATAGCCTCGACGGACTCAACTTTCAGGAAAGTGGAGTTTTTGAAGACCTTTCACCCGGGACTTACACGGGCTATGTGCGAGATTCTACCAACTGTATTGATGAAGGTGTATTCAGTCTTACAGCGGCGGATAGTGGAATTACCATGAACGCAACAGCGGATTCCGTGGCAGGTTGTGGCGGATCAGAAGGCCAGGTGACTGTGATCGCATCGGGTGGTGTAGGGACCCTCACTTATCGGGTAGACGATGGCTCTTTTGGTTCGGATAGTGTGTTTATGGGCCTCACCGCCGGCAATCATGTATTTGATGTAATGGACGAAGAGGGCTGTGTTTTGTCAAGTACGGAGTTTGTATTGAGCGGTACCAGCTATGCAGATGAGGTGGCTGCTATTCTTCAAACTAACTGTGACGGGTCTACCTGTCACATAGGTGGGACTACTGGCTTGCCCGACTGGTCTGACTTCTCTGAGTTGCAAAACAAGTCAGTTCGTGTCAAAACTAAGATTCTTGATGGCACCATGCCTCCGGCTTCTTCCGGGAAATCTTTGTCGCAGGCTGAAATAGATATCATTGTGTGCTGGGTGGATGATGGAGCCCCTAATAACTAAGCGTATGAAGAAGATACAACTATGGATGGCCCTTGTCCTTTTCATTATAAGTGCGTGTACTTACAATAGCGAGGAGGAGCTCGGAGCCAGGATTTTTGGAAACATCACACGAGACGAAATGGTCATTAGTTTTACTTCCCAGGTCAGGCCTATCATCGACTCTAATTGTGCGATTTCCAATTGCCATGTGGTAGGTACAGGGCTGCCTGACTTTACGATTGATGCAGCGGTCGTAGCGAATTCAGAGGAAATTAATACCCGGGTGAGCGATGGTATCATGCCTCCTGCCACCCAGGAGCCGCTGACTTTTGAGGAAAAAGATTTACTTATCTCCTGGATCAATCAGGGGGCCGAACTTGATTAAGAAATATGACAAAACCAATACTAAGCTTGATACTCTGCCTGATCTTTTTTCAGGGCTTTGGACAGCGATTTTTAGCCGATTCATCCTACGTCCGTTTTTATTCAGATGCTCCTGTCGAGGATATAGAAGCCGTGAATACCAATGCGCTGAGTCTTATTGATCTGGCGGATGGGGAGATGGCCTTTAGCATTCCGATTGACGGCTTCATTTTCGAAAAGTCATTAATGCAAGAGCATTTTAATGAAAACTATCTTGAGTCACATCGTTATCCCAAGGCAACGTTCACAGCGGCTGCTGTTGACTGGAACCTGGTAAGCCCGACAGGAAAGAGTGATGTATCGGTCATTGGCGACCTAGAAATACACGGGGTAAAAAAACAGAGAGAGATTCGTGGAACTATGGAGATCTCTGAAGATCGAGTGATCATTGATGCTAAGTTTTATGTGCAACTCGTGCATCACAAAATAAAGATTCCCAAGGCACTATTTTATAACATAGCCGAGACGATAGAGGTGACGGTTCATTTTGAATACAAACCCTATAGCCCATGACCAATCTAATTAAACCAATATTGTTTTTGCTTGTTCTGACTTTGATTGTCAACAAAGCAAACGCACAAGATGATCTTTTGTATCAGCTCGAAACCATTTATGAGTCCAGGTCGAGCAAGGTGCAAAGCACATGGAAAACGGTTCGTTTGATCAGTGGTCATAGCACGCGTGTTATGGATCCCGGTGTATTAAATTTCGTTATAGGGCACCGGTTTGGTACGGTTAATATGGGAGTGGAAGAGTTTTGGGGGTTGGATGATGCCCAGACCAGGCTGGGTTTTGAGTATGGTTTAGTCAAAAACCTTAATATTGGAATTGGCCGCTCGTCTTATGACAAGGTAGTCGACGGATATTTGAAATACCGCCTACTTCAGCAAACCGTCAATGAATCGGTGCCACTGACGCTTACACTTTTTTCAAGCATGGCCATCAAGACAGGGGATCAGGCTTTTTCCGATCCGGAGTTTGACAATGAGTTTTCTCAGCGACTGCAGTATTCTTATCAGCTATTGATTGCCAGGAAGTTTTCTCCGAAACTATCCGTTCAGATCATGCCGTCCCTGATCCATAGAAACACAGTCACCTATGCTGATGAACCCAATGATATCTATTCTATCGGGGTAGGGGGTCGATTCAAAATCAGCAATCGAACCTCCATCAATGCAGAATACTATCCGCAATTCAACAATACCAATGAGTTCACCAATGCCCTTTCGTTTGGGGTGGACATCGAGACCGGAGGCCATGTGTTTCAGTTGCACATCACCAACAGTCGGGCGATGATTGAGCCGGGATTTATTGCAGAGACCACCGGGAATTGGAGTGAAGGTGATATTCATATTGGCTTTAATGTCGCTCGAGCCTTTAATCTGAAAGCGAAGAGCAAAAAGAAGAAAATGCTCGTTGAGATCAACAATGCAAATCGATAGGAGTTTGGGATTCATAGAGTTTTTAGAAATCTTTGAATCGCATTAAACAATCAACGAATGCTTAGAAAAGCCTATCGCATCCATAAGGCCGGTTCCCTGGCCAATCTCAAACTCGTAGAAGAAAATCTCGGCACCCCAAAGCACAATGAAGTTCAGGTAAAAGTCCATGCCATTGGTCTCAATTTCGCAGATGTATTTTCGATACATGGCCTGTACTCTGCTACACCTAAAGGGAGTTTTGTCCCCGGATTGGAATTCGCAGGAGAGATTGTAGAGGCAGGCGAGTCGGTTTCTGATTTCAAAGTCGGCGACCGTGTCATGGGCGTGACGCGATTTGGAGGCTATGCTAATGCCCTCAACATTGACGACCGACACGTAGTGAAGCTACCTGATGACTGGAGCTATGAGCAGGGGGCGGCCTTTTTGGTCCAGGGATTGACGGCCTACTATGCACTGGTAAACCTGGGGGATCTGAAGAAGGGACAGGCGGTGCTCATACACAGCGGTGCAGGTGGAGTAGGAGTCATGGCCAACCGGATTGCCAAGCAATTCGATGCGTTTACCATCGGAACGGTGGGCAGCGAACGAAAGCTTGATATTTTAGAAAAGGAAGGCTTTGATGCGCATATAGTCCGAAGTAAAGAGTTTGAATCAGATTTGAAAAAATCGCTGGGTGACCGGGAACTGAACCTGATCATTGAGACCATAGGAGGGGAAATCCTTAAAGCAGGCTATAGAACGCTAGCACCGCAGGGACGCTCTGTGGTAGTGGGCGCTTCGCAGTTTGCCTCTCCCGGCAACAAACCCAACTATCTCAAGCTGATTTGGAAATTTATGACCCGTCCCAAGCTGGACATTCAGCAGATGATCCAGGACAACAAGTCTGTGATGGGCTTTAACCTTATCTGGTTGTATGACAAAGTAGACATGATGGATGTAATGGTGAAGGAGATGGCGGAAATGGATCTGGGCAAACCGTATGTAGGTCATACGTTTGAGTTTGATCAGATGCATGACGCGATTCGTTTATTCCAAAGTGGGAAATCTACCGGTAAGGTGGTGGTGAGAACTGATCAAATGTAATCTCAAGCCTCAAAAATGTTTTCCAAGCGAAACTGTTGCAATGAAGCCATTGTTAGAGTCTGTCATCCTGAGGCTCTCGAAGGATAAACAGACTCATAAATGAACGAAATGAAACTAGCAGTAGACATAGGAAACACGGACATCGTGATCGGGGTACGCTCAGAAGGTCAATGGGTACAGAATTGGCGTACCCCCAGCAATCGTGACCTGCCGGGCATCGAGTACGAGTCTAAGCTACGCTCTTTTTTCCTGGAGTCGGGATTGCCTCCTGCCGAAGTAAAAGGGATTGTGATGAGCAGTGTAGTGCCTGACTTAAATGATCGAATCCAAAAGGCACTGTTGGATGTGACCAACAAGCAGCCACTTCTCATCAATGCCGAAGTGATCAAAAGCCTCAACCTCGGCCCAAATGTAAAACCACATCAGATCGGTTCTGACCTGGTCTCCAATGCGGTTGGGGCCTTTGCCCGATTTGAGTCCAATGCGATTATCGTAGATTTTGGTACTGCACTTACCTTCACCAGCATCAACGAAAATGGAGAGATCATGGGAGTGGCGATCGCCCCGGGTGTACGAACGGCTATGAAATCGCTTTCTGCCAATACTGCCAAGCTACCGGAGATTCCATTGGAGATTCCTGAGAGCTACTTCGGGACGGATACCGTGAGTGCCATGCAATCCGGTATTATGCAAGGGTTTGTAGGGCTCGTAAGGCATATGGTGTCAGAAACTAAAAAGCTGCATAGCAAGGAACCTAAGGTAATTGCTACAGGCGGCTTGTCATTTGTATTCAAGCCCCTCCATGATGTCTTTGACGAGATCGATCGGGACTTGACGTTGAATGGATTGCTGGAGATTCTTGATGGCAATTAACCCTGATAGGGGTTTGAAACCCTAACAGGGTTACAGCCTCTTCACCTTCCCCGATTCTGTTCGTTCAAACTCCTCGATAATCCGGATGCCCTTAGGCACATGGTACTTAGAAAGCTCCTGCTCTATCGCAGGAGTAATATTTTCGAATACCCGCGCTTCGTCACTCAGGCTTCCCTCTATTTTTAATACAGCCATCTCACCAAGCTGGCTATCTGAAACTCCTGAAATGTAAAACTCATTCTTGATCCCGATCCTTTCAAATTCCCTTGCGATAATTTTTTCCACCTGTTCAGGATGGATCTTCACGCCTCCCGAGTTGATCACAAAATCATTTCTGCCCATCCATTTGAAATACACCTCGTCTCTGATCTCCACTACATCGGTGGTCTGAAGCCTTTGGTTGTTCGTGACATTACCTTCCACCCAGAGGCAGCCTTTCTCATTGGTTCCAATGAATAGGTTTGGAAGTAGGTGGAACGCAGTGTCTTTCGGTTCTCCCTTGATCGGCATCAGGGCGATATGGCTTGCCGTTTCGGTCATGCCGTACGTCATGTAGAGGTTGTTGGGGAGGGTAGATAGTTTGCTAAACGTTTCGTCATTTAGCGGGGCACCACCGATTAGTACATTGCGGATCTGGGACAATCGATCCAGTTGTCCACCTTCGATGATCTGATGGATTTGGTACGGAACGAACGAAGCAAAATCAATTTTTTCGTTTCCTATTTCATCCAGCGGATTACCCTTGGGCTGGACGATGTGTACATCCATATCCAGTATGAGTCCCCTGGCCGCCATCATCAATCCTCCGATGTAAGACGGATTCAGACACATCATAATCTTTTCGCCCGATTGAAGTCCTAAAAATTCGCTGGTCGCCGCGACACTGGCCTCTATCTGCTTGCGGTAGAGGGTGATTTTCTTCACCGGTCCGGTAGAACCCGAGGAGAAGACCTCAAACGAATGTTCGCCCATGATCCACTTTCGCGCAAACTCCACCAAGGGCAAATAGGAACTATCAATTTCATAAAGTTCCTTCATCCGGGACGGAACAATGTCATGGTTTAAGTATGTGAATTTCATGCAAACAAATTAGAGACCGGGGTGCAACCAAATTTAGTCTGATCGTGAGATTCATTCAATAGGGAGTGGTCAATTATTTCATCAAACCTGTTATAATTGTTGTATCCTAAATCATTGCCTATGGACATCATCAGAGGGATACTCGGTATCGTATCCATTTTAGCCATTACTTACCTTTTTAGCGTCAAGCGCAAAGCCGTATCCTGGAAGATGGTCGGTATAGGAGTGGGCGTGCAAATCCTCATTGCTGCAAGCATTTTACACCTCAACGTTGTACGAGTGCTTTTCGAATTTGTAGGGCAGCTATTCACCAAAACATTAGACTTCACCCGGGCAGGTAGCGACTTTTTGTTTGGCACATTGATGAATACCGATTCTGTGGGCTACGTCTTCGCATTGCAGATCCTTCCAACCATTGTATTTTTTTCTGCGCTTACGAGCGTGCTGTTTTATTTAGGGGTCATTCAAAAGGTTGTCCATGCGCTTGCCTGGCTCATGACCAAAGCGCTGAAGATCAGTGGAGCCGAAAGCCTGAGCGTGGCTGGCAATATTTTCCTTGGACAGACCGAGTCACCACTGATGATCAAGGCCTATCTCGAAAAAATGAACCGATCCGAAATACTCCTGGTGATGACCGGAGGGATGGCGACTGTGGCAGGAGGGGTACTGGCGGCCTACATTGGGTTCCTTGGAGGGGAAGATCCTGAGCAACGGCTCATTTTTGCCAAGCATTTGTTGGCGGCCTCCGTGATGGCAGCTCCGGGAGCGGTGATCATTTCCAAGATACTCTTACCACAAACCGAAGAGATCGATACCAATGTCGAGATCAGCCAGATGAACGTCGGGAAGAACGTATTGGATGCCATGGCCAATGGTACGACTGAAGGTTTGAAGCTGGCGCTCAATGTAGGAGCCATGTTATTGGTGTTTTTCGCTTTCCTGGCCATGTTCAATGCCTCACTCGGCTGGGTCGGTGGCTGGACAGGCTGGAACGAGAGCATTGCCTCATTCTCCAATGGAAACTACCAAGGATTGAGCCTGGAGTTTTTACTGGGCTATTTGTTTTCTCCCGTGATGTGGTTGATTGGAGTGGCTACTGAGGATATCACGCTGGTGGGTAGACTGCTGGGAGAGAAGCTCATCGCCAGCGAGTTTGTTGGTTATTCGAGCCTGGCGCAATTGAAAGGTGCAGGAGCATTTGGTTCTCAGAAGTCTATTATTATGTCCACCTATATGCTTTGCGGTTTTGCCAATTTCGCTTCTATCGGTATCCAGATCGGAGGGATCGGTGGCCTGGCTCCGGGCCAAAAGGTTACTCTTTCTGAGTTGGGGTTTAAAGCTTTGCTTGGAGGAACTTTGGCTTCTTTACTTTCTGCAGCGATTGTGGGGATGATGATTTGATGGATTAACCATTGTAGATTTTTTAATTAATTCGGTTTGAACTATGCTCCAGCCTGACTCGATATCGACCAGAGATTTTAAAATCACCAAGAACAACTTTTCAGTCTTGAGGAGTTCCAATGGCCAACGAGATTATAGTCTTAAAAAAATAAATTACTTGGATTTGACTTATGGGTCAATCACTAAGAATCCAATTTTGACAACTCTATTCGGAGTGGGTTGTTTGTCTTTTTCAGCTTTCGGAGATTATTATTTAGCTGTACATAGAGGATATACATTAACAAACTTTCTTGAAATGGGTAAAATCGGAGGGGTGTCGATTGTCATTATGATTTTCCTGGCGGTTTTAGGTATGTCAGCTATTTACCAAACTTTGAAGTCTGTTGTAGTGATGAAGGTGGAGTTTTCAGATGGTAAAAAAGAAATATTCAGGTTGGAGGAAATAGTTCAACGTCGCATTTCTATGAAATTACTCAAAGTAGTAGTTGGAAATCTTGAAAAAAACCAGATTCGGTTAAACAAGAAATTGATTGAGGATATTAAGAAGGGTAGTTTGAAATCGTAAACCCTCAATTATCAATCCAAAATATTTTCAATCACCATAAAACTATTTCACACGTACTAACATCTATTAGTTAGAAACATTAACCAAACTCAGTTTACTTAATGCGGTCAGCGACGCTGTTGGACATTGCGATGAGTCATTCGGAACAAATTATTGACAGGGCACGCCTGGGAGACAGGGATGCCTTCAATAAGTTGGTGAGCCTGTGGTACAAGAGGATTTACAACTTTGCGAATAAATACTTCAACGACCATGACTTGGCCTCCGAGGCAGCGCAGAAGACCTTTATCAAGGTTTTTGATAGTCTGAATCAGTTGACTGACGCACATAAGTTCAAGTCGTGGATTTATGTGATCACTTTGAACTACTGCCGGGAGGAGGATAGAAAGATGGGTCGGGTCTCAAAGCTGTTTGTGAATGAAACCCCTGAGATCCGGGAAAACCATGAAGACAAAGTTCGGAAAGGGCCGGAAAAAGAATACGAGTCCTGTGAGCTGTCAGAAATTGTGACCAACGGACTGAACGAACTGCCTGAAGAGCAGAAGTGTGTAGTGATCATGAAGGAATACGAGGGGTTGAAATTTAGGGAGATTGCCGAGGTGTTGAATGTTTCGGAGAATACGGTGAAATCCCGCTTGTACTATGGACTGAAGAACATGAGAAAGATATTAGAAAACAATAGGGCATTTAAAGAATCATACGATGGAAAAAGATAGGGACAATACCAGGTTGCTGGATTATCTCTATGGAGAGATGTCAGCAGCTGAAAAGGCAGCATTTGGAAAGGAACTTCAAAACGATGAAGAGCTTGCACAGGAGTTAAACGAGCTTAGAGGTGTTCAGGACGCTCTTGGGAGCCTTGAAGATAAGGAGGTAGTACCTCCGTCATTTATATTTAATGACGAGAAGCCAAAGACCGTACCTTTCGCACAATCCGATGCCTTCCGATGGGTGGGATCGATCGCAGCGGGACTGGCGATATTATTGGTTTCAGCCTACGTGCTCAATTTCCATGTAGCCACCAATGAATCGGGGGTTCAGTTAGGATTTGGGCAGCCCCAGATAGCCAGCAGCAATCAGGTAAATAAAGAGGACGTCCAATCCTGGATGAAGGAAGTGATGGCGGACTATGACGCCAATACAAGCGCTCAATTGGTTTCGCTCGAGGATAAGCTGACAAGCAAAATCGATAGTCAGGATCAGGAGAACCTGGCTTCCATGCAAAAGCTGATGTCGGGCTACTCCTCAGAGACGGATCAGCTGATGAGGGCTTATGTAGCCCAAGTGAGCGATGGGAACAAAAAGATGATAGAGGATTTCTTTGTGGTCTCTAATGAAACCCAGCAGCAGTATATGCAGAGTGTGCTGGCGGACTTCAACGAATTTTATCAAAATCAAAGAAGCTATGACCTGAAGGTAATAGAAACGAGTATCGATATGCTCAAAAACAACTACGACGTACAACAACTCGAACAGGACAACCTACTGGCCAACCTATATGATATGGTTCAAACTCAAAGTAAATAGAAAATGAAATATGTATTAACGACAACACTGATGTGCCTTGGCGTGCTCCTGATGGGGCAGGACAAGGACTCCAATAGAATGAACCGTGATCTCAAGATCGCGGAGGATGTCATCGCGTCACTTTTTAAGAGTGAGTCGGGTGAGGGCAACTTTTACTCTGCCAGGCCCAAAGCCACCTATGTACCAGACTTTGGCGTGATGATCAGCATCTCGGGTAGCAGTCACTTGTATTCAAAGAACCTGGGTAAATCGTTCAGCTTCACATGGGATGACGGTACTGCGCCCGTGGTGATTGATATGGAAGAATTGAGGGACATAGAGGTGCAGGCGGAGCAACTAGCCCTGGAGGCCGAGCAACTCGCCCGAATGTACGAGCAGGAAGGAAAGATCCAGGAAGAAAAAGCCCGTGAACTTGAGCGCAAAGCTCGTGAGATCGAAAAGCAGGCTCACATGAGTGAAGAGGAAAAGGCCAAGATGATAAAAAAGCTGGAAGAAGAATGCTGCGATGAAGACGTAGAAGTAGATGTGGATATGAGAAACAATGTGGTGGTCGTTCGATCCGAAAAGGACAGGGCGAAGGTCCAGTCTGAGATGAAGGAGTTGACCAAAAACGTAATGATCAGCTATCTCACGGATTATGCAGACCTCATAGGACAGCTCCAGTCTAATGAAAAAATAATGCTCACTTCTGACCTGGGAGGTAATGGACAGGGGCGGATATTCGACCAGGGCGAAAAAAACAAAATGAGTGCGAGCGTTGATAAGAAAACCCTCTCATCATACAAGTCCGGTAAAATGTCACGGGACAAGTTTATCAATGAAATTGTATTTACCGAGGAGTCCGGGAGTTTGAAATCTCCTGACCTGGAGTTGCTGTCCAGCATTTTTGAGCGACTGTATAAGGCGGATTTGGCGACCACCTATTACTGTCATAGCAAGATTCCCTACGAGCGATTGGAAAACTTTGGTGTGATCTTTAAGCTAAAGGTATATTCCTCGACCTCTTATGGAAAGGACAACCACAAGATCACCACACTGGGTAAGTCAGGGCTTACACAGCAGGAGCGCGATGAGATCGTAGATGGTATGTATCCTCAGTTTCTCAAAGAACTCAAGGAAAATATCCTGGACTATGGCAAAACGGTGAAAAGTCTTAAAGAAGATGAAAACATGATCTTTCAGGTCAACCTCACACAGTGCATTGGTTGCCAAATGCCCAAGACTGTGGATTTGACTTTGTCACAATCGGTATTAAAGGCGTATGATTCAGGTAAAATGAAGAGGGAAGATGCCCTGGGGAAAATTAAAGTCAAGGAAGGACGATAAAATTCCTTATTTTTCGGTTGGATAAACTGACTGAGAAATGATAAGAAATTTCATAATAGCCGTAGCACTTGTTTGCACGGCTTTTTTTTATGCCCAGGCGCAGCAGTTCAAAGCTTTGCTCTATACCGAGACAGCAGGCTGGCACCATGAGTCCATTCATGAAGGGGTAGAAGCCATCCGATGGCTGGGTGAGCGACACGATTTTGAGGTGTATTGGACAGAGAATAGCGGCTTGGTTTTCAACGATGAAAAATTGGCCAAGTATGACCTAGTCATTTTTTTAAACACCTCCGAAAACGTGCTCAATGAAGAGGAACAGGCTGCGTTTGAACGATTTATTCAATCGGGAAAAGGATTTGTTGGCATTCATTCGGCTTCTGATACAGAATATGACTGGCCGTGGTTTAATCAATTGGTGGGGAGGATGTTTTACATACACCCTCATCGCCAGACCGCATTGCTGAAAGTGGAAAACAAGAACTTTATTGGCTTGGAGAGGTGGCCCGAGGCTCGCTGGTGGACAGATGAGTGGTATGAATTTACCAAAGAAGAATCGGATAATCTGAATTATCTCATCACGGTGGATGAGTCGACCTATGACATCCGCGCCCACTGGCAGGCCAATCCTCACCGGGAAGAGCGGCTGGCCAAAGGACACGGGGATTTTCACCCCATTGCCTGGTACCATGAGCACGATGGTGGCAGGGCTTTTTACACTGCACTGGGGCATATCCCAGAAACCTACAGCGACGAGTTATTCAGAGAACATATTTATGGTGGGATCTTTTGGGCTGCTACCGGGAGGGGGGTGTTGAGTGCAAAAAAAGGTGCTAAGTAGCGGTTTCAAGTGAAAACAACTATTTTATACTTTTCGGGTTTCGCCAACAAACCTCTTGTATTGGCTGCGTGTAGAAAATGAGGCCGGTCTGTGTACCACACGTCGGGGAAAGGAGTTCAAGCAAAAAATGAAGAGCCAGCGGCTCAAGCGAAAATATAAATCCACAGAATTAATGTGATACAAAGGAGCGTCCTCTCACTTCACCCTCCCCGGATTTTCACTAATAAACGCCTTCCAACTCTTGGCGGAGGTTTGCGCCTTGCCTCCCTGGTAATGGTGGGTCAACGCTACGGCCAATGCATCTGTAGCGTCCAGCAGCTTAGGGGCTTCTTTTATTTTGAGTAGGGACATGAGCATGGTTGCTACCTGCTCCTTCGAGGCATTTCCATTGCCGGTCACCGATTGCTTGACCTTTTTAGGAGCGTATTCTGTGATCGGGATTTCCCTATTGAGGGCTGCTGCCATGGCCACCCCCTGTGCCCGCCCCAGCTTGAGCATCGACTGGATATTTTTCCCATAAAAGGGAGCCTCCAGCGCCACATCGTCTGGGTGGAACTCTTCGATGATCGCAGTGACGCGTTCAAAGATCTTTTTGAGCTTGAGCTCATGGCCTGAGTATTTTGACAGGTGGATCACGCCAAACTGCAATACCGAGATTTTTGGCCCGATCACATGGATCAACCCATAGCCCATAATCGACGTGCCGGGATCCAATCCCAAAATAATTTTTTCCTTATTTTGCTTCATGTTAGATGGAATGCAAGATAGCTGTTCTGTCTGGAAATAGAGGAATGGAAAAATTACTCAAGGTCACATTTTGGGAAGCTGCGGGAGCAAAACGATGGTTCGCCGGACTTTGGAACTTTGGACTTCCATTGTTGGTACTGACCGTATTGGTGCTAAAGTTGGAGTCTTCCGGAGAGGTAATTCAGATGAAGTTCCTTCGATGGGAGCGTGGCTATTTGCTCATGCTGGCAGTGGCCCTGTTGCCGATCAACATCCTAATAGAATCCCGGAAATGGGGGCGCATGGTGGAGCACTCAGGTTTGAAAACAAACATTAATCCTATCAAAACAGTTCTGGCTGGGAAAAGCCTCAATATGATCAGCCCATTCGGTCTGGGTGATGGGTTCGCACGGTTTTCACCGTTTTATAAAAAGCATAATACAGAAGGAGTTGCGCTTATCCTTCTCGACAGAATCACAAAAACCATCCCCACCTATGTCCTTGGCTTGGTCTCTGCTGCTTTTTTAATCTGGTCAGGATTGAGCTGGTCTATCTCATGGTACCATTGGATCATAGCTGCCGGCTTAATTTTAATGGCGCTGTTGGCATTCAGAGTCTGGGTCAGAAAGAAAAGTGGACTACTCCAAGAGAAAGTTCGGCTCCTTAAGTTTATCAAACCCTCAAGAATCCTTGAATACACGGTCTTGTCAATCCTCAGGTATTTGGTGTTTACACTTCAATTTGTGTTGGTGCTTTTGTATCTGAATTATGACGTTTCATTGGGTACAATGATCCTGGGAGTATCCTGGATCTTTTTTGCCAAGTCTGTGTTGCCGGGCTTGTCGATATTCGGAGACCTGGCGGTGCGTGAATTGTCGGCCTACACTTTTTTCCAAACCATAGGAGCACCTACAGAGCCAATCATCGTTGGTACATTCATTATTTGGTTTGTCAACATCCTTATTCCCGCCTTGGCTGGGGTATTCTTCATCACTGATACCAAAAAGCATCTCTCATGATTTGGATCGGAGGGGTACTGGTCATAATATATGCCCTGCTGCTGTTTTGGCTTTTTATCGGATGGATAAGATTGGAAAATATAGAAGCCGTGGAAGCCAATACCTCTGTCACGGTGATCGTGCCGGTACGAAACGAAGAAAGAACCATAGCTGCCACCCTGAAATCGGTTTTGAATAATGACTATAACTCGGACCTTCTGCAGATATTAGTTGTCAACGACCACTCAACAGATGGTACCGTCGATGAAGTTGCTGTGTTCGGACAGTCCGTCGAAATCCTGCATCTCGAGGAGGGTGTAGAAGGGAAAAAACAGGCCATCACCTTGGGAGTGAATAGAGCCAATGGCGAAATGATTCTCTGCACAGATGGAGACACTCAGGTATCCCAGGATTGGATCAAGGCTCATGCACAGTCCTATGAAGCAGGGGCAAGGCTTTCTTTTGGAGGTGTGGGCTATCAAAAGTCCAATCTCTGGCACGAGATGATCGAGCTGGAGCTATCTGCCCTGGTGGCTGTAGGGGCAGTTTCTGCAGGTGCAGGCAAGCCTTCCATGATCAATGGCTGCAATTATTCTTTTAGCAAAGAGGCTTTTGAAAATGTCGATGGCTTTCGTGGAAACGAGGCAGTGCCTACCGGAGATGATGAATTCCTTCTTAGGAAAATCTCAGAAGCTTATCCTGGAGAAGTCAGGTTTTTACCTGTACCGGAGAGCTATGTCAGTACCGAGCCTGTCGGGTCCTGGAGTGAATTTGTGAATCAAAGAAGACGCTGGGCGTCCAAATGGAAGCATCATTCCGATATAAGCTCCAAGCTGATCCCCGGATTGGTGTTCCTTTTTTACCTATTACTGATCATCGTATTTGGAGGATTGGCATTCTTTCAACCTAAGGCTGCGCTGGAAGTGATGGTAGCGAAGTGCAGCCTGGATGTCCTCTTTCTTGGGGTACTGGCCAATAGCTTGAGCCTGAGAATGATACTGGCGATCATTTTACTTCAAATTATTTACCCATTTTATGTGGTATTTTTTGGGCTTGCTTCTAATTTTGGCTCGTACCGCTGGCGTGGAAGGAAATACAAAATCTAAACAACCCCTTAACCCATGAGCGAACTTGAATACGACATACTCGATGAGCTCTACTTTCTGATTCATTTCAAGGAATTGATCAGTCAATTTGGACTCAGTGATGACGAGATGAAACCGATCCTCATTAAGCTTTTTCGGAAAGGGTGGATTAGGTGCTATAGTGATCCCGACAATGAGCTCGACCCAAAAGAGGTTGACATGGAAGTCAAGTTTAGGGACTATTACTATCTTGCCTCCAAGGAAGGTCTTAAAGCACATACCTCCTGATCATGAGCAAGACGAACATCACATCGGCCGACTTTAAGGAGTTGGAAATGAATGCATTGCTGGAGGTGACCCAGGCGATCAACAACAATTTGTCCGAAGAGGCCCTCTATAAAATCTATCATTTTACGCTCCTTGCAGACCTCAAGATACAGCGGCTGGCGCTCTATGTACTGGAGGAGCAATGGGAGAAGAAGGTTTCGTTTGGAGTACCGGCAGGGTTTGAGGAAAATGTGTCTATTGAGAACTTCATTCAAATGAAGCAGGCCATTCCCATTGGCCGGGATAAGGGAGAGTCAAGGTATTTTGACCTGGCGATACCCGTACGACACAAGGAGAAGCTGCTGGCGATTGTATTCGTAGGAGGGATCACCAAGGTGGGGCTTGGAGAATGGGATAAGTCCTCAACGAATTTCCTGGAAGCTCTGACCAATATCATCCTTGTTGCGATTGAAAATAAGAAATTGGCAAGGCAGCAACTTGAGCAGGAGGCCTACCGAAAAGAACTGGAAATTGCGAAGCAAGTGCAGCAATTTTTATTTCCCAAGTCCTTGCCTCAAACCGATCGGCTGGTGATCGATGCGGTGTATCAACCCCATCAGAATGTAGGGGGGGATTACTATGATTATATTCCCATTGGCTATGACAAGGTACTTTTTTGTATTGCAGATGTGTCTGGGAAAGGTGTGCCGGCTGCGTTAATGATGTCCAATTTTCAGGCATCACTTAGGACGCTCGTGAGCCAGTCAGACGATCTTCAGTTAATAGTGCGAGAGCTCAATTTTCAGCTTCACTACAGTGGTAATGCGGAGATCTTCATCACCTTTTTTGTGGGCATTTATGATTATGTACAGAAGGAGCTTCAGTATGTGAACTGTGGCCATAATCCTCCCATTTTGACTTGTCCTAAAGGGGATATGAAATTGTTGGATCAGGGTACTACGGTTTTGGGGATGTTTGAGCCTCTGCCATTTTTGTCACTGGGGTTGATAGAAAATATCGACGAGTTTAGCCTTTTCTGCTATACGGACGGGCTGAACGAGGCCATCAATTCTGACGAAGAAGAATTTGGAGAAGAACGGATTCATGATCTGGTGAAGGAATCCAGGGCAGAGCCTCCCAAAGTGCGCAATGAGTCAATGCTCAAAGCCGTGAAAGACTTCATTGTAGACACACCCTATCGGGATGACGTCACGTTGGTTTCCATCAAGGTAAAAGCCTGATCGTGTATTGGACCCGGACACCCCGATGGATCCAAAAGCTCTTTCCAAAGATCGTATGGTCAATTCCGAACGTAGAAAATAAAATCTATCTCACATTTGATGACGGCCCGTCATCGGCGATCCATTTCATTTTGAATGAACTGCAACAGAGAGGAGTG
This sequence comes from Reichenbachiella sp., assembly GCA_965222305.1. Classification (GTDB taxonomy): domain Bacteria; phylum Bacteroidota; class Bacteroidia; order Cytophagales; family Cyclobacteriaceae; genus Reichenbachiella. The sequence goes on from OZ244943.1 coordinate 642,705, forward strand.
AAAGCCACTTTTTTTTGTCTTGGGCAAAACCTCGTACAAGACGGGACGGCCAACGAGATTATTCAGCAAGGCCATCAATTGGCCAATCATGGATACGATCATCAGGGCGGATGGCGGGTGGGTTTAAAGCCCTACGTAGAATCTGTAGATAAATGCCAGGCACAGTTGGAGTCATTCAGTCAAAGTGGTAAAAAGCTATTCCGCCCCCCCTATGGTCGATTCGGCCTTCGTCAATATCTGCAGCTAAAGAAAAGGTATCAAGTCGTAATGTGGTCTCTGATGACTGGGGATTTTGATCAGAATATTGAAACTGAAGATCGAGTGAGGCAACTCATCGAAAAGACCCGATCCGGGGATGTAATCGTATTTCATGACAATGAAAAGTCCTTGGATAACCTCAAAAAAATGCTACCTGTCTATCTTGATGCTTGCCTGGCTCGTGGTTTTGTCTTTGATTTGATTTGATGGAGTTTTTTTATCTCTTTCTGTTCTTGCTGGCACTGGTCTCGGTTGCATTTTATCAATGGGTAGCACTGACCAGAGGAAAAACCTTTGCCGAAGTGAAATCTGAAATAGAAGAAACACCGTTTGTGTCCCTTCTGGTTTCAATTCGAAACGAGGAGGACAATATAGAGGAGTTGTGCAAGGGGCTGTCTGCCCTCAATTACCCCCTGGATAAACTAGAGGTGCTCATTGGTGATGATGGTTCTGAAGACAAGAGTGTTGAAATGTTGCGGCAACTCAAACCAGCATTTGCCCGGCTTTATCAATATCAGGATACCCGATGCAAGGCAGATGTACTCGCTCGTTTGACAACAGAAGCAAAAGGGCAGGTGCTGTTGTTTACAGATGCCGATGTTTCGCTCAATTCCGAATGGATCAATGGAATGCTGGCGGTACAGGAGGTAGACATGTGCATTGGGGTGACCGCTATACAGGAGCAGGGGTGGTTTGACCAACTGCAAAATATTGATTGGCTTTTCAATCAGTCGGTCATCGCATGGGTGAACCATCAAATCGGTCCGGTGACGGCCTGGGGAAACAATATGTCCATTACGCGTCGCTCACTTGATAGGATCGGAGGGTATGGCGCGATTGGGTCAACATTAATTGAAGACGTAGCACTTATGAGGAAGGTGACAAAGGCGGGTGGAACCGTAAAAATTATTGCCTCAAAAGATGCGTTACTTAAAAGCCAACCATGTCCTACGTGGAGAAACCTGATACATCAGCGCTCCCGTTGGATGCTGGCCCTGAGAGGGATGCCGTGGTATGGTTTCTTGGGATTAGCATTGCGGGCAACGTTTTTGCCTTCATTGATTGTGTTGGCTTTCTTCAATCCATTTGCTCTGCTTCTCTGGCCGATCAAGGCTCTGTTGAGCTATTCGATCACTGCCTATACGGCCCGACGAGTCAATGTCAGGATTTCAAAATGGCCCTTTCTCTTGTTTGATATTTATGAATTCGTCCTTTATTTGATCACATTTACACATTATTTATTAAACCTGAAATTGGATTGGAAAGGCCGAAAGTATTGATATGATAGAAACCCACGCACACATATATTCAGAGCAGTTTCAGGAAGATATTGATGAGGTGATCGACCGATCCAGGGAGGCCGGGGTTGAGCGGATTTATATGCCCAACATAGATCACACATCTATTGATGCCATGCTGGAGTTGGAAGACCGTTATCCGGGATATTGCATTTCTATGATGGGTTTGCATCCTTGTTCTGTTAAGGCCGATTTTGAAAAGGAATTGCAAATCGTAGAGGATTGGTTGGGCAAGAGGGATTTTGTGGCTGTTGGTGAGATGGGTACTGATCTATATTGGGACAAGTCTTTTTTCGAGCAGCAAAAGGAGGCCTTCAATATCCAATCCCAGTGGGCGGTGAAATACGACCTGCCAATTGTGATCCATTGCCGGGAGTCCATTGACCAAACCATTGAACTGCTGGAGGCTATGACTCCCAATCAACCCAGGGGAGTTTTTCATTGTTTTACAGGAAGCGTCGAACAGGCAAAGCGGATCCTCGATCTGGGCTTTGTATTGGGCATTGGCGGAGTAGCTACCTTCAAAAACGGTGGGCTCGAGACGGTACTATCTGAAATTGACTTGAGTCAGATGGTACTTGAAACAGACAGCCCGTATTTGGCCCCGGCCCCTAATCGTGGCAAACGAAACGAACCCTCTTATATTCAGCTGGTTGCCCAGAAGATCGCAGAGGTAAAGAACATTGGTGTGAAAGAAGTCGTCCAAAAAACCACCATGGCAGCCAACAAACTCTATGGTCATGCTTAATCCCATGATACATATCGCTGCTTCTTCAAAGCCAAATGGGACGAATATCCTGATCATCTACACCGGAGGAACGTTTGGGATGGTCTATGACCGTGAGGGGCAGTTGATCCCGTTCAATTTCAATAATGTCCTGGAGCGAGTACCCGAGCTGCACAAGCTTGATCTCAACATTGCCCTGGTCTCGTTCGAGCAGCCCGTTGACTCGTCCGACATCCAATGGGAGCATTGGAAGAGCATGGGGGAGACTATATTCAAGCACTACGATCAGTTTGATGGATTTGTGGTGCTACATGGCACTGACACCATGGCCTATTCTGCTTCGGCGTTGAGTTTTATGCTGGACGGGCTGAAAAAACCCGTGATTTTCACAGGCGCTCAAATCCCTATCGGAGCGACCCGATCTGACGCCAGAGAAAACCTGATCACTGCTTTAGAGATTGCTTCGCAAAGATCCGGAGGTGTGTCGACGGTGCAGGAGGTTTGTGTCTATTTCAATCATGTACTAATCCGAGGCAACCGCTCTCAGAAAGTCCGAAGCAGCAACTTCGGAGCTTTTGAATCTGAGAACTATCCGATTTTGGCGGAAGCAGGGGTTGAAATCACCTTCCATCAAGCCTATCTATACAGAAGCAGCAAAGAGTCCCTGAGTTTTTACCCTGAGATGGACAGGGGTGTCGCCCTAGTGAAGCTCTTTCCTGAAATGCATATGGATTCGCTGCGTGCCATTGTTGCTTCGGGCGTCAAGTGCCTGGTCATGGAGTCGTTTGGTTCGGGTAATATCATGACAAATGACGCATTTCTTGAAGTCCTGCAGGAGGCTATCGACAGAGGCGTGACTGTTTTGAATGTTTCTCAATGTGTAGGAGGCAATGTAGTTCACGGTAAGTATGCCACGAGCAGTCGATTGGAGCAAATGGGCGTGGTGAGCGGACATGATTTAACCACAGAAGCTGCTCTGACGAAAATCATGCATTTGCTCGCCAATACGGCAGACAAAAAGGAAATGGAAAAAATGCTCCAAATACCGCTCAGGGGCGAACTAAGCTTGTGATTTGTGCATTCTAAGAATTGTAAGGAGTAATTTGCATATAGCATAATTTTATAATTTATTTGTCGCCTGTAAAAAATTAATTATTGTAGAGGAGAGGTGGCCGAGTGGTCGAAGGTGCTCGCCTGGAAAGTGAGTGTGCCCCAAAAGGGTACCGGGGGTTCGAATCCCTTCCTCTCCGCGCTTTATTTGAACAAGGAATATTAGCATACTTTATAACCTTTATTTGAAGATTTATTATTAAAAATTAAACCATGAAAAGAATAATTGCATTGTTGATGATTACTGGTGTTTTTGCACTGGCACAGTTTCAAGCTACTGCTCAGGATGAGGAGACTATGGTAGAGACTGATTCCACAGAAGCTATGGTAGATTCTACAGAAGTAGTAGAGGAAGCAGTAGTAGAAGAGGATATCGTGGAAGAGACTCCAGATGTATACGAATCTCCAGTAGAAGATCCAGGATTTCATCAAATCGTAAAAGAGAAATTTATTGAAGGTGGATGGGAGTTTATGGGTATCGTACTCATTTGTCTTGTCCTCGGACTAGCGGTAGCTATCGAAAGGATCATTACTTTGAACCTTGCGACTACCAACACGAAAAAATTATTGAGCCAGGTAGAAGATGCGTTGAGCTCAGGTGGTGTAGAAGCAGCAAAGGATGTTTGCCGAAATACTCAAGGCCCAGTGGCATCAATATTCGTTCAGGGATTGATGAGAATGTCTGAAGGTGTTGAAATGGTAGAGAAATCAATCATCGCTTACGGTTCTGTAGAAATGGGTAAGCTTGAAAAAGGAATGGTTTGGATTTCACTTTTCATCTCTTTGGCTCCAATGCTTGGTTTCATGGGAACAGTAATCGGTATGATTGGTGCATTTGATGCGATCGAAGCAGCAGGGGACATCTCTCCATCATTGGTTGCAGGAGGTATCAAGGTTGCACTTTTGACTACAGTAGGTGGTCTGATCGTTGCGGTTATCCTTCAGTTGTTTTACAACTACCTCGTTTCTAAAATTGACTCTTTGGTAAACTCAATGGAAGACGCCTCTATCTCTTTGATAGACATTTTGGTGAAGCAGTCTGCATCTAAGTAATTGTTTGATATATAAATAAGACACAATGGATTTTATAGATATATCACTTTACGTAGGATATGCGCTGGCCTTGTTGGCTGGGCTGTCTGCCATCATTTTCCCTTTGATCCATATCGCCAATGACCCCAAGTCTTTCGTAAAGGCCGGGGCTGCGATAGGTGCTTTGATCGTGATATTCGTGATATCATGGGCGATCAGCGGATCTGAGGTGACTGAGGTATATACCAAGTTTGAAGTAGGAGAGTCTACCTCAAAGTTTATTGGGGGCAGTATCATCACCATGTACATCGCTGCGGCTGTAGCGGTAGGTGGGATACTTTATACTGAGATTGTAAAAGCTATTAAATAATTCACATGGCTAAAGGAAAAAACAGACCTAGTACCGAGGTGAACTCAGGTTCGATGGCAGACATTGCCTTCCTTTTGTTGATCTTCTTTTTGGTGACTACCACCATAGCAAGTGACAAAGGAATCGCGATGCTATTGCCTCCTAAGCCTGACCCGAATGAGCCACCTCCGGAGGTAAACAAGCACGATAAGAACATTTTTAAGATTCAGGCCAACTCTTTGGACAGACTCCTGGTGGAGGATGAACCCCTGGAGGACGTGACTGAGTTGAGAGAAATGATCAAGGATTTTGTGCTGAATTTTGGAAATCCTTCTACAGATGGTGTGGCGTTGTACAATAGCCTGCCTGCTACCCTTAGGAGTTATGTCAACTCCCGGGGAAGGAAGAAGGACTCATCTGACGAGCCGAAGGAAGCAGTAGTTTCGTTCAAGGCCGATCGGGGTACGAGTTATGAATTGTACATCAGCGTACTGGATGAGATCAATGCCGCCTACAATGAGATATATGGCCAAAGAGTTGGGATTTCTGCCGAGGAGTTTTTGAACCTCGACAAGAAAGATCCGGAGCAAAAGGCAATGTATCAGGCTGCTCGTGAGGGCATACCGAGGGCGATCTCTATTGCAGAACCAAACAAAATAGGAGGATAATATGTCAAAGTTTAAGAAAAGTTCAGGTACCAGTCAGGATATACCTACCGCGGCTTTGCCGGATATTATCTTCATGTTGTTGTTCTTCTTTATGGTGACTACCGTTTTGAGGGATCAGACGATCATGGTGGAGCAAAAGCTTCCAAAATCTACTCAGTTGAGTAAGTTGGAAAGAAAGTCGCTGGTGAGTAATATCTTCATCGGAAAGCCTAAGAAGGTGGATCAGTTTGGTACAGAACCAAAGATTCAGGTGAATGACGTCTTTATCGATACTAAGGACATAGTAATGTTTGTAAGTAAAGAAAAGGACAAGTTGAGTGAAGCAGAAAGAGATCAGATTACAATGGCACTCAAGGTGGATGTAGAAGCCAAGATGGGTATTGTGTCTGATGTTCAGGAAGAATTGCGTGAGGCTAATGCACGTAAGGTTCTTTACAGCTCCTCAAAGAGAGTTGAATAAAATAAATCTCAAATAAATTTTAAAAAGGTCTTTTCTGATGAGGAGACCTTTTTTTGTATGAAACACTCGATAGAAAAAATACAAAAAGCATGGTGCATGTACGACTGGGCCAATTCGTCGTACTTGTTGGTGATCACCTCTACCATTTTCCCCATCTATTACAATGGCGTGACCCGTGAAGCTTTTGGTGGAGAAGTGGTGACTTTTTTTGGTTTCGAGATAGTCAATACTGTGTTGTATTCTTACCAGGTGTCGGCTGCATTCTTGATTGTGGCCATCCTGTCACCATTGCTATCAGGTATTGCGGACTATGGAGGTAGACGAAAGATGTTTCTTAAGTTTTTCACCTACCTGGGTTCTGCTTCCACTCTGGCCCTATTTTGGTTTACAGGCAAAAACGTAGAATACGGAATCATCGCTGCGATATGTGCGGGAATAGGCTATTCCGGTAGTCTCGTATTTTACAACGCGTTTTTACCGGAGATTACATCAGAGGATAAGTATGATAAACTGAGTGCAAGAGGCTATGCCTATGGATATATAGGTAGTGTGATCTTGCTATTGGTCAGTTTTGTGGTGATCGAAATGCATGGAACGTTTGGTTTGGAGAACAAGTCAGAGGCTGTAAGGATATCGTTCCTCATGGTGGGGCTTTGGTGGTTTGGCTTTGCACAATACAGTTTCCATTTCCTGCCAAAGGGAGTGTCAGCAAAACATTCTGACGATCATTTGCTGGTCAAAGGCTTTCGTGAAATACGAAAGGTGTTTCATGAACTTCAGAATCTACGGGTAGCCAAGGTTTATCTGCTAGCCTTCTTTTTTTTTAGCTGCGGTGTACAAACCGTGATGCACTTGGCGGCTACTTTTGGAGAAAAGGAGCTTCAACTAGGGGCCACCAAACTAATCATTACAGTGACAGTGCTGCAACTGCTCGCCATATTTGGAGCTTACTTATTCGCAGGTGTTTCCAGACGGTACAACAACGGCATCTCGATTTTGATCATGCTTTTTATCTGGCTGGTGTCGTGCTATTTTGCCTACATCATTCAGACCGAGTATGAATTTTATGGCTTGGCTGTAGTGATCGGTTTGATAATGGGTGGTATCCAGTCTATGTCACGGTCTACGTTTTCCAAGTTCATTCCTGCTGGTTCTATTGATAATACTTCCTATTTCAGTTTTTATGACGTGGTGGAAAAGCTCTCGATCGTTGCGGGTACTTTTTCATTCGGGTTCATTGAGCAGTGGACGGGTTCTATGCGAAACAGCACACTTGCTTTGATGTTGTTTTTTGTGATCGGTATAGTGTTGCTTTTGATGTCGAAAGCCACGAAAAACGAAACCTACCAGCACGATGGCGCTACCCAGGCTTAATCTCCCGGACTATTCACCTCGCATGAGATCGAGCGAGGGCTCTGAGGAGATTTGGGACCCTGTCAGGAAAAAATATGTAGCCTTAATTCCCGAAGAGTGGATTCGCCAAAATTTCATCTTATATCTGAATAAGCTTGGATATCCGCTTTCACTTATGAAAGTAGAGGGAGGTATTTCCTACAATCGGAAATCAAAGCGACCGGATATCCTTATTTATTCCAATGAAGGCAAGCCACTCGTACTGGTCGAATGCAAAACGCACGACACCAAAATCACCCAAAAAGTATTTGAGCAGGCGTCGGTCTACAACAAGGTGATTGGTGCGCAGTACCTGATCGTAACGAACGGCATGGCACATTTTTGTTGTACCCAGCCGTCCGATGCCCAACCTGCCCAATTCTTAGATCATATACCCCGCTATCAGGAGTTGATAAACACTTGAGCCTCTTTCCATTCCAGGTCAAAGGCTTTGGCTACTCCCTCGTGCACTACCGTTCCGTTTATGATGTTTAGGCCTTCTCTCAGGTCTTTGCTGCTTTTGCATGCGTCCTTCCATCCTTTGTTGGCGAGCTGCTTTACATAGGGCAGTGTTGCGTTTGTTAAGGCCAGGGTAGAGGTATAAGGCACAGCGCCAGGCATATTGGCCACGCTGTAATGCAATACACCCTCTATTGAGTACACCGGATCCTGATGTGTGGTAGGTTTAGTAGTTTCAAAGCATCCGCCCTGGTCTACCGCTACATCTACGAGCACAGTGCCAGGTCTCATATCCTGCAGCATGTCTTTGGTTATCAGTTTTGGTGCTTTCGCTCCGGGTATCAGCACCGCCCCAATGATCAAATCATGGTTTCGAATCATCCGACGTATATTAAAATCCGAAGACATGATGGTTCGGACGTTGGCTGGCATGATTTCACTGAGATGTCTAAGTCGTGCAAGATTAAGATCAAGAATGGTCACATCTGCACCGAGGCCAGCCGCCATTTTAGCAGCTTCCGTACCTACGATTCCGCCTCCAAGGATCATTACTTTAGCAGGGCTCACTCCTGGTACACCACCCAGCAGTATGCCTCGTCCCTGCATCGGCTTTTCCAGGTACTTGGCTCCTTGCTGCACAGACATTCTGCCAGCCACTTCAGACATGGGGATGAGCAAGGGAAGTGATCCGTCTTTCTTTCGCACTGTTTCATAAGCGATGCAGACTCCTTTTCGATCAATCATGGCTCGGGTCAAGGGTTCGCTTGAAGCAAAATGAAAGTAGGTGAATAAAGTCTGATTCTCCTTGACCAAAGAATACTCGGGTTCGATCGGCTCCTTGACCTTTACGATCATGTCGGCTATGTCATAGGTGTCTTCTATGGTCGCTGAAATATTGGCTCCTGCATCTATGTAGTCCTGGTCTTCGAATCCACTGCCAACACCCGCGGTGCTTTGAACATATACCTTGTGACCATCATTGATCAGGTCACTCACTCCGGCAGGGGTGATCCCCACTCGGTTTTCGTTGTTTTTAATTTCTTTTGGGACACCTACTATCATTTTCTTTGGGGTTTGTTATTTGATGAAATCCAATTATTGGTAATGTGTTTATTTTAGATTATTAATTTTGAATATTTTATTAATTCAATATTATATTCTGTTTGAGTTAAAATTGTTATGATAAATATAATAAAATTCTGTTCAAATCTATTTATAGTTTGATCCGTAAAACGAAATAACTATATTTGTAGACAAGGCTGAAAAGGCCTGCCTTTCAATTTGATAAGTATTACTCCTTGAAACCTTTAGAAAAAATATCAAGCGTCCAAATCTCGAAAAAAGAGGTGTTGGATGACTATCGTATTGCCTATGAAAGTCGTGAAGTCAGCTATGCTGGCAGGAAGGAAGTTTTTATGGGCAAGGCCAAGTTTGGGATATTTGGTGATGGCAAGGAAATCGCCCAGATTGCCATGGCTAAGGTCTTTAAAAATGGCGATTTTCGGTCAGGTTATTACAGGGACCAGACTTTCATGTTTGCCATTGGAGAGCTTTCAGTTCAGGAGTTTTTTGCTCAGCTATACGCCCATACTGATGTAGCCGCAGACCCTTCCTCGGCAGGCAGGATGATGAACAGCCATTTTGGAACACGATCTGTTGATGAACACGGCGAATGGGTCGATTTTACACAATCAAAAAATTCGGCCTCTGACGTTTCCTGTACCGCTGCACAAATTCCAAGGTTGTTGGGTTTGGGTTATGCCTCCAAGCTTTTCAGACAGAATAAGGATCTTCATCAGTTTTCTAAACTTTCCGATAACGGGAACGAGGTAGCCTTTGGTACGATTGGAAATGCCTCCACTTCTGAGGGACATTTCTTTGAAATGATGAATGCTGCCGGTGTATTGCAGGTACCCTTGATTTTGGCTGTATGGGATGATGAATATGGGATCTCGGTGCCCAACAAATATCAAACTACAAAAAGTAGTATATCCAAGGCCATGGCCGGCTTTCAGCGGAATGAGGAAGAACAAGGCATTGAAATCATTGAAGTCAATGGATGGGATTACGTGCGTCTGTTGGAGGCCTTTCAAAAGGCAGAAACCATCGCAAGAAATGAGCATGTGCCGGTACTGGTGCATGTGGTCGAGCTGACCCAACCTCAGGGGCATTCTACTTCTGGCTCACATGAGCGATACAAGACCAAGGAAAGGTTGGAGTGGGAGCAGCAATATGACTGCTTGAAAAAAATGCGCGAGTGGATACTGGAGAATGAAATCGCTACGGACCCTGAGCTTGACGAACTGGAGGATAAGGCTCG